>CAMBEL010000004.1 GCA_945865605.1 Bifidobacterium breve
TGCTTTTGATGCCCTAGTAGCAATGGCTGCGACCCAAGGAGTGGGCGGCGGCACAGGTGGAGCCTCTAAGAGCCCGCCAGCAACTGTGGTTGTTCATGTTTCCCATGAAGCATTCATACGTGGTCACAGCCAACCAGGCGCAGTGCCAGCAGAGTTCTGTGAGATTGCAGGTGTGGGGCCAATCCCTGTAGGGGTGGCGCGTGAGTTAGCCCAAGATGCTTTCCTCAAAGCACTTATCACTGATGGCACTGACATTGTCTCTGTAACTCACATGGGCCGGGTCATCCCACAGCGCTTACGCACTGCCATTGAGACCCGCGACCGTGAATGTGTGATTAGAGGCTGTCATGTCACCAGACACTTAGAAATTGACCACAACAATCCGGTTGCTCATGGTGGGCCAACAACACTTGCGAACCTGCACCGCCTGTGTCATCACCATCACAGACAAAAGCACAGAGACAATGCGCGCCTTATAGGTACTGGTTCAGAGATGAGCCTCATGCCAGCGCCAAGACCACCGCCATGACACGCCGCCGTAACGCGCGGGCCATGACACCCCCGCCCCCCAACCCCGGGGCGCTAGTCGTTTAGAGCACCGCCACCGTGCATTCTGCGACAAACGGTTGAAGTGGGCGAGGTGCGCTCGTGAGGGAATGCACCTCCCAATTGAACAAGCCGTGGGCTACACGACAAACGGTGAAATGGGTAGGGTTTGTGGGCCCGGGAGGATTCGAACCTCCGAAGCTTGCGCAACTGGTTTACAGCCAGTCCCCTTTGGCCACTTGGGTACAGACCCCGGGGGCACATTAGCAGCCACCCTTTCGTCCTCACCCTGGAGTACCGACACCGATGCCCACTTTTGACGTTGTATCCGAGATCGACATGCAAGAGGTACGCAACGCAGTCGATCAAGCCGCGCGTGAGATCGGTACGCGCTACGACTTCAAAGGAACCGACTCGTCAATCGAGTACAAGGAATCGACCATCGAGTTGCACACCGAAAGCGAGTCACGCCTAACCGCGCTCACACAGGTGCTCGAAGAAAAGATCGTGCGGCGCAAGCTCTCTCTCAAGGCGCTCTCATACGGCAAGATCGAAGAAGCCTCCAAGGGCACCGTTCGCCAAGTCGTGACCCTGCAGGTCGGAATCAACGACGAGAAGGCGCGCGAAGTTGGCAAGTTCATCAAGGCGATGGGAATCAAAGGTCTCTCGCATCAAGTACAAGGAAACCAACTACGGGTGAGCGGTAAAAAGCGCGATGACCTTCAAGATGTCATAGCGGCATTGCGCGAACACGACTTCGGCATCCCATTGCAATTCGAAAACTTCCGAGACTGAACTCTCAGCCGTAATAACCCGAATGGAAGTAGATGCAGGGAACACCTTCTGCGCGCAACATTTCGACGTTGCGACGATCATCCTCGATGGCTAGCCGGAGCCGGAAGCCATACGACCTCAAGTCCCAAACCGTGGACTGCTTGAATTCTCGCGATACCTCGTAGTCGCCCCACGGCCGCATGATCAGCAAATCCCAACGGATGCCATAGTGCCGCAGCCACGCTTCCGTTAGATGATGCACGCGTTGCGGCCGAGCAGTTAGCAGAACCACGTTCATCGAAGGATCCAAGAGGTCGAGCATTACTCGCACCTCTTCAATCACAGGGTCGGCTCCACATGCGTCAAAAAAGGCGCGCCAATCGCTGCGCGGTGCTTCGATGTAATGCTGGCGAATCGTGGCATCGGATAGCACACCATCGATGTCGACAACCACAGCCGGACCAGGCTCGATTGGAGCGTCTCGCCATGTCCAATGCTCGGGCGGCGTCTTAGCCATGCGCCCGATACTTACTCATGCGTCATCGTCTGTTGAATCGGCGGCGTAGAGAGCTTTGATGCCGGCCACTACGTTCGGATCAGCCAGTGTCGTCGTGTCGCCCAACGATTCGTCTTCTGCAACATTGCGCAGCAAGCGACGCATGATCTTGCCTGACCGCGTCTTGGGTAGATCATCTGTGAACAACACCGATTGCGGCTTCGCTATCGGCCCGATCTGTTCCGCTACGTGCGCGCGGAGTTCAGCGACGAGTTCTTGACTGGCTTCATATCCCGAGCGCAATGTCACAAACGCAGCGATCGCTTGACCGGTCGTTTCGTGTGTCTTGCCTACCACCGCAGCCTCAGCTACTGCAGGATGCGAGACCAATGCCGATTCAACCTCTGTCGTTGAGATGTTGTGGCCCGCCACAAGCATGATGTCGTCTACGCGGCCAAGAAGCCAGAAGTAGCCATCCCCATCGCGCTTCGCTCCATCGCCTGCGAAGTATTTCTTGTCGAACCGTGACCAGTACGTGTCGATGTATCGCTGCGGATCACCCCAAACGCCTCGCAACATCGATGGCCAAGGATGCGTAAGCACCAAGTAGCCGCCACCTGGGATACCGACGGGTTCACCGTCGTCTCCGACAATGTCTGCGCCGATACCTGGAAGTGGAAACGTCGCGCTACCCGGCTTCGCCACCGTCTTTCCCGGCAGCGGGCTAATCATGATGGCTCCCGTCTCGGTCTGCCACCAAGTGTCAACGACTGGACATCGCGACCCTCCGATGTTTTCGAAATACCAGACCCATGCTTCGGGATTGATCGGCTCACCTACGGAACCGAGTAGCCGCAACGACGACAGGTCATGCCCTGCGGGGTATTCGCTGCCCCATTTCATAAACGTGCGGATTGCCGTTGGAGCGGTATAGAGCGTGGTCACCTTGTATTTCTCGATGATTTGCCAGAAGCGATCTTTGTCGGGGAAGTCCGGTGTGCCTTCATACATGACACTCGTCGCTCGGTTCGCGAGCGGGCCGTACACGATGTACGAGTGCCCTGTCACCCAACCACAGTCTGCCGTGCACCAGAAAACATCTGTTTCGGGATGCAGATCAAAGACGTACTTGTGGGTGAACGCGACCTGCGTTAGGTATCCACCCGTCGTGTGCATGATTCCCTTGGGACTACCGGTGGTACCACTCGTGTAAAGCAGGAACAAAAGATCTTCAGCGTCCATCGACTCAGGAACACACTCGTCGGACTGCGATGGGACAAGGTCGTGCCACCACACGTCGCGTCCATCAATCATCGCGACTCCGTCGTGACCTGTACGCCGCAAGACAAGGCACTTCTCGATGGCAGGCGTCCCGGACATCGCATCATCTGCGATCGCCTTCAACCCGACGATTCCACCCCTTCTCCACGCGCCATCGCCAGTTATCAATACCTTGGCTTCGGCATCATTGATGCGTGCACGCAAAGAATCGGCTGTGAAGCCACCAAACACGACGGAGTGCACTGCTCCGATGCGCGCGCAAGCCAGCATCGCAACCGCCAACTCAGGCACCATACCCATATAGATGGCAACGCGATCACCCTTCTCGACCCCCAACGACTTGAGAGCATTGGCGGTGCGGCAAACCTCTGCCAGCATCTCTGTGTAACTGATGACGCGCGAATCGCCTGGCTCACCTTCCCAGTGGAAAGCGACTTGATCACCGTGGCCAGAAATGACATGGCGATCTAGGCAGTTGTAAGAAACATTGAGCTTGCCACCCAAGAACCACTTAGCGAATGGCTGTTTCCACTCGAGAACGGTGTGAAAGTCGACGTCCCAGTCGAGTAATTCAGTCGCTTGCGCGGCCCAGAAACTTTCGAAATCGGCATCTGCTGCGAACGTGCCGTCAACAACAAGCGCATTGGACACGAACTCCATCGATGGAGCGAAGAGGCGATCCTCCTCGAGCAGTCCTTCAAGCGTCACGTCGTCCATTGTGCCTCCATTCAATGCGCGGTGGTAACGCGCGACATTCGGGACCGGAGATTACCTGCATGCATTTCGTTTAAGAGGAACGAGACCGATTAATCAGATCCCCTTAGTGAACACCTCTACCGTGTGAGCCCCAAGCCCTGTCGGATCCGTCAATGCTGTCGCCTCAGAGATTCGACTGAGTCCGGCGAGAGCTTCTAGATCGCCGCGCGCGGCTCCCACTTCCCATGTTGCCCACCCTTCTGCAACCAGAGCATCGATGCCTAGCTCTCGGAGCCAGTCGGCTTGCGTGGTTTCCGCTGCGTGCGTTAGTCCAACGCGACGAGCTGCGCGGCGCAGTGGTTCAAGCAATACATCCGCCGTGATGTCCTGACTCCCCGGAGCTTCGAGCGGATCACCACCGGAACCGTGTGCGCGATAGGTACGCAACCACCCTCTACCCCTGCCGACCATCGTTTCGATGTCCGCTGCGTAATCGATGAGCACAATCGCTCCTCTACGCATCGGTCCAGCAACGGCTTCGAGCCATGCCTCAATAGCGCGCTGCACCGGAAGGCGCGCACCGACGGGAGCATCGATGCCGAGCATCCACTCTCCGAGTTCATCGGATACAGGGATCGGTACTTCTAGAAATTTTCCCTCGTCATCAACGCCAACTCGTATCTCGTCCCAACCCCTACCGGTGCGTTCCACTACGTCGAAGGCAAGGTTGTCGAGAAGTTCGTTTGCAATCACTACTCCATCAAACACGGTCGCAGGAAGTGCATCGAGAGCCGTGACAATCGGACCGGTTCCCGCGATCCGTTCTACGGGTTCACCGTCGCCAACAGGCTCCGAAGGTCCTAGCGCATACTCAACGGGTTCAATCTCGATGCGTGCGTGCTGCTCTTCGCGCAATACCGCGCTGCGTTCCACCAACACGTAACGCAACGCTTGCGCGCAATCAGGAACGGATCGCAAAACGTCTCGGCACAAACGCCCATTGCCAGCGCCGGCCTCGATCACCAAAAACGGGTCCGGTTCCTTCATCAAATGCCAGTAATTATTTATGGCGAGCCCAACACAATGGCCAAACAACGGTCCCACTTCAGGACTTGTCAGGAAGTCTGCACCAGCTCGCCCAGCACCGCCTCCCGTCGCAAAAAACCCATAACCGGGTTCGTATAGCGCGGCATCAACGAACGTCGAGAACGGAATCGGACCCACCCGATGGATTCGTTCTACTAGCCCGGAGAACGAGCTGCTCACGTTGAGACAGCCCGTCAGCCGCCGGCGGCGAAGTCGCCGAGAAACGCAAAAGCCTGGGGATAAACACCGACCGCGAGCACGATCACCCCACAAACACCCATCGCAAAGGTGAGCGCTATCGGCATCTGAACGGGAGACGCGTCGGCATCTTCGCGTACCGAATGGAACCACATCTCCCGCGCAACCCGTGCGTAATAGAAGAACGCGATTACCGAACTGACCGCTGCTATTACTCCCAGCACCGTCGCAGCAGGTGTGCCAGCTTCAAGCACCGATCGGAACATCACGAACTTGGCGAACCAACCAGCGAAAGGCGGCACACCTGCCAATGAAAACATGAACACGCTCATCAACAGCGCCAACCATGGCGCATACGAACCTAGACCTGCATACGACTCGATCTCGGCACTTTTCGTGCGCCGCGCCAAAGTGATAACTACCGCAAACGCACCCAGGTTCATAGCGCCATAGATGAGCAAATAGATGATTACTGCTTCGAACGATGCCTTCGCGGCACCACCATCGGCGGCTACTGCGAATGGAACAAGCAGGAAACCACCTTGCGCGATCGATGAATAAGCAAGCATCCGGACGATATTGGTTTGGCGCAATGCTGCGAGGTTGCCAAGCAGCATGGATGCTGCGGCGAGAACCCAGATGACAGGCTGCCATGTATCAGGAGCGTCGAAGAAACCGAAATACACGATGGTCAGTAACGCGACAAAGCCACCCGCCTTAGAGGCGACAGAAAGATAAGCCGTAACAGGGGTCGGTGCTCCCTCGTAAGTATCTGGCGCCCAAAAGTGGAATGGCACCGCACTTACCTTGAATGCGAAACCGACGAGCGTAAGGAACACGGCGACGATTAACAACGGTTCGTCGATGGAGGCAACCTTGGTCGAGATCTCGGAAAGCAAGGTAGATCCGGTAAGTCCAAATACCAGCGACATGCCGTACAACATCAGTGCCGATGAGATCACGCCGATCAGGTAGTACTTGATCGACGCCTCGTTCGACTTGCGGTCATGTTTCCGCCAACCCGCCATTACAAATGTCGGAATTGAAATCGTCTCTAGTGCCACGAAGATGCTGATCATGTCTCTTGCTGTCGTCATCACCAACATGCCCAACAGCGAGGTCAACATCAACACATAGAACTCACCTTGGTAGTAATCGCCATCGCCGATGTAATCGACAGAAATCAAAAGCGTGATGTACGTAGCGACTAGGAAAAACCCCTGCATCGTGAGCGCGTATGGGTCCACGACGATTGCACCGCCGAACATCACACGGGTGCCACCGTCCACGGCGAGCGTCACGACAGGGACCATCGCAGCGAGCACGCCGAAGGTCGCGAATTGTGACGTGCGGAAGCGTCCGCGATATTCGAAGAAGAAGTCGGCGAACAGCACAACAACGATCGTGATCACAATCACGATCAGCGGCGCTAACGCATGGAAATCCCAACCGGGATTCATGGCCTCATCCGCCGTACAGCTTCATGACAGCACCGTTGGTGATACCAAATATTGCTTGCGGATAAATTCCGAATACCACGATGCCGATCAACATCGGCGACCAAGCGAGCCACTCGATCTTGGAAACATCATGAATGTGCGCTTCGGCGAACTCGGGTTTCGGCGTTCCAAAGGCGACGCGTTGGTACATCCAAAGCAAGTATCCGGCCGCGAGAACCGTGCCTATGGCGGCGACAACCATGAAAATTCGGAATGTAGTCACATCTAGACCCGGAGCCGGTTGATATGCCGAAAGAACCGCTGGGAACTCACCCCAGAATCCGGCTAATCCCGGAAGTCCGAGCGATGCCATCACACAGAACCCAAATATCCAGCCCATCTTTGGAGCCGAAGTTAGAAGCCCGCCCAGACGGCTCAACTCACGTGTCCCGTAGTTGTGCTGTACGGAACCGGCGACGAAGAACAACATTCCTGTGATGAGTCCGTGCGCAACCATGCCGAAGATGGCCGCGTTTATGCCGAAGGCAGTGAGAGTCGCGATGCCGAGCATGACAAACCCCATGTGGGACACCGACGAAAACGCAATGAGGCGTTTCATGTCCGTCTGCGCAAGGCAACACAATGCGCCGTAGATAATACCTACGACTGCGAGCAGACCAATCCATGGTGCCCATGTCTCAGCGGCATGCGGCAATGTCGGCAATGCGATGCGGATGAACCCGTAAGCACCAAGCTTCAGGAGAACGGCCGCCAGCAGCACGGAGCCAACTGTTGGAGCTTCAGTATGTGCGTCTGGGAGCCAAGTGTGGAACGGGAACATTGGCACCTTGATCGCGAAACCAAGAAATAGACCAAGAAAGATCAGGTTCTGTGTGTTGTGCGCAATATCAATTCCGGCTTTCGCCGTAAGCGAGGGGATCTGGAACGTTCCAGCGAGGAAGAACAGCGCCAGGAATCCCAAGAGCATGAGTGCTGATCCGAACAGCGTGAACAAGAAAAACTTGATCGATGCATACTCGCGGTTCGGTCCTCCCCAAACACCGATCATGAAGAACATCGGCAGCAAAACGATCTCGAAGAAGACGAAGAAGAGGATCAGATCTTCTGCAAGGAACGTGCCGTTCATTCCGACTTCGAGTAGCAGAATGAGCGCGAGCAGCCCTTTCGGGTTATGCGGTTCAGGGAAGTGATTCCACGAGTAGACGATGCACAGAACTGTTACGACCATCGAGAGAATGAGCATCGGGAGTGAGATGCCATCTACACCGAGGTGGTACCGAGCCTGGATCAGATCAATCCACGAATCGTTGACGCGGAACTGCATTACTCCCGTGTTGGAGTAGTCGAAGTCCGCGAGGATCCCTATACCTACGGCGAGCGTGACAAGGGAAGTCAACAGCGCCACAAGCTTGATGGCGTTCTCCTTGGCGCGCGGGATGAACAGGATGATGACCATCCCGATAGCGGGTAAGAAGATCGCAAGGGTCAGCGCCCAATCCTGGAACCAGTTCATTGCGCTTGTTCTCCTAGCTGAAGATGACGAGCGACAGGGCCAATACCCCGACCGCTCCAAAAAGCATGAGCGCATAACGCTGCACGCGACCGGACTGTACGTATCGCAAGAGACCGCCTACGTTCCCCGTCTCTTGGGCAATGCTGTTGACTGCTTTGTCGACCACGTCTTGGTCTACAAAGCGATAGGTGAGACGACCGAGCGCGGCCGAGCCGCGCCCCGCCGCGTTGACAACTCCATCTATGACGTTTTGATTCAACCAATACGCTGCCCTAGCAATCGGCCCCTTGATCCCGGCGACAATGCCTCGCTCGTAAAGGTGATCTAGGTAGTACTTGTTCATAAGGAACGAGTGACCGGCCTTCGCCGCGCCACTTCTATCGGTTAAACCCTTAAGCGCGCGCAACTCGCGCCGGTCTACCCAGAAAAACCCTCCAATGCCGATAGCGATCACAACAATCGCGAACGACAGCGCTGCTAGAGCGACATCGAATTGTGGTGTCAACACTTCGGGGAACGCTTCTCCATGGGGCTCTATGTATTCCTTGAACTTCTCGATCCCAAACGCTGAGGCATTCGCGAGTCCTGCAAGAACACTGAATACTGCAAGGACAATCAGCGGGATGATGATGGGCTTCGGTGATTCGTGGGGATCTGCGTGGCCGCGGTACTCACCGAAGAACGAGAGCCAAACACAACGCGTCATGTATGCGGCGGTTAGGAAAGCGCCGACAAGTCCGACAACCATAAAGATCTCATAGCCGCCTTGTCCGGCGGTTGCCAGGATTTCGTCCTTCGACCAGAAGCCGGCGAGCGGGAAAATCCCAGCCAGCGCGAATGAACCGACCATGAACGTCCAGAATGTGACCGGCATGTGTTTCCTGAGGCCACCCATGTCCTTCTTCATATCGAAGGAGTGATGCGACCCAGAGTGAGCAATCGATCCTGCACCCAAGAATAGAAGTGCCTTGAAGAACGCATGCGTGAACAAGTGGAACACCGCGCCAACCCATGCGCCAATACCCAACGCCATCACCATGTACCCAAGTTGGCTGATGGTTGAGTACGCAAGCACCTTTTTGATGTCATCCTGCACGAAGGCAAGCGCAGCCCCGATAAGAATCGTGATCCCGCCGACCAGCGCCATCGGGTTTACGCCGCCGTCTTCGATTGAGAACCCTTGCCAGAACACGCCGTACATACGCGCTCCGAGATACACACCTGCGACGACCATTGTTGCGGCGTGGATGAGAGCAGACACTGGGGTCGGCCCTGCCATTGCATCTGGCAACCACGTATGCAATGGGAACTGGCCGCTCTTACCGATTATCCCAACCAGCAAGCACGAAGCGCCAACCATCCAGATGGTGTGTCCACCATGTCCTTCTAGGGCGAGCACGTTGATTTGAACTATGTCAAAGGTTTGGCCAGCTGCAAAGAAGGTGACAATCACTCCGATCATGAGTCCTATGTCACCGGTACGCGTCGTTAAGAACGCCTTGAGCGCGGCATTCGTATTCTCCTTTTCTTCCCACCAATGGCCAATGAGCATGAACGAACAAAGACCTACAAGTTCCCAACCTAGAAGTAGTTGCAATGTGTTTGGAGCAACGACCAGCGTGAGCATCGACGCCGTGAACAGCGAGAGCGCAGCGTAGAAGTACGTGTATCGAACATCACCGTGCATGTAGCTCGTCGAGTAGATGTGCACGAGTAACGAGATCAGAGTGACAACAAAGAGCATCATCACGGCCAGGCCATCGATCTGTGTCCCGACAGCAACTTCTAAAGTGCCAATCCGAAACCACTCGACAGTGTTGATGACTGGCGTGATTGCAACGCCCTGTTCAGGATTGGCCAACAATCCCTTGCCGATGGCCCGAACTATCCCAAGCCCATGTTCACTAACGGTTTCGTCTACCCGCTGTATCCACTGGACGGCGACGATGCACGACAGAACGAAGGAGCTTGCAATCGCCGCGATCCCAATCTCAGAACCTTGCCGCGGCATTTTCTTGCCAAAGAACAAGATCAGCGCGAAAGAGACGACGGGGATAGCCGGAATGAGCCAGGCGAAATTCATCATGTTCGTCAGCCGCTCATCTGGTCTAGTTGGTCAAGATCAGGACTTGAAATGTTGCGATAAATCAAAAGCACGATCGCGAGGCCTACCCCAACCTCTGCGGCGGCGATGGTAATTACAAACAGCGCGAACACTTGGCCCGACGTCTCGCGCAGGTATGCAGAAAATGTAATCAGGTTGATATTGACTGCGTTCAACATGAGCTCGACACTCATCAGCACGAGCACTCCATTACGGCGAGCAAGAACTCCGTAAACACCAATGCAGAACAGCACGGCCGCTAACACCAGGAACTGCGCGACCATCATCAGTCTCTCCTCGCGAGCACGACTGCTCCGATGAGCGAAGCCAAGAGCAGTATTGACACAAGTTCAAATGGCAGCACGTAGGTCGAGAAGATCGACTCCGCAAGCGTGCCAGCCCGGCCGTTGTTGACCAGCTCTGAACCTTGTGGTCCGGTGATGTCTATCTTCGAATCACCGAAAGCCTGGATCAACAGCGTGGACAACACACCGAGGAGGAATAGCGCCACCACCGCGCCCGCTAGCCGCTGGTCGTTGTCAAGGCTGAGGTCTTCGCGCATCGGAGCACGCGTGAGCATGATGCCGAACAGGAACAAGATGATTACAGCGCCGATGTAGATCAACACCTGGACCCACGCAACGAACTCTGCTGCCAGGAGAATGAACTGCGCCGCCGAACCGGCGAGTACTACGACTAGATAAAGCGCGGCATGCACGAGGTTGTTGGAACGGACTACGCCGATCGCAGCGAGAACCATCGCGACAGCCAGGATCCAGAAGACAACGTTTTGAGCAATCACTTCTTCTTCACTTCCGCGCCAATTTCAAGTGGCTCGGGTTCATGCACGCCTGACATCCACTCACCGAGTTTGGTTTTGTCATGCAGCAAATCTGCGATATTCGGCTCGGAATACTCGTACTCGGGGCTCCAGAACAAAGCGTCGAACGGACAAACCTCAACGCATATCCCGCAGTACATACAGAGCCCGTAGTCAATATCGAATCGATCTAAGAGGCTGACCGCCCGAGGCTGACCGCCTTCTCTGCGCGGAGGACGTTGTTCTTTATGTCCTTCGATATATATGCACCAGTCCGGGCATTGACGCGCGCACAGCATGCAGACAGTGCAGTTCTCTTCCTTGAGTGCAATGACTCCACGCGCGCGCGGCGGCGGGTCTTCGCGTTCGTGTGGATACTGCACCGTTACCGCTGGTTTCATCATGGTGCGGAACGTCACACCGAGTCCGCTAATGACTCCTGGGATCTTTAGTTTCTTCATCCGACGGCCACCTTAAGGATCCCTGTAGCGACGATGTTGATCAGGCCGATCGGAATGAGCACCTTCCAAGCGAGGGACTGCAGTTGGTCCTCGCGCAGGCGCGGATATGTGAACCTCACCCAGAACATCAGGAAGGCGATGGCCATCAATTTTACGAAAAGCACGATCGGGCCAAGCAGTTCAGCTGTGGCGCCGTGAACACCAGGTATTGCCCATCCGCCGAGAAAGAGCGTTGCTGCCAACGCTGCGAACGCGAACGCTGTACCGAACTCACCGATGAAGAAAAACAGGAAACGAAACCCTGAGTACTCGACCATGTAGCCGGAGATCAGTTCGCTCTCTGCTACTGGCATGTCGAATGGGGGCTGTGTGAGTTCGGCTTGCGCGGCGACTAGGAACAGAGCGAAGCCGATGAATTGCGTGAAAATAAATGGGTTACCTATAGCCGTGATACCAAAAATCGATCCGTCCTGTTGGGCGGTGACGATGCCCTGAAGGCTCATCGTTCCGGCCTGGATCACGACCCCGACAACAGCGAGCAGCAATGGAAGTTCGTACGCAATTAGTTGGCCGGCTGCGCGCAACGCGCCGAGCAGCGCGAACTTGTTGGAGCTAGCCCACCCGGCCATCAAGACACCGATGACCGACAGGCTCGACACGGCGAGCGCGTAGAAGACGCCCACATCTAGGTCCTCGACGATTGTACGCGGGCCCGCGGGGATTACGAGGAAGATCAGGAAGGTCGACATCACGATTACCGCCGGTGCCATCGCGAAAACTCTGCGATCAGCTTCGGCGGGCATGATGTCTTCTTTTTGCAGGAACTTGAGACCGTCGCCCACTAGTTGGAACCACCCGTGGAAGCCGCCGGGATCCATTGGCCCAAGACGACTCTGCATGTGGCTCATCATTTTCAGCAGGAACGTGTAGCCAAGAACTAACGCTCCGAACGGAATGATTGCGAGCACAAGAATCGTCTTGATCGCGAGGGTAGAACCCCAGCCAATGTCAAGAGCGAGAGTCGCTAGAACACTCATCGGTCGATGTCTCCGAGAATGAAGTACAGGCTTCCGAGGACTGTCACAACATCGGGAACGTATAGGCCGCGCAACAACCAGGGCAGGATGGAAACGTTGCTAAAACTCGCCGACCGAATCTTCACGCGGAATGGCCCTATCGCTCCCTTGGAAACGACGTAGTACCCCATCTGTCCCAACGGGTTCTCGGTCTCTACCCACACTTCTCCAGCGGGAACCTTGATGATGCGCGGGACCTTGGCCATCACGGGACCCGACGCAAGGCCATCTAAAAGTTGCAAAACCATACGTACTGACTCGCGGGTTTCCTGAAGCCGCACCCAATACCGCGCGAACGAATCGCCGTCTTGATGTGTCCAGACCTTGAAATCCAACTCGTTGTAGGACAGGTAGGGCTTTCCGTCGCGACGAAGGTCCCAATCGACACCGGATGCGCGCAGGTTTGCTCCTGAAACGCCATAGGCCGCGCCAAGTTCGGCCGGGATGATTCCGACGCCGCGCGTACGCGCTTGGAAGATCTCATTACCTACGAGAACATCTTCGAAGTCGTCGCATCCGTCGAGGATGCGCTTCATGGCGGCGCGACACTCCACGATCCATCCCCATGGAAGATCGTCCTTGACGCCTCCGATCCGGTTGAAGTTGGGATGGAAGCGACCACCAGTAGCACCTTCGATGAGATTGAGGACGTGCTCGCGATCGCGGAAGCCCCAGAAAGCCGGTGTCAATGCGCCAACCTGCAGACCCATCTCTCCGAGGAATAAATAGATAGTGGCGATGCGTGACAGCTCTGTAAGGAGAGTTCGGATGTGCTGTGCGCGCTGTGGCGCTTCGATCCCCATTAGTTGTTCGGCGGCATGGATGAATGGAACTTCATTAGCGAATGAACTCAGCCAGTCGATTCGATTGATCAAGGTCGTGATCTGCGGGTACGTGCGAAATTCGGTGAGCTTCTCGTAGCCGCGATGCATGTAACCGATAACTGGGTCAGCCGCGATTACGCGTTCTCCATCGAGACGCACAACCAGTCGCAATGTTCCATGCGTTGCTGGGTGCTGCGGCCCCATGTTCAGGATCATGTCTCCGGTATCGAGTTCAACTGCGAGACGTGCGTCTGCGAGGGGATTCAAAGACCCGGGCTCTACTTCGAACCCTGGCAATTGCGATGGAGGCTGAGTGGTTGTCATTCTCCGCCCTCCGCGTCCACAACGCCCGGCATCGGTTCAACGTCTACAAGGCCGGGCCACGGCTTAACTTCGCGAGCCAGCAACGGAAAGTCTTTGCGCAGGGGGTGGCCTTCGAATCCGCCAGGCAAATACAAGTTGCGAAGGCTCGGATGGCCATCGAAGACGATGCCGTACATCTCCCAACATTCACGTTCGTGCCAGTCGGCACCTGGATAGATAGCAACCCAACTCGCGATGCGCGGGTCGGTTTCATCGACGTCGGACTTGATCGTGACTCCCCAATGACGACTGGTCGACTGCACGTGTCCAAAAACTTGGAAACGTCCTGCCGATCCCGTTACACCGAAAGTCATTTCTGTCGGCTGTACCGGTGCGCTGAGATCTGAACCTTCTTGGCCGTCTGGGCGAGTAACCGGTTGCCAGTCGATGCCCGAAATAAACGACAGGTAGTCACACTCGAGTTCACCCTTGGCGAACTCTGCGGCCGGTGCCCAAGAGTCCGGCTTTACGCGGATAACAAGTGTTCCGAAACTGTCTTCCCACGCCAGGATGCCGTCACCAAGAGCTTCGCCTAAACGGGCAGCGAGAACACCAACCACTGGGTCAGGAATATCAGCTTCGGCAGTTTCGACTGCAACAACATCGTCAGACAACTTCGACTGGCTCCCCGCGCCAACGCGCCACCAACTCGTCGTTTCCAAGTCCTTCTTGTTGGATACGTTCTTGCAGCATCACAACTGCATCGAGCAGCGCTTCTGGGCGAGGCGGGCAACCGGGTATGTAGATATCGACCGGAATGACTTGGTCTACGCCCTTGGTCACCGAGTACGAGTCCCAATACGGTCCCCCGCAGTTCGCGCAACTGCCCATCGAGATCACATATTTTGGATCGGGCATCTGTTCGTAGAGACGCTTGATCGCAGGGACCATCTTGTCTGTAACGGTTCCCGAGATGACTATGAGGTCAGCCTGACGCGGGCTTGCAGGAAACGGGATTACCCCGAGTCGCATCATGTCGAAACGCGGGCTCGCTAGTGCGGCACCCATTTCGATCGCACAGCATGCAAGGCCCCACTGAAACATCCAAAGCGAGTACTTGCGGCTGTAGTTGAGTAACCATGTCACCGGCTTGAGCGGCTTGCGGCTGAGAACGCCTTTCTCTACTAGGCCCATCGCAACACGCCCTTACGCCATGCGTACACCAGCCCAAGCGCTAGCAACACGATGAACACAATCATCGATACCAACGCCTGAACACCGAGTTCTTCAACACGCACTGCCCACGGAAAAATAAATACTGCTTCAACATCGAACATCACGAACAGCAGCGCATACACGTAGTACCGAACATTGGATTGGCCGAATGTGCCAACCGGGTCCGAACCCGCTTCGTACGTGATGTACTTCTGCGGCTGAGGGCGACGCGGCCGGATTAGGGATCCGAGGCCAAGCATGCCTCCAACCATCACAAGCGCTGCGCCGATGAGCACGGCTACCGCTAGATACTGCCGGTAGTACTCAGTCACGCGCGTCTCTCCGCACCGGTGGACCCTCGAACAACCCGAGCATATACCGGCCGTTTAGCAATATAGGAACCCACTCGGAGTCCATGGCTGGGGTTTCTTGAGGCATCGATTGTCCTAGAAGATGAGGTGGGCGTTGCTGGCAAATTCGAGCACGATGGTTGGCAAGACTCCGAACCAGATCGTGAATGCTGCGCAGAGGGCGAGAACGGCGGTCGTCGGACTATCGACCCTGGAATGGTTGGCGGCAGGAATGTCGCTTTCTTCATCGGCTCCGGCGAACATCACAAGAATGACCCGCAGGTAGAAGACAGCACCCACAACGGATGCAACGACTCCGATTATCAGTAGCGAATAGCTGTGGGCATCGGCAGCCGCGGCGAAAATGCCCAACTTTGCGATGAATCCTCCGGTTGGCGGAATGCCAGCCTGGGCTAACAAGAACAAGGCGAGCAGCGCAGCCATAACGGGCCTATCGCGGCCGAGTCCGCGGTAGTCCTCAATGAGGTGTTTGTCATCTCGCCTTCCGATCACAGCGACAATCGCAAAAGATCCGACCGTCATGAACGCATAAACCAGCAAGTACACAAGAGCGGATTGGAGCCCCTCACGTGTGCCAGCTTCAACACCAATCAACACATATCCAGCGTGGCTAATCGAGGAGTAAGCCAACATCCGCTTCATGTCTGTCTGAGCGATCGCGACAACCGAACCAACTACCAACGTGATCACTGCGAGTGCCCAGATTGCCGGTCTCCAGTCGTCCCGGTATAGATCGAGGCCGGTGAAGAGGATGCGGATCAGAGCAGCGAAACCGACGGCCTTGGTTGCCGATGCCATGAACGCTGTTACAGGGGTTGGTGAACCGTCGTATACGTCTGGTGTCCACATATGGAATGGGACGGCTGCAATTTTGAAGCCAAGCCCTACGAGCAGGAGCATGATTCCCGCTATCAGGGTCCCTTCACTAAGGAGGGTTACCGAGGCCAAGAAGTCCGCGATGCCCGATAGAGATGTGGTTCCAGTGGCACCATATACGAGCGCGATTCCATAGAGGAAGATCGCCGACGCGAACGCGCCGAGAACGAAGTACTTCATGCCTGCCTCTAGAGAACGTGCTCGACGGCGGTCGTATGCCGCCATTACATATAGAGGAATCGAAAGCGTCTCCAACGCCACGAACACAACGATTAGGTCATTGGCGGTGCTCATCACGAGCATCCCCGCGGTGGACATCAGCAGTAGTGCTACGTACTCGGGCCGAGATTCGATGCCCTGACGTGCGAGGTACTGGCTCGACAACAACAGCGCAAGAGACGCGGCGATCAATACGATCACACCGATAAACACCGCGAAACCATCGATAGCCACCATGTCGTCGAGCGTGAGAAATGGCCCTGAGTCGGAGACTTCGGACCACTGGCACGTCAGGAACAAAGCTGCGGCAGCCAAGCCGGCGAAGCCGATCCCGATCGATGCTCCATAAACCCATCCGGCGTGTCGAACGACCGATCTCAGCAAAATGATTACTAGGGCGGCTATTACGAGAGCGATAACCGGCGCGATTGCGAGCCAGTCGATACTTGGAGTCTGTGCAGCGAGGTTCACTTGGACACGTCCTCATGCGGCGACGACGGGCCTTCGGTGTCGTACTGCTGGATCTTTTCTTCCTCTTCCACTATCTCGCTCGGACTCGGAACACGATCCGCAGCAGGTTGTCGGTAGTCCGTCTTGCGTTCGAAATTCTCGATCACGCGCCTTGCGGTCGGTTCAATTCGATCGAGGACCGGACTCGGGTGAATACCGATAAAAAGACTGATCAACAAGAGCGGGGCGACAACGGCAATCTCGCGGAGATTGACGTCTTTTACCTTCGCGTTCTCTTCATTTGGCACGCCCGTAAAGACGCGCTGGAACATCCAGAGCATGTAGACGGCGCCAAGGACAACACCAATCGTCGCTACGACACCCCACCAACGATGAGCAATAAACGCTCCCAGAATCGAGAGGAACTCTCCGATGAACCCCGAGAATCCTGGGAGTCCTATCCCTGCGAACATCGCAACCATAAATAGGGTCGTCAGAATCGGCGCCGAACGCCAGATGCCACCGAACGCGTCAATATCGCGCGTGTGGCGGCGTTCATAGAGCATGCCAATCACAAGGAACAGCGAGCCCGTGGTCAATGGATGGCTAACCATGGTGAACGCAGCGCCATCTAGTCCGAAAACAGTGATCGAGAAGATTCCCAGCAAGATGAACCCCATGTGCGCAACTGATGAAAACGCTATAAGCCGTTTTGCATCGCGTTGCATCGCAGCAACAATCGATCCATAGACGATGCCTATTACGGCCATCGTCATTATCACTGGACCGAAGTAGACCGAAGCAGAGGGAAATAATTCAAAACTGAATCGGAGAAAACCGTAAGCGCCCATTTTTAAAATCACACCGGCAAGCACCACAGAACCGGCGGTCGGCGCTTCGGTGTGTACGTCTGGCAACCATGTGTGGAATGGAAATAGGGGCGCCTTGATGGCAAAGGCCACCATGAAGCCAAGGAACAACCATTTCTCAGTTCCCCCCGCCAGCCCATCCCACGCAGCTAGAACCCGATAATCGAAAGTGAGCAAGCCGGTGTCCGCCTGATGCAAAAACCCAAGCGCGACGATCGCTGCAAGCAAGAACGCGGACCCAAGCGCTGTGTAGATGAAGAACTTCATCGATGCGTAAGCGCGGTTCGCGCTTCCCCAACCCGAGATTAGGAAGTACATCGGAACGAGCATTGCCTCCCAGAACACGAAGAAGGCGATCAGATCAAGGGAGAGGAAGATGCCCATGATCGCGCCCTCGAGCAATAGGAACCAGAACATGTACTCCTTGACACGTCGTCCGATGTTTGCCGACGCAACCATTCCGATAGGGAACAACAACGCCGTGATTACAACCATGAAGATCGAGAATCCATCAACGCCGACTATGTAACCAACACCTAAGGCATCGAACCAGCGGGCCTCCTCAACGAACTGAAATCCACCAACGCCTGCCTCAAACTCGGCCAAGAGCCACAACGCGAACCCGAGAGTTACCGCGGCAGTCAGAATCGCGACTGCACGTGAAATCTCAGGGCGCTTAGACGGCGTACACAACACCGCTAATGCTCCGACGATCGGAGTAGCGATAAGCGCCGTGAGAATCGGGAAACCGAGGTCGCTCATCATCCACCGACCAGTGCGAGCGCGTATAGAAGGAGCAACACGGTGCCGAGCACTATGCCTAAGGCGTATTGACGCACTAGGCCCGTCTGGATACGCCTCATGTTGCGCGCAGCCACAACAACAAGATGCGCTACACCATTGACCGCGCCATCAATGACCTTGAGATCGAAGACATCGGATAGCCATTGAGATGCCTTTCGTAGCGGGCCACCGACTGCAGCGCTCACAAATTTGTCGTAGTACCACGCGTTCCCGAACAGGCGACCCAATCGACCGAGACGCTTGGTGGTCGGGTCGGGCTTCGTGGAATCGAGTCCCTTGCCATATGTCTTGTACGCGATCCAGATTCCGGTTCCTACAACCAGTACCGCAACAACATCGAGCATGAGTGCAGAAACAAACGACGTCGGTTCTGGGGCATGGAACCCAGCGAAGACTGGCTCCAAAAAGGCGTTCAAGAACTCGAGTTTTGTGAATGGCAAATTGAGAAGTCCTGCAAAAATCGAGAAGGTCGCCAGGATCAATACCGGCGCGATCATCACCTTTGATCCCTCGTGTGGATTCCCACTGAGATGTTTAGGGGAAGGTTCCGTTCCGAAATCGACGGTCGGGGATGCAGTGGCGTCATGTTCATGGGCACGTTGGGGTTCGGTCACAACGGCTACCAGGGCTTCGGGTGCGGTGGTTTCGAGTACCTGGGTTGTGGAAGCAGTGGCTCCTGCAGCAGAAACCGCGGGATGAAACCGTTCGTTGCCGAAGAAAACCAGCAATGTCTCGCGGCTCATATACATCGCCGTGAGCGCGGCAGCTGATAGGCCGACCGCATAGACGAAGTAGTTCCCCGCGTAGAACGCACTTGCAAGGACTTCGTCTTTGGCCCAGAAACCGGCTAAAGGAGGTACTCCGGAAATCGAAATCCAAGCGATGATGAACGCGACGCCAGTAAACGGTAAGTACTTGCGGAGTCCACCCAAATGGCGGATGTCCTGTTCATCGTGCGTCCCATGAATAACTGTTCCAGACCCAAGAAAGAGCGTCGCCTTGTAAAACGCGTGGACAAGCACGAAAAAGACGGCAGCCGAATACGCGCCGACGCCAGCCGCTACAAACATGTATCCAAGTTGGCTGATTGTCGAGTACGCAAGCACGCGTTTGATGTCGGGTTGGACAAGCGCAATGGTTCCCGCGAGCAACGCAGTAATCGCGCCGAAAACGGCAACGACTGTCATCGCATCGCCGCTACGCTCAAAGAACGGGGCCGCGCGGCACACAAGAAATACGCCAGCAGTCACCATGGTTGCCGCATGGATCAACGCGGACACTGGTGTTGGGCCTTCCATCGCGTCTGGAAGCCAAATGTGCAGACCAATCTGCGCGCTTTTGCCGATGCAGGCAAGGAACAGCAACAACGCGATGGCTGTGGCTGTCGATTGCGCCATGCCCGCAGCTTTCGAACTCATCGCGGCGTAGTCGAGGCTACCGAGTGCACCCACGATGAAGAACATGGCGAGCATGAATCCAAAATCGCCAACGCGGTTCGTCACGAAAGCCTTGACTGAAGCGGTCGAAGCACGGCGGCGCTCTGACCAGAATCCAACCAATAGATACGAACAGAGGCCGACACCCTCCCACCCGAGAAATGTGACGAGAAAACTGCTCGCTAATACGAGCACAAGCATCGAGGCTGCGAACAAGTTGAAGTATGCGAAGAATCGACCGAAGTTGGGATCGGTATGCATGTAACCGATCGCATAGAGATGGATCAACGATCCGACACCGGTGACAAGAAGTATCCAGGTAATCGAAAGAGGATCAGCCAGGAAGCCGAGATTTACCTTCAATGCTCCGGCCTCAAGCCAGGTGAAAAGGTTGACAGTGTTGTGGCGGGATTCTTCCGGCAAGTTCAAGAGTGCTGCGAACATCACAATCGACCATATGAACGCCGCAAATAACAACCCGGTTGCGATCCAACCAGAGCGCGGGTCGCCGATTCGGCGTCCACCAAACAAGAGGACGATCGCGCCCAGCAATGGCAGGGCAGGGACAATCCAAATCGTATTGAGAAGGTCGTGCGCGTCGATTGCGCTCATCCCCTCAGGAGGTCTATGTCATCGGCGGTGGCGCCTCCACGACGCCGCCGGAATATGGCCACGATGATCGCGAGACCCACAGCTACCTCTGCTGCTGCCACAACGAGCACGAAGAACACAATCGCTTGCCCACTGATGTCGTTCAACGATTTTGAGAATGCAACGAACGTCACGTTGACAGCATTGAGCATGAGCTCAACGCACATGAACATGACTAGGACGTTTCTACGAACGAGAAATCCAACAGCGCCGATCGTGAAAAGCATCGCGGCGAAGGTAAGGAAGTAAGTATCGGTCAACTTCACGATGTCTCGACCTCATCGTCGATCGTGGGCTTGTTACTACGCCTAGCGAGTACGACGCTTCCGATCACCGCCGCCACGAGCAACACTGCGGTCACTTCAAATGGCCATAGAAAGTCAGTAAATAAACTCCGCGCTACACGCTCGACGTTGCCACCGTCGCCAACTTGCAACGATCCACGAGATTGCTGCGCCCCGGTAGCCCATTGGTGGCCAGCCAAGAACAGCACCTCAGCGAGCACAACTAGCCCGAGGACGATGGCCACGGGTCTCTGGGCCTTAACCGGTTCGGTGAGGGATTCTTTTTCGTCGACACCAAGCAACATGATCACAAAGAGGAACAACACAACAATCGCGCCTGCGTAGACAATCACCTGTACGGCCGCGAGCAATTGTGCGTCTTGGATAATGAATAGAACCGCGATTGAAATCAGCACGGTGACGAGTAGCAACGCGCTGTGTACGGGATTTCGGGCGAGGACGACGCCAAGTGCTGCGCACAACGCGATAGAGGCCATGATGAAGAAGATCACTACTTCGCTCACGACTGCTCCTCTCCTGGCCCCGGCGTCGGTGCAACTGAATCGGATTGACCTTTTTCCGGCTCGCGATAACCAAAACCCAGTTCGTTAGACCAAGCGACTCTTCCCTCAAATCCG
The DNA here is from genome assembly GCA_945865605.1 of Bifidobacterium breve. Taxonomy (GTDB): domain Bacteria; phylum Actinomycetota; class Acidimicrobiia; order IMCC26256; family JAENVU01; genus SHUZ01. Next base: position 21,452 of record CAMBEL010000004.1, read on the forward strand.
GCATCTCCCGAAGGAGAGGTAGCGCGCATCCAGCCGCTTGTGTCGTCGTCTTCGCCGCCCTTCCAAAACTCCCATGGTTGTCGCTGCGCGCGCCCGTCGTCATCAACCAGTAACTCGGCCTTCGTGTAAATGGCGTCATCACGATTGGTAAAGGACAGTTCGAACAACTTGGTTTCGGTGATCGCTTCCGTTGGACACGCTTCGACGCACAGATCGCAATGGATACACCGCAAGTAGTTGATCTCGTAGACAAACCCGAAGCGCTCGCCGGGAGAAACCGGCGAGTCGGGATTGTTGTCCGCGCCGCGCACATAGATGCACTTAGCAGGACACACGCCGGCGCAAAGTTCACAGCCGATGCACTTCTCCATGCCGTCTTCGTAACGGTTGAGCACGTGCCGACCATGGAACCGCTCTGGCTTGGGGCGTTTTTCCTCTGGATAGAGCGACGTGACGCGCGGGAGGAACATCTGCTTGAAGGTGACACCGAATCCTTGGAGGAGTCCCATCTTGCCTAGACCTCCTCTTCGATCAGTTCAGACTGTCGCGGCATACAAAGGCGAAGGATGCCAAGTAAACAAAACGCTCCACCTATCGCGGCAGGAACAACGACAAAGCGATTCCACGCTTCGTTGCGTGCAACGAGTACGACCGCGGTGACCATCACGGCTACGAACGCGATTTCGATCAGCCACTTCCAGCCGAGATCCATCAACTGGTCGTACCGCATGCGAGGCAACGAAGCGCGCACCCAGACCGTCCCGAACAGCAACACAAGCAGTTTGGTGAAGAACCAGAACATCGGCATGAGCCAGGTGTTCACGGTGCCGGTAGCGGACAGGAACCCAAGTGCAGGACCCGACGGACCGCCCAAGAATAACGTGACTGCGATTGCAGACATCGTGATCAGGTTCATGAACTCAGCGAGAAAAAACATCGCGAAACGAATTCCTGTGTACTCCGTGACGAACCCACCTACCAATTCTTGTTCGGCTTCGACCAGGTCGAACGGTGGATGATTGGTCTCTGCAATTGCGGCGATCAGGAAAATCACGAACGAGACGAACGCAACCGTCCAGTACCAGCTCGTCGCAAAACTGTCCCAACTCGTCCACGCTTGAGCGTCCACAATGCCGCGGGTCGACAGCGTTCCAGAGTGAAGTAAAACAGCGACAATCGCTAGGCCGAAGGCCGCCTCGTAAGAGAGCAACTGTGCCGAAGCGCGCACGGAGCCGAGCAACGGGTACTTCGATCCGCTCGACCATCCCGCGAGCATCACGCCGTATAGCCCTATCCCGGACATCGCAAGAAGTAACAACACCCCAATCGCAGGATCGGCGAGTTGGAGGTAGGTGGTGTGGCCGAGGATCGATACTTCTCCGCCGATTGGAATAATCGAGAATGCCAAGAACGCGGGAATGATCGATAGATACGGAGCAAGCCGAAACACGAACGGATCCGCGCCATCCGGAACTGACTGTTCCTTAAAGAAAAGTTTGATGCCGTCGGCGAGAGTTTGCAGGACCCCGTAGCGGCCACCCGCGCGGGCTGGACCGACGCGGTTCTGCATGTCAGCAATCACCTTGCGCATAAACCATATGTAAAACAAGACCAGCACCATTAGAAGTGCGAATGCCGCGACTGTCTTGATGATCAGAATGAGAACGACCGCTGGATCTACTCCACCGGCGAATAGCGGATCACCGGCGGCGAGGCTTTGTGGAGCAGTCATCGGATCGACTCGACGCGAATATCAGTAACGCTCAAAGTTGCATCGACTAGATCAGCCGCGCCGGGTCCAGGCAGGTTGAACGCCATGAACGCGGTGCCGATTGGCGTCGCAAGATCACCTCGAACGCGTGCAGCAATAGAACCTCGCCCCGTAGCCACACGCACGGATTCGCCATCCGCCACCCCGATCCGGTCTCGGTCTTGGGGATTCACAAGCAACACCGACTCTGGCACGAGCGGGGACAAGGATGGCGATGCCATTGTCCATGTGCCCCCGTCGTACAGCGTTCTCCCCACGATTAGTCGCAGTGCGTAAGCGTCGCGAGCCGGTGTAGGCAGTTGCGGCGACGCACTGTCCCACTCGTGTAGCTGTACGGCTGGCGACACCGACAGCACTATTGAATGTAGATCGGAATTGTCATCTGTATCTTCAGGTACAACCTCTGGAACTGGCAAGATCGGATCCCACGACGCGCCCTGTAACGCAACGCCTGCACGCCCTAGATGTATTTCGTCTGGGAACAAAGCGATCGGGATCACTGCGCCGTCACGAGCGCGGCGCAGGAGCGACATGTCGAGCCCGACGAATGCTGGCGCAACGCGTGCAATCTCTTCGGTCACTTCATCGGCGGACTCAAGATCGAACTCAACGCCGAGGCGAGCCGCGAGTTCGGCAGCAATGCGCCAATCAGGCATCGCCGTACCGTCAGGCGAAACCTTTTGGGCTACGCGCTGCACGCGACCTTCAAGGTTGGTGATCGTCCCGGTCTTCTCACCCCAAATACTCGCTGGAAGGAATACATCTGCGCGCTTAGAACTTTCGGTCAGGAACGTGTCTATCGCTACAACAAATCCGGACGCCATGATTGCGTTACGTGCCAATGCGCGGTCTGGGCAGTCGTTAATGGGGTCGGAGCCAGCGAGGATGAGAGCATGTATGCGCCCTTCGGCGGCGGCCGAGAAGATCCCCAACGCGTCGAGCCCCACTTCTTCCGGTACGCCACCCCACTCGTTAACGAAATGATCGCGTCCCGTATCGAGCGTGGCACGTCCTGGCAAGAAACCGGGGGCAAGACCAAGTTCAAGCGCGCCGCGCACATTCGCGCGGCGCAGCGCAACAAGGAACTTCACGTTTTCAATAATCGATAACGCCGCCGCAGCGCCAACGGTGACATCTGCAGACTCGGCAAGGTCGCCACGGCCCAGCACAACAACTAGATCGCCATCGCGACCTACAAGTAGTGCGGCAGCGGCATCGATATCTGGGCTGGCAGACGGAGTTCCACTGATCGCTGCTGCCAACTTGCGCGCCGTGTCAGCTTGCTCGCCGGGTAGATGACGAAGTCGTGCAGATGCGTAACGAGAAAGACCCGTATCGCGCGGGGATATTTCGATGAGTGGAACGCCACCATCGGCCGCAGCCTTTTTGACACGCAGGTAAAGAACGGGAAGTTCTTCCTTGAGGTCTGGGCCGAGCAGCACGATCGCTGCAGCGGTGTCAAGATCATTGATGAGCGCATGAGGCAAACCGAGCGCGACCGCTGCCGGCAATCCATCACCGAGTTGAGCATCGACGTTGTCAGTTCGAAGTACGCCCTTGGCCAAGCGCGCCCATGCGAATGCATCTTCGTTGGTTCCGCGCGCACCACCGATTAAGGCGACTGAGCGCGGGCCGTTGAGATCGAGCGCACGTTGGATCCCGTCGGCCGCTGCGTCTAAAGCCTCAGGCCAAGAGCACTCGACAAGTTCGCCAGGCGAACCGTCGGCACCCGTGCTCTTACGCACCATCGGATAGCGCACACGATTTTCGGCATTAATTGCTTCGTATCCGTATCGGCCCTTGTCGCAAAGCCATCCTTGGTTTACCGGATCACTATCGACACCAAGCAGGCGCACGAGCTGGTTGCTTGCAGACTCGAGGGCGCCGCGACATTGGACGGCGCAAGTGAGGCATGAAGTTTCTGCGGCGTCAAGATCCCATGGACGGGCTTTGAATCGATAGGGCTGCGCAGTTAGAGCGCCGACGGGACAGACCTGCACCGTGTTGCCCGAGAAGTACGACGCGAACGGTTCATCGGGGAACGTTGTTATTTCGGTATGACCACCTCGCTCTCCGAAAGAGATGAGCGGGTCACCCGCGATCTCGTCTGCGAACCGCGTGCAGCGCGCGCACTGGATACAACGTTCACGATCGAGCAACACAAGATCGGAAACCGGAATCGGCTTCTCCCAGTGTCGCTTCTCCTCAACAAACCGCGACTCGCCTGGCCCGAACGCAAGCGTTGTGTCTTGGAGCGGACACTCGCCACCGCGATCACACACAGGGCAATCGAGTGGGTGATTGATTAGGAGAAGTTCGAGAACACCATCTTGCACCTTGCGCACCTGTGGCGTAGTCGTGTGAACCACCATGCCGTCAGTAACCGGTGTTGTGCATGCAGGCGGAAGACCAGGCACGCCATCTATCTCGACAAGACACATTCGGCACATTCCGACTGGCTTCATGCGCTCGTGCCAACAGAAACGCGGGATGTATGTGCCGTGTTCCTGCGCGACTTTGATCAGCAACTCGCCGGACGGCACCTTCACTTCTTTGCCGTCAATTGTGATGGTTACCAAGGCGTCACCGTTCGCGCTCATGACGCGCTCACTGGGATCAGAGCAGGTCCAGCGCACATCGCAAGAACTTCATCGCGGAAGTATTTCTGCAGACTTGCTACACAACTCACTGCCGACGGGCCGAGCGGACAAATCGTTGTTTGAGTGAACGGCGCATTCATTACGCCAGGAGAGATGCTCTCGCATACGTCAAACAACATGTCTAAATCCTGCGGCCGTCCATGCCCGTTGACAATGCGGAACAGCACCTTCTCGATCCATCCAGTTCCTTCACGGCACGGCGTGCACTTCCCACATGATTCATGCGCAAAGAACTTCGCTAGCCTCCACGCCACTAGTACCGGGTTGACGGTCTCGTCGTAGACCATCACCGCTCCGGAACCGAGCATGACGCCAAATGTCTGCTGCACATAGTCCATGTCGAGAGGCGCATCTAAGTGTTCGTCGGAACCTATGAGCCACTGGCTCGACGCGCCGCCTGGAATAAAGAACTTCACAGCGCGATCCTCTCGGATGCCTCCACCTAGTTCCGGTGAATACAAAAGATCGCGGAACGTGATACCCAACTCGACTTCATAGTTACCGGGACGTTTGACATGACCCGACAATGAGAAAAGGCGCGTACCCGTGGAACGGTTCACTCCAAGTTTGGCGTACTCGTCGCCGCCCATGAGGACGATGTGCGGAAGAGTCGAAATGGTCTCGACGTTGTTGACGACAGTTGGCTTCGCGTAGAGCCCTTCAATCGCTGGAAATGGCGGGCGTATGCGTGGCATGCCGCGTTCGCCTTCGAGGCTCTCGAGAAGGGCGGTTTCCTCACCACATATGTACGCACCTGCGCCGCGATGCACAACAATTTCGAGGTCGAATCCTGAACCGAGAATGTTGGAACCTAAGAAGCCCTTCGCGTGTGCTGCTGCGATGGCATCTACAAGACGCTCGTATCCAAGCGCGAACTCGCCTCTGAGGTAGATGAACGCGAGGTTGCATTCGATCGCGTAGGCAGCGATGACGATTCCCTCAATCAATTGATGCGGATCTGCTTCAAGCAACATGCGGTCTTTGAAGGTGGACGGTTCACCTTCGTCCGCGTTGATCACGAGATAGCGCGGGAAGGACGCCTCTGGAAGAAACGACCACTTGGTCGCTGTGGGGAATCCGGCGCCGCCGCGGCCGCGCAGCCCGGAAGCCTTCACCTGTTCTTGGCCGATTGCATCGCGTCCGATCGCGATGGCCTTCTTGAGTCCTTCATACGCGCCAGACGCAAGTGCACCATCGATCGTCCAAGAGTCTTCTGCGCGATCGCGAATGCGCTTCGTAATTATTCTTGTTTCGACGGCGCTCATGACAGGCGGCCGCCACTGGTGCCGCGTGCAACCAACTCGCCGCGCTTATACGCCTCGATGATGTCCTCCGCGCTGGCAGTTGTAAGACCGTCGTGGAATTCGTAATTCACTTGCATGGCGGGCGCACCGTCGCAAGACGCTAGGCACTCAACTTCTTCTACGAATACTTCGTCATCATCTGAATAACGATCAACTAAGTGTTCGAGCAATTCGGGTCCGCCGGTCACCAGACAAGTCACATTCGTGCAAACAGAAACAACTAGGCGGCCTACTGGGTCTCGTTTAAACATTGTGTAGAAACTGCACGTCCCGAGTACTTCTGCGGGCTCGATGCCCGTCATAAGGGCGATTTCGCGCATCGCTTCTGGCGAGAGCCAACCGTCTTGGTCCTGTGCGAGATGAGCCAGCGGAAGAACTGCTGACTTAGGACGCGGATAACTCGCGACGATTGTTCGGGCGCGTTCGAGGTTCTTTGTGGTGAAGGTCACGGCTACCTGTCCACCTCGCCCAAGATCGGATCAACGCTAGAGATCACGGCGACGGCATCCGCAACGAGGCGATCTTCCATCATGGGTCCCATCGACTGCAGGTTGTAGAAGGAAGGCGCACGGACGTGCATGCGCGTTGGCTTGCCAGTGCCATCAGAAACGATGTAGCAGCCAACCTCTCCGCGCGGAGACTCAACCGACACATATGTCTCACCCGCAGGAACTCTGAATCCTTCTGTGAACAACTTGAAGTGATGGATCAATGCTTCCATCGACTGATCAATGCGTTCGCGTGGTGGCGGAGTGATCTTTTTGTCCTGCACCCGGTAGTCACCTGGCGGCATCATCTCTACACATTGACGAACGATCTTGATTGATTCGGCAATCTCTGTGAGGCGAATGCGATACCGATCGAAACAGTCGCCGTTCTGCGTGTAGATCACGTCGAAGTCGACCTTGTCATAGGCAAGGTACGGCTGAGCTTTACGAAGGTCCCATGCAAAACCTGTCGACCGAAGGATCGGTCCCGATACCCCAAGAGCGAGAGCCTGCTCGGTTGTTATGACGCCGACGCCAACAGTTCGCTCGATCCAGATTGGGTTACCGGTGAGGAGTGTGTCGTAGTCCCCGATGCCAACTTCGACTTTGTCGCAAAGTTCGAGAACAGCGTGCTGCCAACCGTCAGGTAAATCGGCTGCCACGCCGCCGGGACGCACAAAGTTGTGGTTCATGCGAAGGCCGGTGATCATCTCAAGAACTCTGAGCGTCTCTTCACGCTCACGCCAGCCGTAGAGCATCATCGAGACCGCGCCAATGTCCATTCCGTTAGACGCTTGGAACAGCAAATGACTTGCCATCCGACTGAGCTCGGCGAGCATCATCCGAATCCATATGGAGCGTTCTGGAACCTCTACATCGAGAAGCTGTTCGACTGCCATTGAGAAGACGATTTCGTTCGCAATCGGCGACGCGTAGTCCATGCGCGTGACGTTGGTGCACCCCTGCACGTAGGTCAGTTGCTCACCCGTTTTTTCCATGCCGGTGTGCAAGTAACCAATCACTGGTTTCGCTCGCACGACGGTCTCACCGTCGAGTTCCATCATTACGCGCAACACGCCGTGCGTAGATGGATGCTGCGGGCCCATGTTGATGATCATGGTTTCGCCGTCGCCCTCGAGCTCGGGCCATACCGTTCCCGTAACAACAAGTTCGTGGCTTGCTTTTAGTTCTTGCGCGCCTTCGTCGGTCTGGCGGCTTAGACGTTCGGTTTCGTTAACAACTTCGTTCATAACGCCTGCTCCTGGCCCTGCGGGCCGGGCCGCTCTGGCCACGCTCCGCTCATGATTTCCGCTCCTGGCCCTGCGGGCCGGGCCGCTCTGGCCACGCTCCGCTCATGCTGCTCCACCGACTCTGGGTCCGGGGTCTTCTTTGAAGGTGACCGGAACGCGCGCCGGGGCATCGTCTTTGCGAAGTGGGTAACCGGACCAGTCGTCGGGCATCAAGATGCGCGTGAGATCGGGGTGGCCAACGAACACAATGCCGAATAGGTCGAACACTTCGCGTTCTGCAAAGTTCACACCCGCGTAGACCGGCGTCAGACTTGGGACGGTCGTGTCAGACACAGGCACTTGTGCGATGACTCGGATGCGCCGGTTGCGCGCGTGCGAAATGAAGTTGGCCACTAACTCGAAACGTTCAGGCGCTACGCCTGGAACCGCCATACGTTCTGCATCGGTTAGGTGATCCACCGCGGTGACGTCGAGACAGGTTGTGAATTGTTCTTCATCACGCAGGTATGTCGCGATGTCTGCCATCTGCGAACGATCTGCGTAGACAACCGGCTGCCCATGGCTGTCGTGGAAGATCGAGCCCTCAAATTTCGCTACGAGCGCGGCGGCAACTTCGTCGGTAGGGACGGGCTTATCAGGCCGCTCGTGAAACTCTTCACTAGCACCTTCGTCGACGACTGCAGTCGGTTCTGCCATTGACTTAGGTGGCCTGCGAGATTGAGACGGGCATGCGGGGTGTGCCAGCTGGCGGCTCAGAAACTTGAATCGCCGCACCACCGGTTGGCGAAACTTCACGACGCTTTAGCAACTCGCCAGTTCGGATTTGTTCGTGCAACGTGAGGATGCCGTGCATGAGCGTCTCTGGACCTGGGGGGCAACCAGGTACGTACACATCGACGGGAACAATCTGGTCGACGCCTTGCACGATGGCGTAGTTGTTGAACATGCCGCCAGAACTTGCGCACACTCCCATGGAAATGACCCACTTGGGTTCAACCATCTGGTCGTATACCTGACGCAGCACGGGAGCCATCTTCTGCGACACGCGTCCCGCGACAATCATGAGGTCTGCTTGGCGCGGACTGGCGCGGAACACTTCCATTCCGTAACGCGCAAGGTCGTAGTGCGCTGCACCTGTTGCCATCATCTCAATGGCGCAACATGCAAGACCGAATGTTGCGGGAAAAACACTGTTGCGGCGCGCCCATCGAACAACGTCTTCGAGACGACCGGTGAGAAAGTTGTGTGGGACAGCGTCGAGTGCCACTACGCGGCTTCTTCTTGTGGTGCGCGTAATGGAGGTGCGGCGACACCTTCGGGAAGTCCGGCCGCGCGCAACACGGGACGAATGATGCGATCGGCAACTTGGCGCACCGGTCCCCAGTCGAGTGCGCCGACAGAGAGTAGATATGCGAACGGCACGAGGAGAACGATGAGGAAGGTACCCATCAATGCCAATCCATAGCCACCCAACTCTTCGAAAACGGTCGCGAATGGGTAGAGGAAAATGATCTCGACGTCGAGCACAATGAAGGCCATCGCAACCAAGTAGAAGCGGACCGGGAAGCGTTCGGCTGGCTCGTTTTCGGGAACGATGCCGCACTCGTATGGCGCTGTCTTCGCACGCGTCGGTCGCTTGACGGTCAGCAGCATTGAGACTTTGAAAGAGATGACGACGAAGATGAAGACGAGCATGGTCATCGCCAAGATCGGCAGAAACTGGACCATGTTCCTCTCCTTTCGCGTTGTCCTTCCGGAGCACGCTGGTGCATCCGGTTGTTTCGGGTTCTTCAGACTTGTCCTGCGGCGCCGCAGGCTACCCCGCGATCCGGCCGGTAATGCAACTCGTTTCGGGGTGTAGACCGGTCTGCACCCCGAAACGAGTGGGTCAGGGTTGGTGACGGGATTCAGCTTCTCGGATTACCTCTAGTAGCGCGGCAGTCGTCTTGCGCGCGTCGTACTTCTCGACCGCGCGCTGCCTGGCCTCGGCTCCCATACGGTCGCGTTCGGCCGGGTAGTCCAACAGCCTCTCGATTGCGACTGCCAGCGCTTCGTCATTGCCTATCCCCACTAGCAACCCAGTCTCGCCGTCCACCACCATCTCTGGCACACCGCCAACCTTCGTCGACACGACGGGAACGCCCGCGAACATTGCCTCGAGCACTGAGTATGGCGACTTGTCGATTTCACTCGGGAGCGCAAAAACCGCAGTTCTGGCGAGCATTTCGGTCAATCGGGAGTCGCCGGGGCGCAAATCTGGAAAAGCCTTCACGCCCGGCATATCCGGCACCGGATCCCTTGTAACCATGTTCAATACAACTCCGCGCTCATTCCAGCGGCGGTTGGCGAACACCCGCATCAACTGCACTCCACCCTTGCGCAGGATCGTGTTACCCGTAAAAGTGATCTCCAAAAGGTTGGTCGCCGGTTGGGCTACTGCGGGTGGCGGCATGATGCCGAATGGAATTACCTGCAGACGGTCATCGCTGATTCCGTATCTCTCGCGGATGCCGTCAGCCGCCCACTCACTTTGGGCAACAACGATCGTGGCTGCTTCAAAGACCTTCTTCTCGAAACGCTCGGCAAGGGCGGTGACATGGGGCGTGAATCGAGTCGGGTAACGAAACGGCAACTGATCTGCGTTCTGCGCCGCCGTCCCATCGGTTGAAACAACACTCGGATATTTGCGGATCAGACCCGCGGAGCTCAATGCAACGTGTTGGGAGTACGCATGAATCGCTCCGACTGGCCCCGATGAGATTGCGTCGCGCAACATCGAATCGGCCTGTCGGCTCAGCGCTATCTGCGCGCGTAAGCCAGCTAGGTCTAAGTCGAGCCCGGCAAGCCCTGGTATTTGTGCCCCCAAGATGCGGCGCCCCAAACCCGACGGAGGCACCTCAATATGCACTGCGTTTAGATCGGGATAGTCCTCTAACGCCTGGAATAGGTGGAGGTGCATGGTGGCGTGTCCACCGAGGTTCTCGTTGAGAAACAACAACCGATCCATGTCGGCGCTTCCTGCCGAGCCCCTCGTATCGGCCATCTCTATGGCTCCGGGAGAACAGCGACGATTCTCGATGCCAACTTGTAAGCCGCCTCTGCCGGTCCTAACTCTTCGGGCCGTAAGAGGTTGGCCATAATCCGCAGCACCCACTCCATAAGGGTCTTTGACCGGAAACCTACGCGGGTCAATTCCCGCATAACCGCGGGATTTCCGATGGCCTTCACAAATAAGCGTGCCACCTTGAAGTAGAGCCCATATACCTCGTCTAACCGCTCTGGATACCGGGCCAACGCCAGCCCATCGCCTGTTACCAAAGCCTCATCTACCGCATCAGCCACCATGCGGGCAGTCTCGTACGCATACGCGATGCCCTCACCGTTGAATGGGTTGATTGCGCCGACGGCATCACCCGCGACGATCCAGGTAGGTCCGGTTTTTGGAAGTACGGATCCGCCTGTGGGCAATTTGCCACCAGTCCACGGGCCATCGGCTGTATCGGTCGAGATGCCCCAATAAGCAGGGGCGCTCGCCGTGAACGCTTCCATCAGCTTGGTTGTGTTGACGGACTTGAAGCCGGTGAATGTGTCGAGGAGTCCCGCCCCCACATTTATGGTGCCATCGCCAACGGGAAAAATCCATCCATATCCGGGCATATGGTTCCCATCGCGGTCCCGAAGGTCTAGATGGCTTTCTATCCATGGGTCATCGTGCATGTCAGAGCGGTAGTAACCCCGAATCGCCATTCCCATGGGATACGAGCGATCGCGTGAGGTGCCCAGGGCGCGCCCAAAACGGGAGTTCGCGCCGTCAGCAACAACGACATACCGAGCCGATACCGTCTCCACCGTGCCTGTTTCTTTACGGCGGATAGCCGCCCCGGTCACCAGGCCACCTTCAAACACAGGCTCGAGGGCCTCTGCCCCTTGCCACAACGTGGCGCCAGCCTTAACCGCCCGCTCGGCCACCATCTGATCCAGATCTCTACGTCTAACTACATATCCATGGGCCGGCAGGGTCGGGTGTTCTGGCCACTCCAACTCGAGGGTTACCCCGTGGGCGATCGAGCGCAACCCGTCATACCGGTGGAACTCACTCAAAGGCTCCGCTAGGCCAATGTCACAAAGTTGTCGCACTGCCCTTGGGGTGAGGCCATCTCCGCAGGTCTTTTCGCGCGGGAAATGCTTCTTCTCAACCACCAGAACTCGGTGGCCCCGATCGGCAAGCCAATAGGCGGTAGCTGCACCGGATGGACCGGCCCCGACGACCAGAGCATCGTAGGTATCCCGCTTCGGTAATGGCATATGCGCATCGTCGCGCGGATCGGGGGCGGACGGGGTACTGCAGGTCGGCATAGGTCGTTCTTTCCCCCGACCCGTCGATGTATCCTGCGCCGACATAGCGTGGTATCAAACAACGTCAATACTGAGGTTCTGGGCGCGCAAAAGTGTCGCGACTGGACCAACTAAGGAGATCCAGCAGCCAATGCCCAACCTGCTACCCGATATCGCCTTCTTGCGACCTGGCGGCCGTCTGATCTGGGCCACGGTGCTATTGGTGATATTCGCGATCCCGCTGTTGATGGCTCTGCGGCGACCAAAGTCTGACTCAGTTACCACCTGGGCACAGGCGATGGCGGGCGCTACATATGTATTCGCAATGATGCTGCTCGCTTACGCCGTTATCCCGAGCGAGTTCATCACGTTCGCGGACAAGTACCTGCTCTGGGGAACGAACAGTTACATCATCAAGTCGACGACCGCGATTCCGTTTTACAATTCGCTTGACTGGCCACTCTCGATCGACATGAAGGCAATCAGAGACATCGTCGTTGTTGGCATCTACATCGTTTTCTTCGGCATCAACATCGCGTTGATCGTGTTATGGCAAAAGCGTAAGACGGCTGCAGAGTTGGAAAGTGCGCCGCCGAAAGAACTTGGCAAGTCGCGTTTTGGTCGCCCACTTCGAGCGAAGGCGTAGGCGAATGGCCAAGACCGACGCGAATCCACCGATGCCCCTGTTCGTTACGGACTATGTATTGCAAGAAGTCGACACGTCATACCTGACGCAGACTGTTAAACCGAAGCAGTTTTTGCACATCGATCAAGCCGAATGCATCCTGTGCGAAGGCTGTGTCGATATCTGCCCGTGGAAGTGCATTCACATGGTGTCGTTATCGGCGATCGATGAAGCGATTGGCACCGAACTCCCCGGAGAAGACCCGCGGGACCAGGTTGCGTTTATCGTTGACGAAGATGTTTGCACCCGCTGCGCGCTTTGCGTAGACCGGTGCCCAACTGGAGTAATCATTCTTGGAAAAATTACAGACCAAAGCGCAGAGGGCGATCCACATACCCGCACTCCGCGCAATGGGTACGCGTACGGCCTGAGGTTCTAGAACGCAAACTCGTTCGGCGACTTTGCCGAACTCGAACAGAAAAGTAGGAGACACACTCGTGGCCAGTGCCAACGGGAGCAACGGGAGCGGCGGCATCGGAACGAAGTTGCGCGCGCGCTCGAAAAAACTCGGAGAGCAGGTAGGCAACTCGCAGGTAATGAACTCGATCTTCCGCCCGGGTTCCATCTTTAGACACGGCTACACGGATAGCCCACGTAACCGCTCATACGTCGTGATGAACAGCGTGCTGTACCACCTTCACCCTGTGAAGGTGAAACGACATGCAGTCAAGGTGAGCTACACGCTTTGTCTCGGCGGGCTTTCCTTCTTCTTGTTCATCTTGCTCACGGTCACCGGCATCTTCCTCATGTTCTTCTACCGCCCAACCGAGGCACTCGCTTGGAACAACATTCAGCAACTCGAAACTGCTGTGTGGTTTGGTTCCATGGTTCGCAACATGCATCGATGGGGCGCTCACCTAATGGTGCTCACCGTGTTCATGCACATGAGCCGCGTCTTCTACCACGGTGCGTACAAGGCACCGCGCGAGTTCAACTGGGTGATCGGCGTAATCCTGCTCACGCTCACGCTCATGCTCTCGTTCACCGGATACCTATTGCCGTGGGACCAACTGGCACTTTGGGCAGTGACAGTAGGTACGAACATGATGGGTTACACGCCAGTATTCGGTGGCCAAGTTCGTTACGCACTTTTGGGTTCCAAAGAAATCAGCGGCGATACTTTGTTGCGTTGGTACACCTTGCACGTGTTGCTACTGCCGTTCATCATTGTGATCTTTATGGCCGTCCACTTCTGGCGAGTTCGTAAGGATGGGGGCATCAGTGGACCTCTCTAAGGGGAAGCGCACATGACCGAACTCCCCGAGCACCTTAAAAAGCGCGCCGCCGAACGGCGAGCACAACTAGCCAAGGCCAGCGGTGACGCACCCGAAGAAACTGCGACGGGCGCCACACCAGGCGCCACTACAGCCGACGAGCAACCAGTCGCTCAAGAAATCTCCGAAGCTGCTGCACCAGTTGCTGCCACCTCGGCGAGCTCCGAGATCACCGAATCGAAGGGCGGCGTCCCTTCTCATCTGCTCGAACGCTCGCGTAAGCGTAAGGCGGCACTCGCTGGTGGCGACGGCGAAGAAGTTTCTGGTGGTGGCGTTGCAACAGCGGTGAAGGCGGCTCCAATCGCGGTCCCGACAGGAACCGGTCCAGACGGACACACGCAACGGCTGCTAACGGTTGTTAAGTCCGGGTCCATCCAACAGACCCGCGGCGAAGCGGTCGACAAAGTCCACACATGGCCACACCTTCTCGTAGTCGAGTTCGCTGCAACTCTCGCCTGCAGTGCGATGCTCCTCATCTTCTCTGCTCTGGTGCGCGCTCCCCTTCTTGGCCTAGCCGATGTCAACCAAACCCCTAACCCGTCAAAGGCCCCGTGGTACTTCCTGGGCCTTCAGGAGTTGTTGACGATGTTCCACCCGATGGTCGCTGGAGTGACCATCCCGGGCATGGGGTTGTTCTTGCTCATGATTGCCCCCTATGTCGACAAGACCACTTCCAATAGGCCAGAGGACCGCAAGTTTGCGATCTCCGTGTTCACCATATTCTTGATGTTCTGGGCAGTACTAGTAATTATCGGTTCGTTCTTCCGGGGACCAGGTTTCAACTTTGTTTTCCCGTGGAACGACGGAATCTTCTTCGAACTTTAGGAGTCTTTAGCCAGTGTCAGTTGCCCTTGTCATCGCTATCCCGGTTCTGCTGATTTTTGCAGCGGTGATGATTTTCGCTACCGGACGTCGCCGCGCATCAACGGATGTAACGGGCAACGTCACGGGAACCCTCACCGCCGAGACACGCAGTCGCGACGCCGATTCCAACCCGGATGCAGGCGGCGTAGATGACGGTTCATCAGATGCGCGAGATCGGGCAGATGAAACAAAAGAAGGTGTCGACGGTGTTCCTGCGCTTCGCAACGGTGGCGAAGTAACAAAACTGCAGCCCGTAAGTGACGACGAGATCCAGATAAGTAGACGCCAATTCTTTAACCGCGGCATCCTGATAACGATGTCGATAAGCCTCGGTGCTTTCGGCGCCGCATCCATCAGTTTCCTCTACGCCAAGTCGGCTGGAGGCTTTGGTGGCAAAGTCGATGCCGGTTCAAGTCTCGAAGATGTACTCGCGTTCACAAATGAAAACAAGCAACCGTTCTACGTTCCAGCGGCCCGCACATATCTACTCCCGTTCCCTTCGGCTGCCGTAAGCGAGGCGAAGAAAGTCCCGCAATACATGCTTCTAATCCCGGGGATGGAGCAGGGAATCATCGCGAGTTATCAGAAGTGTCCGCACCTCGGATGCAAGGTCCCGTGGTGTGGGAGTTCGCAGTGGTTCGAATGCCCATGCCACGGCTCCAAATACAACAGGGTCGGCGAGAAGACAGGTGGCCCGGCTCCCCGTGGCATGGATCATTTCATGCTTGACGTGAACGGCGGCAAAATCACGATCGACACGTCTACTCCGATCGAGGGTGCACCTATCGGAACCGATACCACCGGCCAAGGCGCCGAGGGACCCCCATGCGTGGGCGGCTGATCATCATGAACCACCACCGCATCAACACTTCGAGGCGACCTTGATACTCGCGATCACGTTACGGACACTCATCTTCATCATCAACATCGCTGCTGTCGGTGTGATCTTTGGTGTTATTGGTTATCGGGTGTTGTCTGTGCGACGTACACCGACCGAAGTAGAGGCTCAAAACATCACGCCTTTCTTCGATGATGACACTCTAGAAAATGAACACCTAACGCGCGCTTTGCGTTGGACACTGATCTTCTCGACCATCGTTGCGGTGTCACTTCCCCTTTACTGGGTACTCGAACCGTCGCGGCAAAGAGCTGAGGCAGAAGGCTTCGAACAACGCGCAATCGCTCGCGGCGGGGTGCTGTTTGCGAACGACTCCATGCCCGCTTACAACAACGCTATTTCGTTGCTCTGCGCCAACTGTCACGGCGTCGATGCTAAGGGTGGGGCAGCGCCGTTCGTAATCACGCCCGAAGCTCAAGGTGAACTCGAAGGTAGGGCGGTACAAGTGTCGTGGGACGCGCCCGCTCTGGACACGCTCTTCTGGCGCTTCAACGAGTGCACGGCAGAGGAAGTCACAGCTGGCACCGGTGGTTGCGGCGGAGTGGAGCAACAGGTAACGCAGATCCTGATTTACGGGCGGCCCGGCACTCCGATGCCAGCGTGGGGACTCAAGGGTGGTGGACCAAAGAATGACCAAGCGATCAGTGACATCGTCGCATACCTCAAGAGCATCCAGGTCTCGCCAGCCCAGGCAAGCGCAAGAGTTCAATCCGACATCGCCGCACTTCAAGACGAAGCCACCAGTGGAGTCGACGTTGCGAAGGGGAACCTCAAAGACGCCCAAACCGAACGTGCTGCTGCAAAGAATGTGGAAGATCGCGCTGTAGCGGTAGGGAAAGTCATTGCTGCCGAGACTGCCGTAAAGCGCGCTGAGAATTATCTCGCCGAAGTCGAGCGCTCGAGTGAAGGCGAGTTGCTTTTCATGACGCAGTGCGCGCGTTGCCACACGACTGGCTGGTCCTATAACGAGCCGAGTGATCCGCTGGTTCCGTTGCCCGGACCACAGGGTGGCGGCGCATTCGGGCCATCGTTGCGAGCCGGTGCCGTGACGGAACAGTTCCCTGGAAATCCGTTCAGTGATCCGAACACTCCCGGTTATATAAAGCAATACGCATGGGTAGCCGAAGGTGTCGAGGCCAACAAGGGATACGGCGTGCGCGGCATCTCTTCAGGACGCATGCCCCACTTCGGCCAGATATTCACCAAGGGTCAACTCGACGCCGTAATCACGTTTGAACGAGGTCTGTGATGGGAACGTCGTTGGTTAATGCAGCAGTCCTTGCAAGCGGTGGACTCACTGAACGGAGTCTTTGGTATCCGACGATCCTCGGGGTACTCGTATTCATCGCAGCGATCAGCCTGTTTTGCGGAACTATCTACTTATTGCTTGCAACCAACCTGGGCGCGCGCCTCGGGTTCCTGATCGCTGGTGCCGGTCTCTCTGGCCTAATGATGTTGATGGCGTCATTGTGGATGACTACATCGTTCCCACTAACCACACTCAAAGGGCGCATACCCCAATGGGTTGCGCTCGAATCAATCGATGGCGGAGACACGGCCAGGTCACCGTACGTACCTGTTCAGACGATCAGAACGCCGGGCAACGAAGCCGACATCGCAGAGATGACAAACGTAAAAGCTTCTGTAGATCAGGCGCTGGTAAATACGAGTGAGACAGGCGCCATCTCGGAGGAAGTGGGCACAACCGCACGCTTCGCGGTTTACGAATCTGCTTCGGACTACATCGTCAAGGATGTGTACGAGACCGGCGGAGGAACCATATTTAGCCAGGTCGACGTTTCAACCAGCAGCGACTGGCCATGGCTGCACGTGAGCCTGCACGAGCCGCTCTACGCGATGGCAGACCTATGCCCTGTCGATTCCTCAAAGATGATTGTTCCGTTCGGCGACCCAATACCGCCTCCAGTTTGCGACAAGTCCAAAG
This sequence comes from Bifidobacterium breve, assembly GCA_945865605.1. Lineage (GTDB taxonomy): Bacteria > Actinomycetota > Acidimicrobiia > IMCC26256 > JAENVU01 > SHUZ01. Next base: position 38,926 of record CAMBEL010000004.1, read on the forward strand.
GCATCGACAGCCTCGTATTCGTTCGCGACCTTGGTTCAATGCGCATGCCGCCATTCGTTGCCTTCCTGGCTTCTGGCACGCTGTTTGCATTGTTCCTGCTCGGTTTGCACTGGCGAGAACGCGATCTACTGGAAATGGCTGCTGTGTCGCAGCCTGAGAAGCAACCCGAGTTGGATGCAGCCGAAGACAAGACGTTGGAACCGGTATGAGGAATACGTTGAACGCACTGCAGGTATTCACCCGGCGATCGGGCATTCGATTGGCGTCAGTCTTGGGCCTCGCTGTGTTCGCTGCGGGCTGCAACGACGGCCAACTGATCGACGCAGCGGGCGCAGGTGGTGGCGGAGGCGCTGCCTTCGTGCTGTTCGTGATTTTCTTCTGGGGGTTCATCGCGAGCTTGTTCTACATGGACAAAATCCGCCGCAAGAAGTCCAACAAAGATACCTAGAAACCCATCGCTGCCTGCTCGACGGTTCTTGATAGTTCTTCGTCGGTGTGGGCCATGCTCACGAACATCACCTCGTAGCCACCCGGTGCAAAGAACACTCCGCGGCGAAGCATCGCGTGAAAGAACTTTGCGTAGGTCTCGTGGTTGGCGGCCTTCGCTCCCGCGTAGTTGGTAACGGGACCCTTCGCGAATGCGATTCCCGCAAGCGTGCCGACGACTGGAACCTGGACCTCTAAGCCCGAAGATGTGATTGCATCTTGTAGGTCCGTTGCGAACTTTGCGACCTTCTGCGTGAGCTCTTCATACACACCGTCGTCAAGTTCGGCGATGACGGCAAGTCCTGCCGCTGTCGCCAACGGATTACCTGACAACGTGCCAGCCTGGTAGACGTCTCCGATTGGCGCGAGATGGTCCATCAGATCAGCGCGGCCGCCTACAGCGGCTAGCGGGAGACCGCCGCCGATAACTTTCCCGAAGATCGAAAGATCCGGTTTCACTTCGTAGTACTGCTGTGCGCCGCCCAGCCCGAGACGAAACCCGGTAATCACCTCATCGAAAATAAGCAATGTCCCATTGCTCGCACATAGTTGCTCTATGTGTTTGAGCAAACCAGGAATCGGTGGGACCAGACCCATATTGGCCGGAATACCTTCGACGATTACGGCAGCAATTGTGTCGGCATGAACAGCGAAGGCTTCATCGAGCGCGGCTATGTCGTTGAACGGAACCACAACGGTGTCAGCCGCAGCGCCTGGTGTCACGCCCGCAGTGTCGGGTAATCCGAGTGTTGCAACACCGCTACCAGCTGCGACGAGCAGCGCATCTACATGTCCGTGATAGCAGCCCTCGAACTTGATCACCTTGGCTCTACCGGTTATCCCGCGCGCGAGTCGTACCACGGTCATCGCGGCTTCCGTTCCTGAAGACACCATCCTGACCTTCTCAACGCTCGCAACGCGATCTGCGATTGCCTCAGCTAACTCAACTTCACGCGCAGTTGGCGCGCCATAACTTGTGCCGTCCGACGCAGCTCGTTGGACTGCTTCGACAATGCGTGGGTGCGCGTGTCCCAGAATCGAGGCACCCCAAGACTGCACAAAGTCCAGATACTCGTTTCCATCTGCGTCAATGAGATGCGAACCATGAGCCCTTGCGACGAAAAAGGGGTCGCCTCCTACGCCCTTGAATGCACGCACGGGCGAATTGACGCCTCCCGGTATCACGCGGTTAGCTCGCGTGAACAACTCGTAGTTCACGCGTTCAGGCGCTCCGCAACCTCGCGGGCGAGATAAGTAAGCACAAAATCAGCACCAGCACGACGGATCGCTATCAGATGCTCTAGCGCCACAGCATCGCCGTCTATCCACCCATTTGCTGCTGCTGCTTTCAGCATCGAATACTCACCGCTCACGTGATACGCAGCCACAGGTACATCGAAGTTCTGTCGCACCGATGCGATTATGTCGAGATATGCGAGGGCTGGCTTCACCATCACCATGTCGGCGCCTTCACCTATGTCATGCGCTGTTTCATCAAGTGCTTCGCGCGCATTGGTCACTTGCATTTGGTAGCCGCGCCTGTCTCCAAATTGCGGAGAGCACTCGGCGGCGTCGCGGAACGGGCCGTAAAGAGCAGACGCGTACTTGGCGGCATAAGCGAGAATCGCTACTTCAGTGTGGCCGTTTTCATCGAGTGCGGACCTGATCGCACCGACCTGACCATCCATCATCCCGCTGGGCGCTACCACATCTGCACCGGCATCCGCCTGCGCGATTGCAATCGATGCGTAGCGTTCGAGGGTCCCGTCGTTGTCAACGGTTCCATCGGCACTCACCAAACCGCAATGACCGTGATCCGTGTACTCATCAAGACAATCGTCGGCCATGAGAACAATCGAGTCGCCGACTTCGTCACGCAACATCGACAGCGCGACCTGCACAACACCATTCGGGTCATCAGCCCCTGAACCCGTCGCATCTTTGGCTGTGGGAATTCCGAAGAGGATGATGGCGGGCACACCGAGGTCAGTCAGTGCTCGAACTTCCTTGCGCAAACTTTCTTGCGTGTGCTGGAACACACCAGGCATTGAGATGACCGGTTCAGGAACTTCGATGCCTTCTTTGATGAATAGGGGAGCGACCAGGTCATCGACCGATAGGTGTGTTTCCGCGGTGAGGCGTCGCATTGCCTCGGTGCGTCGCAACCGTCTGGGACGATGCTCGGGGAAACTCATAGACACAAGGCTAGGCCGAGCGTCGCCTCGATTCCCAACGATCTAGGCAAGACCGGTTACGACTGCCTCAACAACTCCATCGATGGTATGGGGGTTCGCCTCTATCCCAACCTTCAGTCCGCTGGCTTGGACCGTCGCACTTGTGATCGGTCCTATCGACACGACCAGTGGGGAGACGTCTCCGCTGAGGGAGACGAGATCGCAGAAATTTGTGACAGTTGAACTCGACGTGAACGTGATCGCGTCGAAGTTGCCGTCGCGCACAAGGTCTAGTTGGTCATCGCGTGGCTTCGCGGCGACGGTTCGATAAACAGGTAACACATCTACGGCGTGACCGCGATCGACCAACCCGTTCGGCAACACGTCGCGTGCCTGTTCCGCAACTGCTAGCAAGATTCGTTCACCGGGCGCACCTGGAGCAGGGAAAGACTCGAGCAGCGACTCGGCAACAAATTTCTCTGGTACCAAATCAGCGTTGATCCCATACGTTGTTAATGCCTGCGCGGTAGATGGCCCGACCGCCGCGATGCGTAAGTGAGCTAGCGCTCGTGAATCGAATCCGTTCTTCGCGAGCCCTCGTTCAAAGAATGCTTCAACACCGTTGGGAGAGGTGAACACAAGCCACGCATACCTATGTAACGCCGGAAAGTCGAACTCGATCTCTTCGATTGCGATCGTTGGAAATTCGATCACCGAAGCACCGAGCAGTTCCAAGCGCGTAGCTAACTCACTCGCTTGTTCACGCGCTCGGGTCACGACGATCGTGCGGCCTTGTAACGGGCGCGTTTCGAACCAAGCAAGATTCATCGCAGCTACGGCGCCAATGACAATTGCGCTCGGAGCTTGGACTCCAGCGTGCGCGATTGTGCCGAGTGTTGCTCGCACAGTCGACTGGTCCGGCCTTGTCCCCCACCTGACTGCCGCTACCGGAGTGTCGGGTGATAGGCCTCCAGCCATCAGGCGTGCCGAGATTTCCGAAAGGTGTTTGGCGCCCATCAAGACTACGAGTGTCCCTCTGGTTTTCGCGAGCGCTTCCCAATCGGTGTCGCTCCGGCCTTTCGCTGGGTCTTCGTGGCCCGTCACCACGGTGAAGTGTGTTGAGAGGCCGCGGTGGGTTACCGGGATTCCGGCGTATGCGGGCGCAGCGACGGCGCTGGTGATACCAGGCACGACCTCGAAGGCAACTCCTGCGGCTGAAAGTACTTCCGCCTCTTCGCCGCCTCGTCCAAAGACAAAGGGGTCGCCGCCTTTGAGACGCACAACTACGCGACTCGATCGGCCGTGCTCCACCAATGCCGCGTTTATTCCGTCCTGGTCCATCTCGACGTTGCCGGGTGCCTTACCGACATTGATCAGAATCGCGTCGAATGGAGCGAGCCTAAGCAGGGAGGGATGTGCGAGGCGGTCATAGATCACAACGTTCGCGCGTCTCAGTAATTCCGCGGCGCGCATTGTTAGTAATCCTGGATCTCCGGGACCAGCCCCTACGAGGTACACCGTCATCGCGAGTCCTCTAACAAGAGTGCTCCACCATGATCATCGAGCAAGCGTCGCGCAAGGGTGTGTCCGAGGTGTTCGGGATCGGTACCGTTGTCGGAGATTCGCAACACAACGCTGCCGTCCAAGTTCGCCAGCAACACCTCAAGACTAATAATTCCATCGGCTGACTCACTCGCAAGCGCACCGCATGGCAAATCACACCCGCCTCCCAATTCAGCTAGATACGCGCGTTCCGCATTCAACACGCGATGCAATCGTGCATTGTCGATACCGGCGAGCGTGTCGAGCGTGTCTTGATCATCAGACTGACACTCGACAGCAATTGCGCCTTGCCCAACCTGAGGCAACATCACCGAAGTTTCTAGGATCTGAGCGACACGATCACTCAATCCAAGGCGGTTGATTGCGGCCATTGCAACGACTACCGCTCCGAATTCAGACGCCTTGTCCATCCGAGTAGCGATGTTGCCGCGCAATTCTCCAAAGGTAAGATCGGGTCTCTCCGCAGCCAGTTGCGCCCGGCGACGCGTTGCTCCAGTTCCAACTCGGGCACCAGTTGGCAACTCATCGAGTGTCGCTCCGACCAGAGCGTCACGTACATCGTCACGCTCCGGGACAGCACCGATCACTAGACCATCTGGAGTTAATGAAGGAAGGTCTTTGGCCGAGTGCACCGCGATGTCGGCATCGTTGCGAAGCACGGCGTCTTGTATTTCCTTAGTGAATACACCCGTGCCACCAATAGCATGAATCGGAGCAAGGGTGTCGCGGTCACCTTTGGTACTCACAATGACCAGTTCCGTTGGTACACCCAGCAAACGCACAACTCGTTCCGTCTGAACAAGGGCTAACTTGGATCCACGCGTCGCTATCCGAAGTGCGCGGGTCATGACTCCGGCGCCGGGTCACTCTCCAGGGACAGTTCGGGAGAAACCGGTTCGAATGCTTCAACGATATTGAAGAGAGTTGCCAATGCATCTGCGAACAGTTCGCCACGCGCGGTGCCCGCTGCATCTTTGATTCTTACCGTAGGTTCATGCAGCAGCTTGTTCACGATTCCCTGCGTGAGCGCTTCAACAACCTTTCGTGCGTCAGTGTCAAGAGCGTCGAGTTTTGCACTGAACCGCGCGAGTTCAGTTAGACGAATCTGTTCGGCACGGTCGTGCAATGCGGCGATTAGCGGCGCTACCTGGCGCGCGGTGCGCTCTAGTTGGAAACGTTCTAATTCATCGATGATGACACTTTGCACCTTGCTCACTTCACGCCGACGCGCGTGCAGGGATGATTCCGTAAAGGCCATCAAGTCGTCCATGTCCAAAAGTGTCACGCCATGTACTTGCCCAGCACCGGGATCAACATCACGCGGAACCGCAACATCAACAACTAGAAGTGCGGTGCCTGCCCTTCGCTCCATCACGGCTTCAATATCTGCACGTTCCACATGAACTTCTGTGGAATCGGTCGCAGTCAACAAAACATCGACCGTCTCTAAAACCTCGGAAAGGTCACCAAGAGCTACTGCGCGGCCACCAACCCGTTCGGCCAGTTCAGTCGCCCGCGCTCGCGTTCGATTTGCGACAACTACCTCACCGACCCCCGCTCCCAACAGGGCTCGTGCCATCCCTTCGGCAACATCGCCTGCGCCAAGAATGAGCACGTTACGACCGCGCAGCGAAAACATCTTTTGTTCGGCTAATGCCACGGCAGCCGACGACACCGATAACGCGCTCCGTCCTATAGCCGTTTCGGTGCGTGCGCGTTTACCGACGCGCACTGCATGTTGAAACAACCGCGCTAACGATTGGCCAGTCGCGCCTTCTTGTTCGGCAAGTTGAAATGCGTCGCGCACCTGGCCGAGGATCTCACCTTCACCAACGATCATGGAATCAAGACCGGCTGCGACTCCAAACAGATGCGCGACCGCACCATCGTCGTAATACGTGTACAGGTGTTCTGAAAAATCATCGGGAGTGGCGGATGCCTGCTCTGCAAAGAATGTGATCGCGTCAGAGACAGCGGAGTGGAACTTGGTGCAGCGAGCGTAAATCTCTGTTCGGTTGCAGGTAGAAAGAAGAACTACTTCCTCAAGATGTTCACGGCTAGCCAAGTCGTGGATCGCCTTTGTAAGCCGCGACGCGGGAACCGCGACCTTTTCGCGCATCTCGACAGGTGCGGTGCGGTGGTTCAGTCCCACAACGATCACAGACATGAGCGGAGCAGCTCCCTTGCCTCATCGAGGCGTCCTTCGCGGATCAGCTCGAGGATGCCGGACTCAAGCGCACCTCGCCAATTAGAGGCCTCGGTAGAGCTGCCTGTTGCAATCAACTCCAACCTGCATTCCTCGAGAATGACCAAAAGTGTCTCATATTCCTCGCCAATTTCTTTACGGAATCGATCGGCCAGATGCGCACTTAGTGCAGGGCTTCGTCCGTTGGTCCCAATCGCAACAACGATATCGCCGCGTCGCACTAGAGCCATAAGAGTTAGCGAGCAGTTGGATGGATCATCGGCGCTGTTCACCCATATCTGCCGTTCCTCACTAGCTTCGAAAACTGCGAGGTCAACGGCAGGAACTCCGGTTGCCGTTATAACAAGCCACGCTCCCTCTACGTCAGACGAGGCGAACTCTCGCTGCGCCCATGTACACCGGCCTGCCTCCACCAATGCACGAACCTCTGCAGATGCTTCGGGGGCCACAACCTCAACTACAGCGTTTTGATCGAGGAGTCTGTTGATCTTTCGAAAAGCGATATGACCGGCACCGACTACGAGACAACGACGCCCTCCAACGCTCAGGTTTGCCGGGAAACCTGACAACACCGGACGTTCTACCGAACTTTCTGGATCTGTGGTCATGATGTCTTCGCCGTTGTCGCCTGGAGTTGCACATCGGGAGTGAATTTCCCGACGCGTCGACGTGACTTTCGCTCTGCTTGGTAGTACGAAAGAATTTGAAGTTCGGTCGCGAGATCTACCTTACGAAGCGATACCCCTTCGGGAACAGAAACGATGGCTGGCGCAAAGTTGAGGATCGACGAGATGCCAGCATCGACGAGTTGGTCTGTGACGTCTTGGGCCGCTGCAGCGGGAGTTGCAATAACTCCAATGCGGATGCCACGCATCGCGACCAAGTCCGCGAGCGACTCGATCGGATCTACAGCAAGCCCACCAACTTTTTCGCCATGCTTCGCTGGATCGGCATCTACCAACGCGCTTACTTGAAAACCGCGCGCTCCGAATCCACCATAGTTTGCCAACGCTTGTCCAAGATTTCCTATGCCGACGATCACGACGGGCCAGTCCTGAGTGAGACCGAGTTCCCTTGAGATAACAGCCAATAGGAACTCGACCGCGTATCCGACACCGCGCGTGCCGTAGGACCCGAGATAAGAGAGGTCTTTACGGACCTTGGCGGCGTTCACACCAGCGAGATCGGCCAGCTGTTCAGATGAAACGGTCTCAATGTCCCGCTCGGCCGTCTCATTGAGGGCCCTGTAATAAAGGGGGAGACGAGCAACCGTGGCCTCGGGGATCCGACGTCCGTCGAGGCGGTCTGGCACTGCTGGTCCTTTGCTAGCGGGGTCTTCGGTTCCGATGATCCGGAATGACGAGGGTACACCGCGCTAGTGCACTTGTTCACAAAGTATTGCAATACTCCCCGTATAGCGGGGATGTGATTGACGGAGGGCCGCCCCCGTACGCTCGGTGTCTTGGTCGTTGCCCTTGCATTCATTGCCACAGCCGTATCGACGCTTTTTGCCCAGGCGACGCTAGTTCGCTTTACCCGCGACAGGCGCCCACAAGATCGTGCATGGTGCATTGCCCTGGCCTTATTCGCTCTGGCGTCGGCGGCATTGTCGGTAGGTGTTTCGACGGGTTGGGATGACGCGACGTTTCGAATCTTCTACCTGCTCGGTGCCGTCGTGAACGTTCCATGGCTAGCTCTCGGAACTGTGTATGTAGTTGCTGGTCGGAAAGTGGGTTCGCGCGTACAAATTGGGGTGGTGTTCTTCTCTGGCCTTGCGGCTGGTGTGGTGTTCGCAGCTCCCATCATCGGAGTGCCGGTCAGCGGCGTTGAGATTCCTGCAGGTAGCGATGTGTTCGGTGCATTACCGCGGATCATGGCTGCGATCGGCAGCGGCGTTGGCGCAGCCGTGATATTCGGCGGCGCGGTGCTGTCGAGTTGGCGATTTGCTCGAGCCAGTACGACCCCCGGTAATGCGATGCGAGCAACAGCAAACGCGTGCATCGCGCTTGGGACCATCGTGTTGTCTAGCGGCGGGCTGGCCCAGGGAGTTGCAGGAAAGGACCAAGCGTTTGTCGCCTCTTTAGCTATCGGAATATGCATCATCTACGCGGGCTTCGTGTTGTCGGCCGCAGCGACAACGCGCTCTCTTTCTGCTGAGACTCAACTGAGCGCGTCTTCGACCGCTATCAGCGCGTCGTAGTTCGCAACTCGCGTCGCAACAATTTTCCAGCAATATCGCGCGGGAGTGATTCGACAAATTTAACCGCGCGTGGTGCTTTGTAACGAGCGAGATGAAGCAACGCTTGGTCGCGTATATCTTCGAAAACGAGCTCGCTTCCTAGGCGCGCCACAACCCAAGCGACTACTTCTTCGCCGCTAAGAACATTGGGAACTCCGAACACACCGACATCGATTACATCGGCATGCATGCGTATTACATCTTCGACTTCGGCTGGATACACGTTGAATCCGGACACGATGATCAAGTCCTTCACGCGGTCTACGAGGGCTAGGTAGCCGTGCTCGTCGGCTACCGCTATGTCACCGGTATGCAGCCAACCATCTTGTAAGACGCGGTCGGTCGCTTCGCGATCATTCCAGTATCCGGCAAAGACATTTGGACCGTTCACCCAAATCTCACCTGGGTCTCCAACGAGTGCGTCTGTGCCGTCTTCGGAAACGAGTCGGACTTGCACACCTGGGAGTGGGGGCCCGATCGATCCCCAGTGAGGAAGATCTACAACCGCAGTTGTCGTGACGATCGGCGATGCTTCGGTGAGCCCGTATCCCTCGAAGATCGTTAGGCCGAAACGTTCTCGGAACTGCTCCGCGTTGTCGCGCTGGAGTGCGGAGGCTCCACAGACTGCGAGACGAACGGATGCGAACGAATCACTCGGCGCTTCATCTTCAGACAACGCGAGAATCGCCGAATACATCGTAGGAACACCCGTCAGAACGGTGACCCTGTGCTCGCGTATCAACTCCAACGCTCGCTGTACATCCAGTTTCTCCAGAAGAACCGTCGTGCTTCCTCCAGCCAGTCCTAGCCCTAACGACACGTTGAGGCCAAACACGTGAAAGAACGGAAGTGCTGCAAGCCCAACATCATCGGTGCCGACACGCAACCCGCTGTGGCCCTGCACTTGACCAATGTTGGAAGCAAGGTTGCCATGCGTGAGCATTGCGGCGCGCGGCGCTCCCGCGGTACCAGAGGTATAGAGCAACACTGCGAGTTCTGAGTCGTCGCGTTCGGCTTCGGCTGACATCGGATCAGCTATGGGTAAGTCATCTAGCGCGTGTGCACCAGGAAGTGAACCGAGGTGATGCACCGTTGAGCCGAGGACGACAACCGAGGCACCGACCTTTTCTATTTCTGTGGCTAGTGCAACAACCGGTGTTTGTGGATTCAACGGAACAACAACTGCGCCGGCCCACAACACACCGAGATAGGTCTCGACAAAACCCAGATCGTTGCCACTCACGATCGCGACACGATCGCCTGTCACCACACCTATTTGCGCGAGCGCGCCTGCAATTTGCGCCGCGCGTGCTTGAAGTTCTGCGTACGTAACCACAGCGTTGCCCGCGACGATCGCCGTTGCATCGGGACGGTCCGCGGCATGAGCAAGCAGCGTCGAAACCAGGTTCATGAACGCAGTCTCGCAGAGCGACGCGGGCGTGCGCTGCGAAGCCACTGGCAGGCCAATCAGCCCTGTTTCACATTCGGTCGCGATTTGGACTCAAGACATCACGTACCCGCGCCGAAACAAGACACGTACGGCGGACAAGGGGTTCGACCGAAGGGAGGCCAGCATGCGATTTCACCGAGTTTCACTAGCACTGCTAGCCGTTCTTGCGTTCTCGGTCTTCGGTGCGCTGGCTAGTCCTGCTCACGCCGACATCGATGGCGGAGCAGAAGCGTCCTTCATCGCAGAGACAAACGCCCTTCGCGCTAGCCGCGGCCTCCCAGGGCTAGTGGTTCACGGCACACTTGTTGCTAAAGCACGTGGCTGGGCGCAACACCTGTCTGGTACGGGCACCATCTTCCACTCCAATCTCCCCGACGGCGCTCCGAACGAGTGGGTACGCCTCGGAGAGAACGTGGGCAAGGGCCCATCGGTCGCCAGTATCCACGCTGCCCTTGTTGCCTCACCTACTCACTTAGCCAATCTCCTAGATCCGGGGTTCCGGTATGTGGGCGTGGGCGTCGTGAATGCCAACGGGACGTTGTACGTCTCCGAGGTGTTCATGGAAACAGCCTCCCAGCCCGTCACAATGCCCTCGGCCACAGCCGGGACTCCGCCTTCGCCACGACCGATTCAACCTGTATCGCAGGTAAGGCCGGCGGCGGTACCAGTAGCAGCAGCAGCGATGCCAGTAGCGGCACCGATACCAGCGCCGGTTGAACCGAGACGGTTCTTCAGCCAGGGTGCTTACCGACTCGTATAACCCCTCACCGACCCCCCCACCCCCCCCCCCCCCAGCATTCTCGGCACGCTTCGGGCCCTATAAGGGCCTCGAACGTGCCGAGATCGCCCTAGGGGCCTAGTTGGACGAGGAATTGGGCGAGGCCGGCACCCAGAATCAGCAGCAGTAACACCGCTAGCGCGATTGTCGTGCCCGGTCTCATCGACCTGTCGCTCTCACCGGTTCGCTAACCGAGGCACTGATCCGGCCACCTTCGAGTCTCATTTGCTTCCCGCTACTTTAATCGGCCGACTTGTTGGATTGAACGCCAGCGTCACGGCTTGTCCCGCCTTTACACCTAATTCTTCAGCGGCAGATCGTTTGTCGCACGCGATTGCCATGAGTCCATAAGAATCGACCAACAGCAACAGCTCTCCGGGATTGCCATCTGCATACGTGTGAACCCATCGGGCCATTCGCGCACTCTTTTCATCATCACCCACTCGGACTTCTACCGTTGCTCCCTGCGCGACCCCTGCCGCTCCCAGTTCAGTCGGGTCCACATTTAGTTGACAGTTTCCAAAGCGGTCTACCCACCACACCTCGCCCACAATTGCGCCGTCGGCGGCCTGTGGCAGTGACACCAGACCCGGGGTCAAACTGACGGGGTCGATCTCATCACCTAGATCCGACAGGTCCACGCCCGCGGCGAGATACCCGGCTGCTGGAGCCATCACATCGCGACCCGCGAATGTTGGACCTGGCGATTCGAGCCAGTACTCGGTATTGGTGAGCGACACCGCGCGACTGGCGCCACCGATCATCGCTACCGCCGGTGCGAGTAAACCATTGTCTGGCCCGATGAGGACTCCCGAATCTGTTTGCACCGCGATCGCACGGCGGTCGGTACCCACGCCGGGATCTACAACCGCGAGCACAATTCCTGCAGGTAGGTACTGAATTGCGCGTACCAGCGCTAGGCCACCTGCTCGTACATCGTGCACCGGGATCTCGTGGGTCACATCAACGATCGTTGTCTCCGGAGCGAGACCGACAATGACCGCCTTGCATACCCCGACAAACTCATCGGCATTTCCGTAGTCTGACAAGAATGAAACAAAGGAGGGAGGCACGGCTCCGACGGTATCTGTTATTGGAACAGCGACCCGACCCGGGCTAGCTGGTGTAGTGGCTAGCTGGTGTAGTGACTAGCTAGGTAGGAGTCGACGTCGGCTTCACGTACCCGAAAGGAACGGCCAACGCGCACAGCGGCAAGGTCGCCTGCCTTGATCAAGCGATAGACCGTCATCGACGACACACGCATTAGATCTGCTACTTCTTGGACTGTCAGAAAACGCGAACTTGAAAGTGATTGCGACACGCGGCAAGACCCCCTATCTCCGAAGCGGCATCCTAGGCTGTGAAAGGGAAGTTGTCGAATGTGACCCGAGTGACTCAGGTGGGGATGTTTTCAGGTTTAAGGTCCTCGGCCGCCAACATTTTGACCAAGGGCGCATAACTCGACGGGGAACGCCGTTCATTGAGTGGAACCACTGTTATCGGGAGCCCCCGAGAGGCGGCGACGGCCAGGGCGACAGCATCTAAGTCTGCGAGTGCGACAACTTCTACCCCTGCCGCTGCGGCTCCACCCGCGATCCCACGGTCGCCAACAACCAGATCAGGCGGGGGAAGGTCGAACAGCATCTCCCGTGCTGACGCAGGCGATGGATCGCCGAGAAGCCCATCGCCGTCGGTCATGACGGCCACACCTTCGATCCACCACAGGCGGGCACGAACTCTGGCAGAGGTGTCAAAGGGGCCGGCTTGGGGAGTCTCGAGCACATCTCCACCGAGCGATTTAGCGAGGCGTGCAAACCCAAGATGGATTCCCAAAAGCGATGCAGGACGGGTTGTGCCGATCGCTATGCGTCCACCTCGTTTGGCAACGTCAACCACCCGTTCACGCGCCGCTTCAAACGCAGCGATCCCGAGGTCTGGGCTCATGGACACGCTCGAGTCACCACTGTCCCAGCCCCAAACGTCGCGAGCGACCTGCGCGACCTCAGCGGCCGTGAGGCCTTCCATGGGTGCAAGACCAAGAAGACTTGCTGGATCACCCGCTGCAACACGGCGCATAACCGCTCGAACTTCGGCTGAACCCAATCGATCATGCCGTCCAAACACACGGGAACGAACGAGCTGAGACCGCGCAGATGGCGGCTTACGGCGCGCCGGTTGAGAAGAAGCGCGCGACTGAAGATCCTCGAGAATCGGGGGCCTGCGCGAAGCGTTTCGCGTCATGCGCGCCCAAGTTCGCGGGACCGGGCGGTTGCGGCCGAAACCGCCTCAAGAATGGCGCCGCGCATGCCGTGCGTTTCGAGCGCGTGTAGACCCGCTGCCGTTGTTCCACCAGGCGACGTCACTGACGCACGCAGTGTTTCGGCACCATCGTCACTTTCTACTAGAAGAGTGCCCGCGCCGAGCACGGTCTGGTGCACTAGTGCGGCCGCGGTTTCGCGAGGGAGTCCGTTGAGCACTCCGCCCTCGATCATCGCTTCGGCAAGAAGAAATATGTACGCAGGTCCAGAACCCGATACTCCCGTCACTGCGTCCAAGAGATCCTCCGGCACGCGCACAACCGTTCCGACAGCGCCGAGAACGCGTTCCGCAGTTTCCATATCTGCATCGGTCGCATGCGTACCGCCAGCGATCGCCGCCGCGCCGCGCCCAACTAACGCAGGGGTATTGGGCATGGCCCGCACTACAGGACGGCCGGGAGCACACCGTTCGAGGTGAGCAATCGTTACGCCGGCGGCGATAGAGAGCACCAGGGCATGCTCGGGCAATGTGGGTGCTGCCACCTCGAGGACATCGGCAACATCGCCGGGCTTCACAGCGAGAATCACAACATCGGCATCGCCCACAACCCACGCGGGATTCGGTGCGACACGTACTCCGGGGAGCCTTTGTTCGAGCGCGTGACGTCGCTCTGGATCGATTTCGGCAACTGCGAGAAGGTCGGGTTCAAAGCCCGAGGCGACAAGACCTGCCAACAAGGCCTCGCCCATTCGTCCACCACCGAGAAGCGCAACATGCATGACCTAACGAGGGTACGCGCCCGAGCAGTAAGAAGTTGGGAACTTTGTCCGTACCCCAGGGCGATCTCGGCACGTTCGAGGCCCTTATAGGGCCCGAAGCGTGCCGAGATCGCCCTGGGGGTTGGGTGGGGGTTGGGGGCACTTAGGTCGGAACAGAAGAGGGCCCGAGGAACGATTGGCTGTTTCGTACTTCCCCGAACGAAACGACTTACTGCACCTCGGGCCACTCTTTGGGCCCCACTCCGAAGAGTGCGACACGCGGCAACGTACTCCTCAAGATGGCTTCTGGCAAGCGGAAAAATCTCGCCGCGTCCCGTACCTGATGAGAGCTATTGAGCCGCCTGCGACCGCTGCCGAAATGCAATCTGAACCGCCGCCTGGAACCAGCGCTCGGTGAGTTCGAAAAGCACGCCGATGATCCGGTCGAGTTCGGTTTCTGAGAGGTGCTCGAGGGCCAGCCGACCAGTTATATAGATGTCTCCGTCGGGGCCGGCCGAGAAACGCGCGGCGTATAGATCGTGGTTGCGTCTGAGCAGCCAAGCGTTCAATTCGTTGCGACGCTCCACTTCTTCTGGTGCAGGAATGAAGTAGAGCTCGTAGCGCAGCGTGCGCTGGTGCAGATCAAAGTAAATCGTGGCTGCGTCACGGCCGTCACAACCAAATCGCAAGTACCACCGTCGTAACTCGGCGTCGTACTCGACGTGTTGCACCGCAGGTTGAGACTTCACGGGACCAAACAGGTGCGCGTCGATCAACGCGCGTGCAGATTCGAGCCTCGCTGCCAGTTCAGACGCTTCAGTTCCGGTGGAGACCGGATCTACCGGCACGAGACAGGTTCGCGTGCGAGCAGGTCGGCGTAAAGGCGGCGTAACTTGGCGGCAGTCATGCTCCACCCGTAGCGGCGCGAGCGCAGTTCCGCTGCAACGCCCATCGCATTAGCCATGTCTGGGTCATCGATGAGACGCTCCACTGGTACAGCGAAGTCGGCAGGGTCGCGACCATCTACAAGGAAACCCGTAACGCCGTCGTCAACGAGTGAACAGAGGCCTCCGACTGCCGCGGCAACCACCGGCGTGCCACAAGCGGCCGCTTCGAGGGCCACAAGACCGAACGATTCCGCGTGGCTCGGGACGATGCAAACATCTACTGCACGATAGAAGCGCGCGAGTTGTTCGTGAGTTTGTGGAGGAACGAAGCGCACGCGATCGGTGACGCCTAGATCGTGGGCAAGTTCATGAAGGTGCGCGACTTCCGCTTTGCCACTTGCGCCGCTAGGGCCTCCGACAATGAACAAGACAGCATCGGAGTCTTCTAAGGCTGCGAGCGCGCACACCGCTAGGTCTGCGCCCTTGAGCGGTTGAATGCGACCGGCAAATAACAGCGCGGGTTGACCGTTGAGATTGAGCGCGGCACGGTCGGCTGCGCGCTCAGCCGCATCGCCCACGCGAAATACCTCGTGATCAACTCCGGGCGGAACAACTTCTATGCGGTCGCAGTTCGCGCCATAGAGAGAACGAAGTTGGTGTCTTTCGTCGTCTGTTGAAGCAAGCATGAGATCGGCGCACCGGATAATTTCTTGTTCTTCGCGCGCACGCTGCACGGGATCGTCGTCTACGCCAGCATCGGCCTTCACGCGCGCGAGCGTGTGGAAGGTGGCAACGAGCGGACGGTCGAGTTGATGCTTAAGCCGATGCCCTACCGCGCCCGAGATCCAATAGTTGGCATGCAGCGCGTCATAGTGAACGTCTTCGCTCGCTACATGTTCAAGCACCGCTGCAGCCATCGGGTCTACGAGATCTACCAGATCATGCTTCGCTACGGGTTCGGCGGGACCAGCATCTAGGTGAACGACGCGGAACCCCGGCTCCACGTCGACAACTGCATCCTGGGAAGGACGATCGCGTCGCGTGAGGACGTCGCACTCAACACCTGCTCTGGCCAGCCCGCTCGCTAGCGAACGTACGTAGACGTTCATTCCGCCACCGTCGCCCGTTCCAGGTTGCGCTAACGGCGAGGTGTGAACACTCAATATGGCAAGGCGGCGCAGGGACATAACTTTTCGATTCTATCCGGGACAAGTACAAAACACTCCGGCCGTAATTAGCGCCAATTAGTTAGCTGGCCGGGACCGCTTCTTGGCTTCGTTGCTCCCGATCAGCATCAAACTCACGCTGGAATGATCGATAGACCTCGATGAGCGTCTGCTTTTGGCGCTCGGTAATCGATGTGTCTCGCATCACATGCGCAACCAAATCGGTCTCGTCATTGCGTTCGTCGAGAATGCCCGCTCGCACATAAAGCGTTTCGGCAGAGATGCGCAGACCCTTCGCAATAGCTTGCAAAATCTCGGCACTCGGCTTGCGAAGTCCGCGTTCAATCTGGCTGAGATAAGGGTTAGAGATTCCCGCTAGTTCACTCAACTTGCGAAGAGACAGACGATCACGATGGCGCTCTTCGCGAATAAACGAACCGAGATCACGCAGGCGCGCCTCTACTGCTGCGGCTTGCTGCGAAACCATTTCAGTTAGTGCCGACGGCTATCCGTGCAGCAAGAACACTGTCGAGCGCGTCGATGATGCCATGCAAGCTCTTGCGCTTTCCCGACACGTCAAGATCCAATTCCTTGAGCTGCGTGATGCGTTGCGTTAGTTCGTCGTCGGCAAGCGTCGGCAAGTTGGCAAGCGTTGAATCGGCGATGAGACCTTCTAGGCCTCGGTTCCACTCGATACTCATTGACGGAGCGAGTGAGCCCTGCACACGCGTGTTCGCGGGTGGTGGCCGAGTGCCCTGGTCCGCAAGAATGCGCGGTAAATCATCTATTAGGTCGCTGAGTGATCTACCGCGTTTACGGCGATCGATCTCGGCCTCAAGGATTCCGATCCGCGCATGAGCCAGGCGGCGCACATAAGAGACTTCGGTCTCGATCTCGACGCACTCGTCGCGCATCGCACGAATGTCGTCCAGTGAGCGTCCATCTACGCCGTCTAGGTAGGTGCTCTCAAGGACACGATCGAGTCGCCGTTGTTTGGCTGCCATAGACCACGCAGGCTACCGCGGCGCCACGCCCAGTGTTCACCCGCCGGATACGGGTGGGAGGATCGCAATCTCGTCTCCATCTTGGAGTTCAGTCTCTTCGGCTCGTCCCCGCGCTTCACCTTGCCCTGGTTCTTCGCCGTTTACCCAGACCCGTGACGTTTCCAACACCAGTCGAAACTGTTCACCGAATCGCTCGCTCGCCTGGGCGAGTAGATCACCGAGCGTCGTCGCGTAGAAGTCAGCGCTGCCGGTTCCCGCGGCTTCTCGCGCACCGGCAAAACATCTCAGGCGCACCGACGCCATCGAGTTAGCTCGATACGGTCGCGAGGCCGTCCTTGATCACAACGTCGCCGTCACCATTTCGGGTCTCGAATCCGTAGACAGTGTTCCCATCTTCGACTCCGAACTTCCAAAACGTTGTCGTGATCTCTTCGCCAGGCAGCACGGGCTTCGAGAAACGCACGACTAGTCGCTTCAGGCGCGTGGAGTCGCCGTCGCATAGTTCCGAAACCGCTGCAGTTGAAGTGAACGCCATCGTGCACAATCCGTGAATGATGATGCCGGGTAGCCCTACCTGCTTCGCTATTTCTGCGTCGAGGTGAATGGGCATGTTGTCACCCGACGCTTCGGCGTAGCGATACGTCTGGTCATCATCAAGCTTCTGAGTGACCGAGCCGACCGGATCAGTCGCCTTCGTCGCGGCATCAAGCTTGTGCGCTGGAGCTTCTTCGCCCCCACTCTCTCCTTCGCTAACCCCACGGAAGAATGAAGTCATGTACTGCTCGACAATCAGGTCACCCGTCTGGTCACGCGACTCGACCTTCACAACAACCGACGTTCCGTTCGGCTTGACATGGATTCCAATCGGAGCGGCCGTCGATTTAAGAACCATGCCTGGTGTGATGGGCGCGTGGAAACGCATGTCTTGTTCCCCATGCACGACAAACAAGAGAACCTCTGGCGGAGTGACCCCTGCCATCGCGCCGGCCATCGTGTCCCAAATCGGAACGACAGCGAATATGGGAGGAGCCACTTGGCCGCTTGTGTGGGCGGGGCTGGTGTCGTTGGTAGCCGCCGCATACGCCTTAGCGCGCTCGGCTTCGACCTTGAACTCCGGACCTTCAGTCCACTGCCCTAGCTTTTCGATTGCGAACCCCATGCTCGGCTCCTCCCGATTTCGGCACGTGCGCGCCAGAATTGACGAAGCGGATGCTAGGCGAGCCCGAAGAAGTGATCCCAATGGCACCCTCATACCACGCTTACGTCGGACGCTTGGCGCACAATCCACCGCCACCGTGCACTACACGACAAATGCTCGGGGGTTGGAAGAGCGGGGTTACGAAGGCGTGGTTCCTCCATCGATCCGCTCTATTGCCGCTTCTATCTCCGCCAACTCGAGTTCTAATGCGTCGAGAGTCGGCATTTCCTGTTCTTCGATTGCGGTGGCGCTCTCATTGGCCGCGCTCTCATAACCGAATGCTGTGTCAGCACTTCCGGCGGGCGTTATCTGGTCTGCTTCCATTCCTTCAGGGTAGCCAGCGACAGTGACCGACTCGCGGAGCGCGGACGGGTCATTCACGATTGCGCATGGCGAGCAACTCACATAGATCTTTCATCAACAAATTCGCCAGATCCAGACGCTCGCTCACATCCTCCACCCGCAGGACGGCCAAAGCATCCATCGGATTGACTGGCGACAACTCGATTGCTCGCCAGCAAGCCTCAACTGGATCTGCGGGCAACTCCTGAGGCACACCCTCGAATCTCCCAGCTAGGAGGATCAAGTCCTGAAACGTTTGCTCTAGTACATCCCGTTTCTCACCGTCCCTAGGGAAAGACTCCCGTTCCAGCACGCGTGTCACGCTCGCCCACGGGTATGGAGCATCTTCCAACCACTCATCGACACGCACGCGCCCCGCACCCACAACGACGAGTTGATACCTACCGTCGTCATATTGCGATGCCTCAACAATTCGGGCGACGGTACCAATATCGAAACGCGCATCACCGCCGCCCACTTCCGATCCTCGCTCGATAAGCACAACACCAAACTCAGAACTCACTGCGAGGCACTCCGTAACGAGGGTTCGGTAACGCTCCTCAAAGATGTGTAACTGCATCACTTGTCCAGGCACCAACACGTTCCCGAGAGGAAACATCGGCATCACATCTGCGGCCATGGTCGATCAGTTCGCTCGCGCTCGAAACGAAACCGCTTGTGCTCGCACTTCTTCTGCAATATCACCGGAGAGAGAATCGGCGAGAGTGTCAAGGACTCCTGATGCCTCTGCGAAGGCTCCGGTTGAGCCGAGCACGAGAGCCGTGCGACGGCGTTCGGCAACGGGCAACTCGACGAAACCCAGTCGAAGGCGACATACCCACGCAGCGCCGCGGCCACTGGCATAGGACTGAGCGAGATTGTTGAGCATGCGCAGCAGAATCGCCCGGGTACCGGTGGGTACGAGATACGCGGACGACCAAGTGGCGTTCGGACCTTGAAGCGCTTCAAACCGTATGCGGCAACCGTCGGCGTCTATTTGCGCACCTCCGTAGAAAGGGTCTACGAACATTCCCGGTTCTTCATCTACACCGACCAGAAAGTGTCCAGGCATCCCAACGCCATGAAGTCGCACACCAAGTCTGCGAGCGACCTCGATCAACAACACGCTAAGCGTTATCGGAATACCAACACGACGATCGATTACTTCGTTCAACATCGAGTTACGCGGGTCACCATAGGCCTCGATATTCCCGGCAAAGCCTTGGTCGACAAACAATGAGTGGACTACTCCACGTGCCGTCGCATCGTGTGCACACATTGCTGCTAGGTCATCTAAGCGATAAAGCCAGGAATCGACATCAAAATCAGGATATGCGTGCGCAGCAATCAGCAATGCCGCTTCATCTAGAGCTAGATCGTCTTCTTCAAGGTCGATCATCGCGAGGAACCGTTGAGTTGGTGACGTATCCATAGGGGTGACGGTACCGCCATCGGTACACTCCGAACATGGCGGCTACTTCAATCGACGAATGGTTGCACGAAGTTGTCAAAGACCGCCTTCACGCGACGGGCCAAAAGGTTACGGCCAACCGCGAGGCATTGGTTGGGCTACTGAGCGCGGCGACGCGACCGCTGACTATCCCCGAGATCATTGACGCCCGGCCGACTATTGCGCAAAGTTCTGCATACCGGAACCTAGTTGTGCTCGAGGACGCTGGTTTGGTGCACCGCATAGTCACGAATGACGACTTCGCCCGCTACGAACTTGCCGAAGATCTAACCGGCCACCACCACCATCTCATTTGCTCGGTATGCGGAAGCGTTCAGGATGTCCCAGCGCCAGAAGGACTCGAACGCGCCGTTGGAGTGGCCACTAAAGCAATCGCTCGCAAGACAGGTTTTCGCGCGCAACATCACCGCATTGACCTCGTCGGTATTTGCCAAGGCTGCAACTGAACGACCGATGGGTCTCAGCCATCGCGCGTATCAACCGATAGGAATGGTGACGCTCGCTTTCTGCGAATCGACCTCGCTTACAAGCGCGTTCACGGTTAGTTTCCAATCGCCTTCAAACGGGACCGTAAGGCCGCGCGAAATGTAGTGACCGACGCCTGCGCGCAGGAGCGCGACATCAAACGGCGCTATGTCTTTTTTTGGCAGAGACATTTCAGCCGACATCTCTTTGACATCTACGGGAACACCGTTATCGCTCAGCGCCGTCAGGTGTAGGTCGTTCTTACCTCGACTCGCCGGAGCGAGTGTGGTTTCAATCTCAATTGTCTCAGCAACCAAATTGGCAAAGAACGGCTCTGAAGACACCTTCTTCGGCGGCGGGGAATTCACAAGCAATGCTGTAACCACAAGCACCACGGCACTGATCGCTACTTCTGTCCACACAGAGGACCTGAGCCGACGCTGCGCCGTCGGTGCATCAAGTTCGTATCCATCGGGAAGTTCCTGATGCGGTTGACTCGCTCCGTCGCCATCGGTTGCAACCAGTAACAGCCATCGTCGATTTATAACGTCTCGGCTGACAGTTCCGACGAGCACGATTCCTAGAACCAGTATCACCTTCACAGAGAGAAGGCGGCCATAGTCCGTATCCACAAGGTCCGACACAGCGCCGACTTGTCGCAGCGCTTGGGCGAGTCCCGTGAAGATGATCGCAAGGATCGCAAACATCGCGACTCGTGAGAACCGTGGTGCAACAACTCCTAACGTGCGGTCATCGCGATTCGCGAGCGTGACGAGAAGCATCGCAAGACCACCCAGCCAAACACCGACCGCTCCCAAGTGGATCGTGTCGAGCACTAGGGCAAGCGGCACCATGATTCCTGTCGATGCGTGCCCCGCGAGTCCAGGAGTCGCAAGGAGAAATACCCCTAATGCAAATGCCGAAGCTAGCCACCACTTCGGCATTTGTCGCGCCTCGTCCATCACATCTTTTCTAAAAAGAACGCGCAGCAACGGAACGGCAAGCAACAAAAGCACCGCACGCACGAGCGTGGTCTCACCGAACCGCGTCGCAAATACGTCCGACCAAAGATTAGGGTCAGCAACACCGCCAAGGCCTGTTCCATCAACGTACGGGCCTTGAAGAACGTAACCAAACAAGGTCGACACAAGAGCGATTACCCACGCCGCCCACACAAGCCGACGCGCCCGACGATCGTCGCGTCCCGCGGCCCAAACACCGACGGCGAAAAATGTAGAACCGATCAAGAGCAGGATCCCGATGAACGTCGTGGCGCGCACAACTGCCACGATTATTCTGACATTCCTGTCTCCGCCTTCGGCACTGAGGAGCCTGTTGGAAACCGATTCGGCTTCTGCATTTGATGCACTAGGCGCGCCGATCGAAAATGTAAACGAGCCCCGAATCGGATGCGAATCTGTGGAACTGGCGCGCCACGTGACTATGTAGGTGCCACGTTCCATTTGCGGAAGGCTTGCTGCGAGCAACTCGGACTTAGCGGCGGGATGGTACGTCTTTCCAACACCCGAAACACCCTGACCGCGATCATCCAAGACGCGGATGGCGTCACGCGCTGATTGAACCCCTTCGGTGAAACTGAGGGTCACGGTTTCCGGCGCGTCCTTCTCGGTAGTCCCAGGACCTGGATCGCTCGCGATTAGCTCGGAGTGTGCAGATGCCGGAGCTATCCAAAGGCCGGATAACAGCATTCCCAATGCAACCGCGCCGATTGCGCGTCGGGCGACGTTCATCGGGGCATCCTAAAAGATAAGTCGAGGGGCTAGTTCTTTCGCCACCGTTGGTCCCAATCTCAAATGAATATCGATGGATGCAGATGGCTAGCGTTTTGCAGTGTGAACTTCCTCGCGCGATCGGTCGTTGTTGCACGCAGCCACAGCATCGGGGGCGTCGCGAGTCTCGGCATAGCAGGGACGATGCTCGTAGGAGCGTTACTCGTCACTACCACGTCACCGGCAGATGCACACGAAGTCGGAACCACGCAATCATCGAACTATGTAACGACTCTCGATGGAATCGAGCCTCTTGTGAGAGGACTAACTGCTCGCGTGGGGACAGACCAACGCATCGAGCTGCGAAACACAACCCGACACATTGTGGAGGTTACCGGTTACCAGGGTGAGCAGTACTTGCGAATTGGAAGAAACGGCGTATGGGAAAACCGCCGGTCGCCTGCGGTATTTCTTAATCGCACTGCTACGCCTACCGAAGTACCACCCGGAAGGTACGACGCCGAGGCGGACCCAGTTTGGAAGCAGATCTCGAATGGAAACGTGGCGCGCTGGCACGAGCATCGCGCTCATTGGATGGCAAGGACACACACATCGGGAAAGAGCACAAACGTCCACAATGAACAAGTCCTCATAAGCAACTGGGAAATACCTCTCGAGTGGAACAGCACAGAACTCAGCATCACCGGTGACACGTTGTGGGTAGAGGGACCATCGCCGTTGCCGTGGTTATTCGGCGCGATCGCTTTAGCGATTGCAGTCATCGCGGGTAGTCACACGCGCGCATGGTCTGCGATCGCAGGTGGAGTATTAGGTCTACTAATCATCACCGAGATGCCCCACATTGGCGACTCTCTAATTGGGTCCACGGCTGCAATCGGCTCCCGTGTAGCAGCAAGTGCTTATCCGATTACATCGATCGTCATCGCTGTGGTCACAATCGTCTGGATCGTTCGACGCGGGCTCCCCTCAGCCGCACCAGCCCTTTTGATCACAGGTCTCTTTATTGCCGTTACCGGTGGATTGGGTGAACTATCAACCCTGTCGAGTTCACAGCTAGCCACGACCCTTCCCTATTGGTGGACTCGCATGGGCGTGATGTTCGCCATCGGACTGGGGAGCGGATGTTTGATCGCCTCTGCCTTACACTTGCGACAGTCCAATCCTGAGCCAACGCGCCAGACTGTGTGAATGTCAACAATCTTCACGCGAATAATCAATGGAGAGTTGCCGGGTCGCTTCGTGTGGACCGACGAGGTCTGCGTTGCCTTCCTCTCGATCAATCCACTAGCGACCGGTCACGCCCTCGTAGTCCCCCGCGCCGAAGTTGATCACTGGATCGACCTTGATCCAGACACCAACGCGCACTTGATGCGAGTCGCACAATCCATCGGCGCTGCGCAACAACAAGTATTTAATCCGGGCCGGATCGGATTGATAATCGCAGGCCTCGAGGTTCCACATGTGCACTTACATGTGGTTCCGATCAACGGGATGAACGACCTCGACTTCGCGAACGCCGATCTAGATCCCGATGCAGCGGTACTCGACGCCGCAGCCGATGCCCTGCGCACCGCGCTGGGGTCTCCCTAGTCTGTTCGGATGCTGATCAGTTGCAGGTCAGGGCTTTCCTTAGGGCTTGCAAATTCTTCTTCATCACGCTGATGTAGTTCGCTCCTGCGGTTCGTTGCGTTTCGCTAAGACTTTCGAGTGGGTCGAGCACCGCGGTTAGCAATCCCCCTGCTTCCTTTGCCAATGTACGGGCGACCTTCGGCGAAACGAGTGTCTCTGTAAACACGGTCGTGACGCCATCGCGTTCCGCAAGGTCTGCCAGTTCCGCTAACCGCTTTGGGTCGGGCTCCTGGTCCGGAGAGATGCCGGCAATCGGTTCCGCTACGAGGTCGTAGCGCCGCGCAAGGCGTCCGAATGCGTCATGCGCTGTGACTATCGTTCGCCGTACGCACGTTGCGAGTCCCTGCGTGTATTCGCGATCAAGTGCATCTAGTTGTTCCCGATACACGCCTGCGTTGCGCGCGTAGCGGCGAGCGTTGTCTGAATCAACACCGATCAGCGCGTACTCAACCCGATCGACGATGCGGACCATCTCGTGCGGGTCCAACCAAATATGAGGGTCATCGCTCGCACTCCCAACTGTCAACGTCTCACCGCTGCGCGCACGGGCGGCAGTTTCAACCGCAGGCTGAAAACCGCCGCCAAGTACAACCACGAGGTCAGCATCCTCAGTGCGATCACGTTCCTTCGTCGTCATTTCAAGGTCATGGGGTTCTGCACCAGCCGGAGTTAGATCGTCGACCTGCACACGATTCCCACCGACTTGCCGGGCTGCCTCTGCCAGTGGATAGAAACCAGCTACTACCCGAACGCGGTCAGACCCTGTGCTCTCGGAAGCGCCCCCGCAGCCCACTAATGCCCAACAAAACACTGCTAAACAACTCCAGATCCGAACCGTGTCCACGGCTCCACTCTAATCGGAAATGGGAACGATTCCCAACTAGGATTCCTGCCGTGACCGCAGTCCTAACCGCCGATGCCGTTTCGTTCTCCTACGGTCGAGAGCCCGCGATCGACTCCGTAAGCCTGTCGATAGAACCGGGCGAGTTCGTCGCGCTCGTTGGACCCAATGGTTCCGGCAAGACGACTCTGCTGCGAGTTCTACTCGGGCTCGTTCGCCCACAGCGCGGAACCGTCACAGTGCTAGGCGAAGACCCGCGAGAACTCCGCGACAGGGGCCGCGTTGGCTACGTTCCACAACGGCACAGGTTGGACCCGGAACTTCCGGTGACCGTCGCCGAGCTAGTTGCGACTGGGCGACTCGCGCGGCGCGGTTGGTGGCGGCGATTCAACACCGAAGACCACGAGGCAATCGACCACGCAATCGATGCAGTTGCACTGTCCGGCGTGCGCAAGCGTCCAGTAGCCGAACTCTCCGGTGGACAACAGCAGCGAGTCATGATCGCTCGCGCACTCGCGAGTAATCCCGATCTTCTTGTTCTCGACGAACCTGTAGCGGGAGTCGATGCGGAATCACAGCGACTGGTCCGCGACTCGCTCGGACACATCGTGCGCGAGCTCGCGGCGGCGGTGCTGTTGGTAAGCCACGAACTAGGTGCCGTGGCAGACGACCTCGACCGTGTCATCGTCCTCAAGCGATCCGTGCTCTTTGACGGCCCCCCCGACGAACTCGCTGCGCGCGGGGTGAGCCTCGGTATCCACGCATCGGATCTTCCGCTGTGGCTCGAGGATCTCGGCTGATGGGACTTCCACTGCCTTGGCCGTTCGAACGCGACTACATGCAGCTAGCTCTAGTCGTCGGACTCGTCATTGGAACATGCGCGCCACTCGTGGGAGCGTTCCTCGTGCAGAAGCAGATGGCACTCATGGGCGAGGGCATCGGTCACCTCGCGTTCGCAGGAGTAGCCGCAGGACTTCTGTTATCTATCTCGCCGCTGTGGACGGCGTTGGGAGTAGCGGTAGTCGGCGCGCTCTTAGTGGAGTGGCTACGCGGGCGTGGCAAAGCCTCTGGCGACCTCGCACTAGCTCTCTTCTTCTACGGCGGTATCGCGGCCGGTGCGGTGTTCGCTAGCCGTGCAGCGGCAGAGGGCATAAGCGTCAATGTGATGCCTTACCTGTTCGGCTCAATCCTTACGGTGTCGCCCGAAGACGTTTGGGTAGTCGCCGCAATCGGGACATTGATCGTCGCTTGCACACTGGTAGCGGGGCGCGCGCTCCTATCGGTCGTGCTGGACGATGGCGCCGCTCGCGTGGCCGGCATACCGGTCGATGGGTTAAACGCACTCCTTGCGATCCTCACGGCCGTCACGATCGTTGCTGCTACGCGCATTGTGGGGGTACTGCTGATAGCGGCGCTAATGGTGTTGCCGGTCGCGTCTAGTCGACTTATCGCACGCTCGTTCCGGACAACTATCGTCGGGGCTGCAGGGATCGGCGCACTGAGCACAGTGATCGGCCTCGCCGCAGCGCGCATGTGGGGCCTCGCTCCAGGGGGCGCCATCGTTCTGGTGGCGACCGGAATCTTCGCGATCGTCGCTGGCATCACGGGCACGACACGCGCCGGCTTCTCCCTCCCGTCTCATCACTGACGCCAACCGGCTCACTAACCTGCCGTTCATGCGTCTCGGGGGTGAACGGGTTCTGATCACAGGGTCAACTGCAGGGATTGGTCGGGCCATCGCGCTTCGGTGCGCTGCCGAAGGTGCCGCGGTTGTTGTAACTGGACGCGACGAAATCCGTGGCGAAGCGGTAGTCGCCGAAATACGTGGAGACAACGGTATGGCAGAACTTGTGTTGGCGGACCTAGATGGCGAGTCGACCTGCGAGGAACTTGTTGAACGGGCATCTTCCGCGCTCGGAGGCCTAACCGTTCTCGTCAACAATGCAGTTTCCGGCACAGCAGAGGTGTCTGATGGTGCAGTTACAGACTTGGGCACAGCAACATGGGACGAGGCGTTGCGCGTAAATCTGACTGCACCGATGTGGTGTTGCCGCGCGGCGATACCCCACATGCTCGATGCGGGTCACGGATCCATCATCAATATCTCGACGCGCCAAGCCGAGCGCGCCGCCAAGGGATTCACTGCATACATCGCTAGCAAAGCGGGTCTAAACGGTCTCACTAGAGCGATCGCAGTCGACTACGCAAGCCACGGCATCCGCTGCAACACGATTAGTCCAGGGTACGTACTCAACGATCGTCGAGATGCAGACATCACGGATGAGCGGCGCGCCAGACTCGAAGGAATGCACCTCACGCGCCTCGGCGTTGCAGATGACGTAGCCCACGCGGCCATCTTTCTTGCGTCAACTGAGAGCGAGTTCATCACAGGTACCAACTTGGCGCTCGACGGAGGAAGCAGCGGGGCTCGCGCCCTCCTCCTTGGCTGATGCATCCAAGAATCTCGATGAGCGCGATCAGCACATACAACTGGTCGTTAGCAGAAGACCTCGCGTTTTATGAGCAGCACGCGATCAACAGCGTGGGAATCTCAGTGGCAAAACTTGAATGTCATGGATGGACCGACGGTACGGCTCGAATACGCGATGCCGGTCTACGCGTCACCAACCTGATCGGCCTAGGACCTTTCCACCTCGCCGATCCTTCGCAATGGTCCCGCCAACGCGAGCGCCTATCGCACGCACTAGAGACCGCAACTGCCATCGGCGCCGAGTGCCTTGTGTTCACGACTGGCCCAGCAGGACACCTGCCATGGACAGACGCCGCGGACGCGCTCGAGGAAGCGATCCAGCCCGCACTCGCCGAGGCGGCCGAGAGAGACATCCCGTTTGCAATTGAACACACGAACTCATTGCGCGTAGATGTTGGTTTCGTACACACCCTCGCAGACGACGTTTTTCTGGCGCACAGATTAGGTACTGGCGTCTGCATGGAGATCAATGCGTGCTGGGCAGAACGCGACCTCGCCGAAACAATACGGTCGTCGATTGACACGATCCGGCTGGTACAGGTAAGCGACTTCCGCGTCGGGACGCTCTCCACACCGAATCGATTGGTTCCCGGAGATGGCGACATTCCATTGGAACGAATCCTTAGCGACGTTGTCGAAGCTGGCTACCAGGGGTGCTTTGATCTCGAGATAATCGGACCAGAGATCGAAGCCGAGGGATACGCATCAGCCGCCCAGCGGAG
Organism: Bifidobacterium breve; assembly: GCA_945865605.1. GTDB lineage: Bacteria > Actinomycetota > Acidimicrobiia > IMCC26256 > JAENVU01 > SHUZ01. Next base: position 66,806 of record CAMBEL010000004.1, read on the forward strand.
TATCGAAAGCCTCACCGAACTACTCATAACTCTCAACGCCTGAACTCTTGTCGCT
>CAMBEL010000005.1 GCA_945865605.1 Bifidobacterium breve
CTCGCCACCGATACCGCGGCCGCCAGAGACAACAACGGCGGCCTCTTCCAGCTTCGGTCCCTCTCGCTCTTCAACGTGACGCTCAAGAACCTTCGCTTCGCCAGCACGACCAGTCTCTACATTTCCAACGGCGACCACCTCTGCCGCACCTGCACCGCCGGGCTCGGCGACAAAAGACTTAGGCCGTATTCCTGCAAGAAACGGCTTCGGTCCATCGAACACGGTCGCCACGAGCGTATTGCCGCCGAAGATCGCGGCGTTCACGGTCACCGCATCGCCATCGACTGCCAAGCCGACACCGTTTGTCAACACTGTTCGGTTGCATCGCGCGCTCACTATTGCCATCGCATCGCGACCGTCGCCAGACTGCACGAACAAGATCAAGTCTGGCTGTTCGACCTCAACGAGGCCAGCGATTGCGGATCCACCGGTAATGCCAGTCAACCCGCCGCCAGCGTCGACTGAGAACACCTTGGTAACGCCGTGCTCGCCAAGCTGCGGAGCGATTACATCGACATCTGATCCGACGTACACGCACTCGACGGTTCCGAACTCGCGAGCCTTCGTACAGCACTCGAGTGTGGCCGTTGTCGGCTTGTCGCCCTCTGACTCTGCAAATACCCAGATCTTCATCAGATCACCTTCAGCTCGTCGAGAAACGCAACAATCTTTTCGAAGCCAGTGCCGTCGTCCTCGAACTTTTCACCGGCTTCGCGTGCAGGAGCGGCTTCGACCGACACGATGTTCTGGTGAGCCGTCAGATCATCACCGGACAAACCGAGATCCGCTGCGGTCACCTCATCAACAGGCTTGCCCTTCGCAGCCATGATCCCCTTGAACGATGGATACCTAGGCTCAACAACACCGGCCGTCACGCTTACCACTGCGGGAAGCGGTGCTTCGACGTCGTCATAGCCAGCTTCGGTCTGGCGTTGGATCTTTACTTTGCCGTCGTTGATCTCGACATGCTTGGCGAACGTCAGCGCTGGCCAGTCGAGCAATGCGGCGACCTGCGCTGGCACGGTCCCCGTGTAGCCGTCGGTTGCTTCCGTTGCGGCGAGGACCAAGTCGACTCCACCGACACGCTCCACGCTCTTGGCAATTACCTTGGCCGTTGTCAACGCATCGGCTCCGTGCAACGCATCATCAGAAACGAGCACGGCCTTCGCTGCGCCCATCGCAAGTGCGGTGCGCAATCCCGATACTTCCTTGTTGGGGGCCATCGAGATCAGCGTGACCTCTCCCCCGCCCGCCGCCTCAACTAGCTGGAGAGCCATCTCGACGCCATAACTGTCGGACTCGTCGAGAATGAGTTTTCCCTCGCGCTTGAGCGTGTGATCCGCATTCAACTCGCCCGGAACGGCCGGATCTGGAATCTGCTTGACGCAGACAACGACGTTCATCTTCGTAGGTCTCCCAATTCGTAGGGGCACGCCAGAGAACCGACGCGCCACAGAGATTTCGGGCGAGATTCTGTCCGTTCGGGACCCGAAATGTCGAAGCGAGGAACCAGATCTAGGTCACATCGCGCCGATGGAATACCGCCAACGAAACGGCGACGAAGACCGCCAGGTAAGCGGTCAACCTCACCATGCTTGCTCCAGGGGTCACTTCGGCCATCGTCGATTGACTCTCAAATATCATGCGATCCCACGAGAAGGCCGAGGCAACATTGATGAAAAGCGCCCATCTAACCCACTGCGGCTTGACCTCGTACATGATGGTCTCGGCCAAGATCCAGTAACCAACCCACACACCTAACACTGCTGCGGTATTTCGCCCAAGAGTCGCGATGGCACCACTGATGACAGCGAATAAGGCTGCCAAAACCGCTCCTCTAGCGAGCACCAGACCGAGATCGCGCCAGAAGACTCCGCCTGCACCGTCTGGATTGCCGCTGATTGCCGATCCAATTGTCCAGGCCGCGCAGAAGACGACGTGCGTAATCAGAAAGAAAGAAGCTGCCACCAACGCAACGGCGATGAGGCGCGCCACCAGCAACCGCACCCTTCGCGGTTCCCACCCTAAGACCGTCGTCACAGTCCCCGCCCTGTACTCCGCTCCGATTGCACTCGCACCGATTACGGCAACAATCAAGAACGACAACAAGGTCACAGCAATTACTACGTTGTCCTGCGCGTTCCCACTCGTCTCCGCTTGAGCCTCGGTGAGCCATAGCGATGTAGTCCGCATCACGAACGAACCGTCTGACTGAATTTTCTGGCTGTTGAGGGCGCACAGCACAACAACAAAAAATATGAGCGCGATGGCCGCGATCGCACAGACGCGAACCAAGCGGCGCGCAGTGAGGCGACGCCACTCGACGCCAACGAGGCCGATCATGAGCCTTCCACCGTTCCGCCCTCGGTGAGTTCGAGGAACACAGTCTCGAGGTCCACTTCATCTGCGCGCAATTCGCTAAGAAACAATTTACCGCTGGCGAGCACCTCTGTTACGCGCGCAGCCTCGTCGCTTCCAAGTTGGACGCGCACGATCTCGCCATCGTGGCTAGCCGCGATGCCTGCCTGCGCCAATATCTCAACGGCGCGATCCGGGTCACTCACTCGAACTATCAATCCGGCGGTATGACCTAGAGCTAGAACCTCAGCGACGGACCCTTCTGTAATGAGTGCACCGCGGGCCAAGATCGCCACGCGATCGCACATCAGCTGCACTTCGCTCAAGAGGTGGCTCGAAACAAAAACCGTGCGGCCCTCTGCGCCCAACGACCTGATGAGTTCGCGAGACTCGCGGATACCACCTGGGTCCAGGCCATTCGCAGGTTCATCAAGAATCAAAAGTTCTGGGTCCTTGAGCAGGGCAGCTGCCAGTCCCAGACGTTGTCGCATGCCGAGCGAATATGTGCGTACGCGATCTTCACCGCGGCTCTCTAGTCCAACGCGCTCAAGGGCGGCTGCAACCGCCCGCGGGCCGATCCCGTCTATTGCACCGAGAAGTTCAAGGTTGCGTCTCCCCGAGAACGCGGGGAAAAGCGCAGGGGTCTCAACAATTGAACCGATACGCGAGATCACCGTTGAGAGGTCACGACTAACCGCAGCACCCAAAACAGAGATCCGCCCAGAAGTTGGCCTGGCCAGCCCGAGCAAGCACCTGATGGTCGTTGTCTTGCCCGACCCGTTGGGCCCCAAGAAGCCATAGACACCGCCTTCTGGCACCGACAGGTTCAAGTCAGCTACTGCGCGCGTCACTCCGCGTCGTCGCCTGTATTGCTTCGTCAGTCCCTCGATCTCGATGACAGACATCGCCCAAAAACACTAATGCCGGCAGTTGTCGGTACCTTGCGTTTGCATGAATGGGCAATCGACCGAGATACTGCGTTCATGGCCATCGACTTTTCCCTTTCACCTGAACTCGAAGCGATCCGCACAAAGACGCGCGACTTCATCCAGACCGTCGTCAAACCCATCGAAGATGCGATGGACGAAAGCGACCGCAAGCAACTCATAGACGGCATCATCAAGATGCGCACGGAGGCGCAGCGCCAAGGTCTATGGCTGCCACACATGCCAGAGGAGTGGGGCGGTATGGGGCTCGGGCATGTCGAGTTAGCGATGGTGCAAGCGGAGGCAGCCAAGGCGCGCTTCGGACCTTTCGCTATCAACGCGCAAGCCCCTGACGAGGGCAATATGCACACGCTTCTTCATTGGGCAACGGAAGATCAGAAGCAAAAGTATCTAAAGCCATTATGCGAAGGCACGGCACGTTCTTGCTTCGCCATGACCGAGCCAGAGGTTGCGGGCTCCGACCCGACTCTCATCCGCACCAACGCGTACCAAGACGGCGACGAGTGGGTAATCAACGGCCACAAGTGGTTCATCAGCCAGGCGCGCAGTTCCAAGTTTGCAATCTTGCTGTGTCGCACAGAAGAGCAACCAGAGATCAAACAGGCGGCCAATAGCGCTTTCATCATCGACCTGCCGACCGATGGATGGAACGACGTGCGTGAAATCGAAACGATGCACGGGGGAACCGGCCACTCCGAGATTGTGATCACCGATCTACGCGTACACGACAGCCAGATGCTCGGTGGTCGCGGGCAAGGTCACTTGCTCGGACAGTACCGACTAGGACCAGCTCGTCTCGCTCATTGCATGCGATGGATCTCGCAGGCCGAGTTGGCGCTCGACATGATGGTCGACCGCTCACTCAACCGGTACTCACACGGATCGTTGCTTGCAGAGAAGCAAGGCATCCAATGGATGATCGCTGACTCCGCGATCGAGTTGTACCAAGCGAAGCTCATGGTCCTACATGCTGCATACAAGATTGACCGCAAGGAAGACTTCAAGTCGGAGGTCTCGATGACCAAACACTTCGTAGCCAATGCGCTGAACCGCATCATCGACCGCTCGATTCAGGTGCATGGTGCACTCGGATACTCGACCGACACTCCCCTGGCGCATATGTTCCAGCATGCGCGTTGGGCTCGCTTCGCCGATGGAGCGGACGAGATCCACATGATGCGCACGGCGGAACGCACAATCGCTGCCTACAAGGACAGCGGAAGCACGCAGGCGGCTACGGGTGGTCTTCCGATCTAACTATCGGGAAACCAAGGACTTTCGTCACAGAAATTAGATGAGTTGATCGCGGCTCCGACTCTGCGAGCCGCTGCCTCTCTAGACTTGCTCCCATGGCAACCGCTTTCTGGCCAACTGCAGAACACTGGTCGGTCGAGATCCCGCTCGACACGCCGCACCCACGCGTAGACGCTCTGGCAGACCGCGGTTGGTTAGCACTTTCCGATGCGCCATTCGAAGTGCCGGACGCAGAGTTCCTCTCACTCGAGTATATGGACTGGAAGAGCGGAGGCGACACCAACTTCGCTCCGATCGCAACGGCCGACGGAGAGCTCGACTGTCGCGGCTTTTGGAACGAAGGCGACGAGCGCCCAGACAAGGACGCTCGATTCACCATCAATGCCGAGAAATGTCCAACGCTTCGTACCTACGTTGAGAGCGTCGGCGCCAACTTCGGACGCGTTCGTACGATCAAGTTGGAATCGCAAGACCATGAGACGGCGATGCGATCGTTCCACCGCGACGACAACAATCGCTTCAATCCTCCCGATCAAGGTTGGGTGGTGCGCTCTTGGCTCGAACTAACTGACAACCCGGACAGTTACATGGTGCTTATGGAGTCGGGACCCGATGGTTTGCCGGACCCAACCACCGAGGCACGCGTCCCTCTCTCAAAAGGGACTCGGATCGTCGTAGACACCCAACGCCTGTGGCATGTAGTTGTGCACCCGGGCTCCGAACCCCGGTACGCACTCATCACAAGTTTCGAAAGTGGCCCGACGCTCGCGAGATGGATCGAGTCTCAACGCCATTGAATATGCGCTTCGGCACCTTCATGGCCCCATTTCACCCCGTAGGACAAAACCCGACGCTCGCGTTGGAGCGTGACCTGGACCTGATTATCCATCTCGACAAGCTTGGCTTCGACGAGGCCTGGGTCGGGGAACACCACTCGGGTGGCTACGAGATAATCGCTTCACCAGAAGTATTCATCGGTGTCGCGGCCGAACGCACCAAACGAATCAAACTTGGTACCGGCGTCAGTTCGCTTCCCTACCAACACCCCCTTCTATTGGCGGACCGCATGGTCCTTCTCGACCACCTAACCCGTGGTCGCACAATGCTCGGTGTTGGGCCTGGACAACTCACGTCAGATGCCCACATGCTGGGAATACCTGCAGACCTACAGCGACCGCGCATGGAAGAAGCGCTCGACGTGATCATGGCGTTGCTCCGCGGTGAGACCGTCACCTACGAGTGCGAGTGGTTCACGGTCAACGAAGCGCGCTTGCAATTGCTTCCTTACTCGGATCCTTGTTTCGACATCGTGATCGCAGCATCCTTCTCCCCTACCGGCGCGCGCGGTGCTGGCAAGCACGGCATTGGAATGCTCTCTGTAGCAGCCACAGCGAAGCAAGGCATGGACCTGCTCTCGCATCACTGGGACATGTGGGAAGAAATCGCGTTGCAGCATGGGAATGTCGCCAACCGTGACAAGTGGCGACTGGTCGGGCCGATGCACATTGCCGAAACTCGTGAACAAGCCGAAGCAGACATCCACTATGGCATCGAAGAGTTCTCCCGATACTTCACCCACGTGCTTCCTGGTGGTCCCGTGCAAGGAAACACAATCGACGAAATCCGTGAAAACAATCGTGCTCAAAACTTCGCAGTAATCGGAACGCCTGACGATGCCATTGCCAAGATTGAAGAACTCGTCGAGGCGAGCGGCGGAGGATTTGGAGCCTTCCTGCTCTTCGACCACGACTGGGCGAACCCGGCCGCGAAGTTGCGATCATACGAGTTATTTGCTCAGTACGTGATGCCGCACTTCCAGGGATCGCTTGAACCGTTGAACGCTTCGTACAACTGGCTCATCAACAGCGACGGCGAGTGGGTAAGCCGTGCAGCGGGAGCAATCGCGAAGGCGATCGAGCACCACGAAGCCGAGAAAGTGCTCGGCACATAATTGGCGCCGACGACACATCGCTTCGTCTCGCCGTCGGGAATATCGCTGGCTGTGCACGCCTGGGGAGGAAGTGGACCCCCCGTTCTCCTTGCTCATCCGACAGGCTTTCACGGCATTGCATGGGCGCCGGTTGCTGAACAATTAGTGAACGCTGGTCGCTCAGTCTGGTCGTTCGACTTCCGTGGCCACGGCGACAGTGACCCCTCGCCTGCTGCGACATACTCGTGGGCAGAGTACGCAGCCGACGCGCACGCCGTCACAGAGCACCTAGAACTCGTAGGCGACCCTCGTCTGGTCGCGGTCGGACATTCAAAGGGCGCCGCAGCATTGTTACTTGGAGAGGCCGATGCCCCGGGCACTTACTCGCGCATCTGGGCTTACGAGCCGATCATCTTCCCCACGGACGTAACGCAGTCTCCCGACCACGACAATCCTCTCTCAGCCGGAGCACGAAGGCGACGCGCTATCTGGCCATCGCGTGAAGAGGCGCTCGCGTCCTATTCATCTCGTCCGCCGCTCGATGTGTTCGATAGCGATGCACTGCGCGCGTATGTCGAATACGGCTTTCGTGATCTACCGGACGGCAACGTCACGCTGAAATGCGACCCGGAACACGAAGCAACGATGTACGCGATGGGTGCCGCCAACGGAATCTACGCGCGCCTTAGAGAAGTCACGTGCCCCGTGCTAGTGGCGTGCGGTGAAACGACAGACGCAATCGTTCCTTCGTTAGCGCGCAAGATTGCTGACCGCATCGCACAATCAACTCTAGAAATCTGGGACGAGAGAGGACACTTCGGTCCCCTTCAAGATCCCGATAAAACCGTTGAGTCGATAATGCGATTCGTGGACGCCTAGCGCTCGCAACTTCACCGCTATCAGTTAGATGCCTTGAATCCGTCGAGGACCTTTGCCCATCTATCGGGATCGCTTTGATATGGCGCATAGAAAGACACTCGGTCCACGAGGTCGCCATAACGCGCCATGAGAAGTTTCGGTATGTCTTCCGGCTCACCGATCACTGAGAAGGTCTCAAGCATCTCGTCATCAATCAAGTCGCCCATCTCGACCCACTTGCCGGCCTTCGACATTGTGTTCAGTTCTGGCTGCAGGCCTCCCCACCCATGCAATTCGAGCACTCCGCGATATGCAGGCGTAGAACCGTAGAACGCAATCTGTTGTTTTGTACCAGCGCGGGCGCGTTCCATCTCTTGTTCTGTGGTACCGGTTACGACGAAAAGAGGTCCAGACAATTCGAAGTCGGCGCGCGCTTTGCCGGCCTTCGCCCAACCGCGCTCCAGTGCGGGCATCGTGACCTCGCGCACGTAGCGCTCCGTGGTGAACCCGTGCAAGATGATTCCGTCTGCGACTTCTCCCGCCACCTCGGTCATCTTTTCTCCAACGGCCGCAAGGAAGACCTTCGGCGGACCGTAGGCATTTGCTCCAGGGTTGAAGAACGGCGTCATGAGAGTGTGCCGATAGAACTCGCCCTCGAAACGCAATTCCGTACCCTCGCCCCAACAAGACCAGATGGCACGCATCGCCAAAATCATTTCGCGCATTCGTGCCGCAGGGCGCGACCAAGGCATCGAGAAGCGCTTCTCGATATGAGCTTTGATCTGGCTACCCAATCCGAGGTTGAAACGCCCGTGACTGAACTCGTTTAGATCCCATGCCGTGTTCGCGAGCGTCATAGGAGATCGCGCGAACGCCACGGCAATTCCGGTGCCAAGTTCAAGCTGCGAAGTATGTTCTGCGGCAATCAGAAGAGGGAGGAAGGGGTCATGACTCGTCTCAGCTGACCAAACACCTGAGAATCCAACGCTCTCCAATTCCCGAGCTGAGGTTGCGATCGCTTCTGGCGAAACGCCGCCTATGCCACCGTCTACCTTCATCGCTTCCTCCATTTTCTTAGTGACCGGTTTTCAATGACCGGACGCTATCCCAAGGACCGATTATGCGACCACGGAGGCATCGGAACTGACCCGGCCGCGCCTTTGGCACCGATCACGCCGCACATAGTCGCACCCCTCCCGTAGTCTCTACGCCATGCTCAAAATGCCCAACGGATTGTCCCCGAGTTCGTGCTCTACGTTCAAGAATTGTCCGCTTTCTTACAAGTTCTCGTACCTGATGAAAATACCGCAGGAGCCATCGGCCGCTGCCAGCAAGGGGACGCTCGTGCATGCAGCCCTAGAACTACTCATGCAGCGTGAGCCAGACCATCGCACGTTGCAAAACGCGCTCTCCGATCTCGATACGGCGCGCAAGAAACTCGCGAGCGATCCTGATTTCACAGGCCTCGATCTAACCGCCACCGAATGGGACAAGTTCCATGCTGATGCGGCAGCCCTCGTGCATAAGTACTTCGAACTAGAAGACCCCAAGACCATTCGCCCCGTTGGTCTCGAGATGCGAGTCAGTGCTCAGATCGGCAACGTCCGTCTGCGCGGCATCATCGACCGCCTCGAACTCGACAACAACGACGACCTTGTCATTACTGACTACAAAACAGGCAGGGCCCCGCCTGCGCGTTTTGCAGAGAAGCGCATGGATGGAGTCCATATTTACGCCGCATTAGTTGAGGCCGAGCAAGGCAAGCGACCAGTGCGCGCGCAATTGCTCTTCCTCGCGGACCCAGTCGCGGTTGTTACGAATATCTCCCAACAGACGATCACGCGTGTTGAACGCTCAACGAATGCCGTGTGGTCGGCTATTCAGACTGCAACGGAGAAGGACGACTTCCGACCCTCCACGAGCAAACTCTGCGACTACTGCAGCTATCAGGCGTATTGCCCTGAATTCGGAGGCAACCCAGAAGCGGCGCTTGCGTTACTGAATCCGCCAGTGACGGGTGCCACAAGGCCCACACTCGCAACGCCGGGCCAAGCCTCGTAACCTGCGGTCGATGCCGGCCGTTCCTAGCCCAGAAGAAATTCCTGCCGTCGCGGCCTTCGACCGTGCCGTGGAGCAGGCACTCGAACGCGTTCGCGGTCCCGCGCTCGACAAGTTCATGTACACGTTGTCGAGCCTCGCCGACCACAGCCTCCTGTGGTTCGCGATCGGTGGCGCAAGGGCACTGCGAAGAACCGATCCGGGTTTCGCGATGAAGTTCGGGGTCGCTATCGGCGCAGAGTCCGTAATAACAAATGGTGGCATCAAGTCGCTGTTCCGACGAGTGCGACCGGAACCCGAGATCGCAGAAGGACCCCTTCCGTACGGGATGCGGAGGCCGATCACATCTTCGTTCCCGTCCGGGCACGCCACCGCCGCGTTCGTGGCAGCCGCCATCTTGAGCAAGACCGGACGGGGTGGACCCGGTTGGTACCTACTCGCTGCCCTAGTTGCCAGCAGCAGGGTCTATGTACGCATGCATCACGCATCGGATGTGGTGGCAGGAGCCGCCATTGGCGTTGTCATGGGCAAACTCGCCGCCCGTTGGTTCTAGGATCGCGACATGCGCGAGATCACGGTCACGTTCGACTACCGGTGTCCATTCGCACGTAACGGAAACGAGGCTGTCGTAGCTGCGTTACGTGAAGGGGCTGACCTCGAAGTGCGATTTCTGCCTTTCTCATTGGACCAGAACCACCTCGAGGAGGGCGAGCCTCCCGTCTGGGCGCGCGATCCAACCGAATGGGGTTCCGGAGTCCTTGCCCTCCTTTACGGAATAGCGATTCGCGACGCGTTCCCTGAAAGTTTTTTGGACGCGCACATCGCACTGTTCGCAGCGCGCCATGACCAAGCGCGGCAGTTGAACGACGAAAACGTGCTCGTCGAAGTAACCAATTCCGTCGGGATCGATGCCGCAGCCGTTCAGGAAGAGGTTGCAAGCGGACGACCACTCAAGGTTCTTGCGGAGGAGCACACCGAAGCGGTCGAAAGATGGAGCGTATTTGGCGTCCCCACCTTCATCGAAGGCGAGGAAGCGGTATTTGTTCGTTTCATGGAGCGAGGTCGAGCCGACGATCTGCTGCGCGCGCTCGACATGATCGGCTGGGATCGGCTGAACGAGTTCAAGCGCACCCGAATCGCACGGTAGACGGGCCCATGTCGGAGCGTATGTCGCCATCCGAGGCGGTCATGTGGGCCGTCGAAAAAGATCCGGCGTTGCGTTCCGACGTCTGCAACCTAAGTTTGCTCGACGGCGAACCCGACCTAACGCGCCTCAAGGCGAAGATCGGCGAAGCGCTGATCGCAATTCCACGCCTTTCACACCGTGTCGTGTCACCTCCGATTCGGATAGCTCCGCCCGAGTGGCGACCGGACCCAACTTTTGAAATCGACTATCACCTTCGGGCTGCGGCGCTTCCGAGACCAGGTTCAATGCGCCAACTGCTGGATCTCGCCGCATCGTTGTGCGCAACTCCATTTGATCGTTCACGGCCTCTATGGGAGTTCACGGTCATTGGAGGCTTGGCGGGGGGACGCTCTGCGTTGCTCCAGAAACTGCACCACACCATCACCGACGGCGTAGGTGGTATGCGCCTGTCGATGAGTCTCGTCGATTCTGAGCGGGATCCCGACTACGGAATGCACTCGTTGCTGCGCGACGCCGTTGCAGAAAACCCAGTTAAGCATGATCCAGTAAACCGCGATTCACCGATCGATATCCTTCGTGATGCACTCACATTCGCATCACGTGAAAGCATCGAGATCGCATGGCGCACGGCTACGGGCCTTGTGCAAGGAGCCGCTCACCCAACAAAGACTGCGCGAGTACTCCAATCTCTGCGCCGCCAAGTACTCGTAACCGACCGCGCTCGGTCGTCGTTCATGGCCCAGCATTGCCTGGCACGGCGCTTCGATATTTGCGAAGTTCCGTTGGACCAAACGATCGCCGTCGCACACGCGCTCGGTGGAAGTTTGAACGATGCATTCGTAACAGGAGTCGCCGGCGGGCTCGGGCTCTACCACGAACGCATGGGCGTGCCGGTCGATGAGCTGCGGATGGCAATGCCTATCTCGACGCGCTCCTCAGGAGATGAAGCCGCTAACCGTTTCGCCCCTAGCCGCCTGCTGGTACCAGCAGGTCCCAAGGATCCTGCTGCGCGTTTTTCACAAATACGACAGCGGCTCGGAGATGTGCGGATCGAGCCGGCACTCGCAGCGGTAGATGCATTAGCCGGATTAACGGCCGTGCTCCCAACTTCGGTTCTCGTGGCGCTCACGCGTACCCAAACGCGCACGATCGACTTCGCTACATCGAACATCCGCGGGAGCCGAGAACCTCTCTTCATCGGCGGGACCCGGATAGACGCGACATTTCCGATGGGACCGAGAGCGGGCTGCGCGCTCAATGTCACTCTCATCTCCTACGGCGGAACCCTCTGCATGGGGGTTCACTCGGATCCAGCCGCTATCACTGATCCCGATGCACTCGTCGAATGCATCAAAGAATCATTCGATTCTCTGCTCGCCCTCGGCGCGTAATGCGAGCAGTCGTTGTCAATTCGGGCCAGATCCAAATCGATGAGCGCCCGAGACCGTCGCCCAGTCAGGGCGAAGTGCTCGTCCGCGTTCGGGCCGCGGGACTGAACCGCGCAGACCTTCTGCAGCGAAGCGGCCTGTATCCCCCGCCCCCTGGAATCGCCCCGGATATTCCTGGTCTCGAGTTCTCAGGCGTCGTAGAAGAGTTGGGTCAAGGAGTCGAGCATCCTGCAATCGGAACCTCGGTCATGGGAATCGTTGCTGGCGGGGCCCAGGCCGAGTTCGTTGTCGTGCACGCGACCCATTGCGCAGCGATACCAAGCGGTCTCGATGTCGTCACCGCGGGTGGGATCCCAGAAGCATTCTTCACCGCGCATGATGCGATGCGCACACAAGCCCTACTAGTACCGGGCGAGCGCGTACTTGTGCACGCCGCCGGTTCCGGAGTCGGTACAGCAGTCATACAGATCGCCGTAGCCCTCGGATGTCCCGTCACCGGCACAGCACGAACGGAATCAAAGTTGGAACGTGCACGCGCGCTCGGACTTCAGCACGGTGTAGTGGCAACCGACGGTATCGAAATGCAGGCGTTTGCTGACCTCATAACAAGTGGAGGTGCTCCAGATGTGGTGATCGATCTCGTTGGAGGTGCGTATGTGACAGCGGATGTGATCGCTGCCGCGCCACTCGGTCGAATCGTTGTGGTCGGCACGCTCGCTGGCGGTAGCGCGAAGATTCCCCTGCTCGCAATGATGGGTAAGCGTTTGCGCATGCTGGGAACGATGTTGCGCACCCGCTCTATTGAGGAAAAGGCGAGTGTCACGTCGCGTTTCATGAACGAGGTTGGGCCATTTCTGACCGATCGATCTATTTCGCCTGCGATCGAAAATGTCTTTGACTTCCAAGACGCCGCTGCCGGCTACGACCTACTCGCTTCAAATACAACATTCGGAAAGTTGATTTTGAGTGTTTCTTGATGCGAGCCGGTACCATCCAGGCTTTCCCTTCCGGAGGAACTCATGAGCAAAATCGCTGATACCGATGTCGTAATCGTCGAGGCCGTCAGATCCCCATTGGGTAAACGCAACGGTGGGATCTCCACCATGCATCCAGCAGATCTGTTGGGGGCCGTGCAACTAGCCGCTATCGGGCGTTCGGGAATCAATCCCACCGACATTGGACAAGTTGTCGGCGGTTGCGTGGGACAAGTTGGACCGCAGACATTCAACATTGCCCGGACCGCATGGTTAGCAGCAGGACTTCCGTTCGAAGTTGCAGCAACAACGGTAGATGCGGCGTGTGGATCGGCACAGCAAGCAACAAACCTCGCTGCTGCATTGGTGAAGGCGGGTGTTATCGACGCAGCATTGTCCTGCGGCGTCGAGTTGATGAGCAAGGTTCCGCTTGGTGCGACGATGCTGAAGGATATGGACCGACCTTTACCGCGTTCCTACTTCCCCCAATACGAGCCCACGTCACAATTCGAAGGAGCTGAACGGATCGCTGACTCGTGGGGCATAACGCGTGCCGACTGTGACGCGTTCGGGCTTGAGTCTCAGAACCGCGCTCGACGAGCCTGGGCCGAAGGCCGATTCGAACGAGAGGTAGTCGCTGTCGAAGCACCAGATCTAGGTGACGACGGCAAGCCGACTGGTTCCACCCATCTAGTCGCAATAGACGAAGGCCTTCGCGAGACTTCCCTCGAAGCCTTGTCTGCACTCAAGGCAATTGCGCGAGAAGATGGCGTTCACACGGCTGGCACCTCAAGTCAGATCAGCGACGGCGCAGCCGCTGTACTTCTGATGACGTTTGAGAAGGCCAACCAACTTGGCCACACCCCGCGTGCACGTCTCGTTGATCAGTGCCTAGTGGGTACAGACCCGGTACTGATGCTCACCGGTCCAATCGACGCCACAAAGCGACTCCTCGATCGCAACAATCTTTCCATGCAGGACATAGACACCATCGAGATCAACGAGGCCTTCGCTTCTGTTGTTTTGGCGTGGGAACGCGAACTGAAACCAGACATGGAACGCGTCAATCCCAACGGCGGCGCAATCGCGATTGGGCACCCAGTAGGAGCGACTGGCGCTCGTCTGATCACCACGGCATTGCATGAGTTAGAACGCATCGACGGAACTTTCGGGCTCGTGACCATGTGTTGCGGCGGCGGTCTAGGCACCGGCACGCTCATCGAGCGCATCTGATGACCACCTTCGGGTTCCAGATTCCCAATTTCAGCCAAGATGTTCCAGACGACCAACTGTTCGAAAACGTGGCAGCTCTCGCGGTCGCAGCCGAGACGAGTGGCTTTGCATCGGTATGGGTAATGGATCACTTTTTCCAGTTGCCCCCACTGGGTGGCCCAGACCAGCCAATGCTTGAGGGTTACACATTGCTATCCGCCCTCGCCGCTCGTACCGAACGCGTAGAACTTGGAACACTGGTAACCGGAGTGACCTACCGCAATCCAGCGCTCGTCGCGAAGATGGTCACCACTCTCGACGTGATCTCACGTGGCCGTGCCGTCTGCGGACTAGGGGCCGCTTGGTACGACATCGAACACGACGCTTTGGGATTCGCGTTCCCTCCAGCGGGCGAGCGGCTCGACCGACTTGAAGAAGCTGTCCAGATATGCCGGGCGATGTTCACGACAGACCATGCAAACTTCTCTGGCCGCTACTACTCGATCACCGACGCAAGGAACCTGCCACGGCCAATCCGTTCCGACGGGATACCAATCATGATTGGCGGAAGCGGTGAGCGACGCACACTCAAACTTGTGGCGCAATATGCAGATCGCGCCAACATCTCTGGATCTCCTGGCACCGTGCGGCGGCTATTGGACGTCTTGCACCGGCACTGCGCTGACGTAGGCCGCGACCCAGCTGAAATCCGTTTGACCTGGCTCGGCACCTTGATGCTCACAAACTCATCGGTGGAAACCGGCGAAACGCGTGCGATGATCGAGGCTGGAGCGGGTGCTGAAACGGATGAGAAATTCATCATCGGTAACGACAGCGAAGCAACTGAACGCGTTGCCGAGTTGATCGAGGCTGGTGTGGACGACGTGATAGTGAACATGCCATTTTCTGGCCCAGACATCGTGCACCGTGCGGGCGTCCTTTTTACCAATCACTTCGCATAGCCTGTAAGCGTGTCCACGCTCGCAGAACGGCTCGGCTACGCGCCCGACGCGAAACTCGTCATCATCAACTGCGACGATCTCGGATCTTCGCGCTCGGCGAATGTCGCAATCTACGAATCCCTCCGAACCGGATTCGCCACCAGCGCCACTCTGATGGTCCCTTGCCCGTGGTCACGTGATGCTGCGGCTGACTACCGCGGCGAAGACGTAGGTGTGCATCTCACCCTCACATCTGAATGGGAAAGATACCGATGGGGTCCAATTACACGTTCACCGAGCCTGCTCGATGGCGATGGAGGATTCCCGCGTACCGTCGAAGATGTCTGGGAACATGCGGACATCGAAGAAGTGACCAAAGAATGTCGCGCGCAGATTGAACGTGCCATTCTCTGGGGCTTCGATGTCAGTCACCTCGATAGTCACATGGGGACGCTCCAATTGAAACCGGAGTTCTTCAGCGTGTATCTGGAACTCGCTTCCGAATTCGCGTTGCCATTACGCATGGTTGGGGCGAGCGCAGAACCACTTGTCGGCTTTCCGTTCAGACGCATCGCGGCCGAGGAAGGCATCTGCTTCTCCGATCACTTCATCTACACATCGGTCGGCTCGAAGAAAGCGATTGAAAAGGCTCTTTCACAACTACGGCCGGGCGTCACCGAGGTCTACTTCCATCCGGCTGTTGACACAGACGAACTACGCTCATCGCATCCGGACTGGGCCAATAGGGTCGAAGATCACGCGACGCTTTGCGAAGATGCGGCGTTCGCAGATCTCATCACGCGTTCGGACGCGACATTGATTGGATATCGAGAACTGCGAGAGGTTCAGAGGTCGTAACTGGCGAATTATGAGTCGTCGAAGTTAGTAATCCGTTACTTTGCGGATCTCTTCCTGCAACGCCTTGTACTCAGGTGAGTTGGTCAGCGGCATTAATTGCATGAGTTTGGCCATGTTGCCCGTCACCTTCATGCGACCTTGCATGAACGCCGAGTTCGCGTCGAGTTCTCCATTCTGGACCTTCACGGAGTCTGCATAGGAGAGCGTCATCGTGAAGTCGGCACCTTCCATCTCGCCAAGCGCGCTCTCGATGAGCTGGCCGTCTTCAATGCGCCAGTAGTACTTAATGGTTCCGTCAGGTCCACCATTGACGACATACTGCATGTGGGCAGATGAGCCGGGGCGTTCGGGTTGACTCTCGGCCAATACGCGAGTTTCGTCAATCCATTCCTGCGACAAATACTTGGCCATAGCTGCAGTACCTCCGTTAGTGGATCGTAGACCGGTCAGACCGTAGCGCGTGTTTCAGTCCTTAGCCCAGCGAAGAGATCGTCTTCCACGTCGCCGTCGCCAACATGGTTGTCGACTAGCGAGTGGGCAAGAATGAACTCTTCAAAAGGAAACACGTCGCGGATCACATCATCGGGCAAGCGCATCCAGAAGCCATCGGGGTCGACCTGCGTTCGATGTGCCAGCAGCGCCTCTCTACGTTTGTGCAAGAAGTCGCTTACATCGATAAACGTTGTGAATCGATGGTCGGCGCGGCCGTCTATGCCGCGTTCCAACCATCCGACGTAAGGGCTCTCCTCGCCGCGCGCCAGAAAGGCCTCGTGCAATGCCTTTATTCGACGCCCAGACCAGCCCGTGTAATACATCTTCTTCGGCTGCCAAGGGCGCCCCGCGTCTGGAAATGCTTCGGCATCTCCTGCAGCTTCAAAAGCGGGCATTGAGATCTCGTGGACCTTCACGTGGTCGGGATGTGGGTAATACGCGCTCTCGTCGCCATAAGTGATTAGTACCTGGGGGCGTTCAGCACGAATGATTCGCACGAGTTTTTCGACGGCTTCGTCGATGGGAGCATTAGCGAAGTTCTCCGCGTGGCTATTCGCATCGGAGTCCTTCATCCCGGAATCGCGATAGCCGAGCATTTGTAACAACGCGTATCCGATCGCGTCCGCGCTGTTTTTTAACTCTTTCAACCGCACGTTCGTCAGGTCCGCACGAACTTCTGGAGTATCGACAGCCGGATTGAGGATGTCGCCTTCTTCGCCGCCAGTACAACAAACCAGGACGCCTCGGATCCCTTCGGCTGCATATTTCGCGACGGTAGCGGCGCCCTTCGACGCTTCATCGTCGGGATGAGCATGAACGCTCAGAAGGCAAAGTGGTTCGCTGTTCATATCCCGGTGAATCTACTGATGCACTGTTGTGGAACGGTCACCGGAGCGTACCGAAAACGTCTCGATGCGTCCGATGTCACGGATGCGTCGCACGCGCATACGCGACCACGCAAACTCTGGGTTGTCAATGACGGCATGGTGAACGCTCCCGGACACGAGGACAGTTCCAGGACGAGCAACCTCTACCAACCTGTGTGCGAGGTTGACTGCTGGACCGTAGTAGTCGCCGTCTCGTGTTACAGCGGCTCCAAGATCCACTCCCGCGCGCGCCTCAGGTAGTTGGTCGTCGCCTGCGGTTCGCTCGGTCAAGCGCAAGGCAATCTCTACGGCGACATGTGGGTCGTCGGCTACATACATAACTTCATCGCCGATCGTCTTCACGACCCGACCACCCAGTTCGGCTACAGAGTCTCGGGTCAAAGCATCGAAGCGCACGATCAAATTGTCTAGGTCCACTGAGTCAAGCTCTTGGCTGATCGCCGTGTAACCAACGAGATCGAGGAAACCAACACTTAGATCAGATGTCGGCTCATTCTCAACGGAACACTTGCGCCGTACGGCAGCCCTAACTTGAAGGCGCAGCGCGTAGTCGGTGAGATTCGAAATGCGTTCCCAGTCGAGACCGTCCACCAACAAGGAGGCGATCTCCTGTTCAGACATTCCAACCTGTCGCGCAGTGGTTATCGAAGCTGCGATTCCATCACTCAGGACTTCGGCAATCCTCGAAAGTCCTGCACAAATAGCACGGACTTGTCTTACGAGTGCTTCCTCTGGGTCTTCATCGGTCGGAAGTAAACTGTTAAGCCCGCCCGTGATGTTCCGCAACGCGTCTAAGCCTTCCTCGGTGAAGACGGGGACATTCTCTGGAAGGTCGGGAAAGCCGATTGCGCGCCACAGACGATTGGAGAACTCGCGATCAACGCCAGCGCGGTCAGCGAGGGTTTCTGGCGTCAGCGTCGGAGTCCCCGGCGTCAACAAGCGGTCGAGCATTAGCAGAACTATCGAACCGTCTTCAGCCGATCGCGCGATCTCAACCGTGGGCGTCCCACGGCGTCCAAGAAAGCGCTCAAGTCTGCTGTTTAACCTGATCGCAAGACATCCTTCCAAGCGAGTTCGCGTGACGTGTCCGGCTCCTTCGGCAAACCGAGTACGCGTTCGCCGAGGATGTTTCGCATGATGTCGGACGTACCACCCTCAATTGTGTTGGCCTGCGCTCTCAAGAATCCGAATGCTACAGATGCGCCGGGATCCACTTGCGGGGACCGGCCTACACGCTCCGTCAAAGAAAGGTTGTGGCCCTCCCAGGCAACTCCTGCTGCACCTTCAAGATCGATCGCGAGTTTCTGGACACGTTGATTAAACTCAGCCTGCTGGAGTTTGGTGATCGAACCTTCTGGTCCGGCTTCGCCACCACTCTTACGCTTGGCAGTTGCACGGTCGTTGTTCATGCGAATTAGACGGCTCTCAATGTATGCCTGCGACAGCCGTTGACGGGATACTGGATCGGTGATGCCGCGATGACGTTCGATAAGTCGTTGCACCGGACTTCCGCCTACCGCATCGCCGCCTATCGAGCCAGCACCCGACAACGAAACTCGCTCGTTCATGAGCGTGGTGATCGCTACCTTCCATCCGTCACCTTCGCGACCGAGCATCCAGTCATTGCGAACTCGAGCATCGGTAAAGAACACCTCGTTGAACTCAGCATCCCCCGTGATCTGCACCAGGGGTCGCGTTTCTACTTCCGGTTGGTGCATGTCGACCACGAAGTACGACAAGCCTGAGTGCTTGGGAACATCGGGATTGGTCCGACAAAGGAGCATTCCCCATCGGGAAATGTGGGCGACCGTCGTCCAGACCTTCTGCCCATTCACTACCCACTCATCTCCGTCGCGCACAGCGCGCGTTGCCAGTCCCGCAACGTCAGAACCAGCGACCGGCTCACTAAACAGTTGACACCAGATTTCCTCATTGCATGCCAAGGGTTTCAGCAGGCGGTGTTTCATCTCCTCGGTACCCCATGCAATGAGGGTTGGGCCGCCCATCCCGATCCCGATGATGTTGTACGGCCGCGGCACCTCGTAGTGATTTAGTACATCGTTGACATGCCTGGCCTCGCCCGGCGTAAGCGACAGTCCCGCTCCATATTCGGACGGCCATGTCGGCGTGGCGTATCCCGCTGCGCCGAATCGCACGCACCAGTCTGCGTAGTCAAGGGACGTGCGCGCCATCGCCACACCGTCGACGTCGCCAGTATCTATCGCCTCAATCCACCTTGGAGGAAGCTGTTCGTTCAGCCACGCGAGAGTCTGGTCTCGCAACTGTTCGGGGCTCTTGACTCGCGTTTCGACAACCATGCTTCTCCTCGACCCTTGTAGGAGCAGCGTAGGTCACCGGCTGATCGCATGATCAACCGCACACCGACCCGGCAAAGCCAACTTCATGCGCTAATTTTCGTGTCCTAGTGACCGTCGACACCTCCCCTGCTCCCGTGCCCAACCAGCCGCCTCAATTGCATCCGTTGCATGCCCCAGGCCGTGAACGGCTCGCACGGGCTTGGAGCGACCGTCGAGCGCCAATTGTGGGGTTGATCGTTGGACTGGTTGTACTGCTTCTTGTCGGTAGTGCCCTAGCCGATCGAATTGCATTCAGGAACCAGGTCATGCCGGGGGTGACTGTCGGTCATGTATCTCTTGGCGGCTTGAGCGAACAAGAGGCTTTGGTGGCATTGCAGGCTGAATCCGACCGGTTGTACGCGACTCCCGTCACGATCAGGGCAGGCGACAAGACCTTGTCTGTCGACCCCTCTGCGCTTGGTCTTGTGGTCGACCTACCTGCAACGGTGCGAAGTGCGCGCAAGGCTGGCAGATCGGCAAACCCACTCGACCAACTCGTAGGAACAATTTTACGCCGCACCCGCAATGACCGCGTCCCACTATCGATCACGCTCGATCAACACCGGGTTGAAGGAGTGATGGACGGTTGGGTTTCTGAAACCGGCAAGGGCCTCGTGGACGGTGGGTTGGCCTTCGAAGGATCGCATGTGATCGAGATTGCCCCGAAGGCCGGGACTGGTATCAACCGCGCGGAGGCGAGGGGTGCGGTGGTAGCTGCATTGGCGCGAGGTGAGAGCGATGCCGGATCAATTCCAATCGGACACACCACGCCCGCAATCGACATCAAAGACTTGCGCGACGCCGCGCGCAGGGCGCGGGCCTTGTTGGCTGCACCCGTGGTAGTAACGGCCAAAGCCACTGACATCACGCTTTCGCCGGAACAGGTAGCCCGAACGCTCTCAACCCAGATCGTTGAGTCACGCCTGGTGCTGAGGTCTGACCCTGTGAAGTTGCGCGCAGAACTCGCACCTGGACTAGGGCCAGTAGAGACGCTCCCCAAGGATGCAGAGTTCTCTGTCTCTGGATCAACAGTGAGCGTGATTCCGGCCACAACAGGGAGTCTCGCCAACATCGACGTAGTCGCGCGCCAAATCGGTCGCGGCCAGCACGCAGCCATCGCGCCGATACAGAAAGCCGAACCTGCGCGCTCGACCGCTTGGGCGGACAAACTCAACATCACTGAACTCGTTTCCAGCTACACAACAAATCACCCTTGCTGCGCGCAGCGCGTTACGAATATCCACACTGCTTCCGATGCGCTGAACAACACGATCGTCGAACCAGGCGCGACCTTCTCGCTGAACGGGACCCTCGGCCCGCGCACAACCGAAAAGGGGTACGTCGCCGCGCCTGCCATCCGAGCCGACCTTGAGTACGAAGATGCAATTGGTGGAGGCGTCAGTCAAATTTCGACGACGCTCTACAACGCAACTTTCTTTGGTTGTTACGAAGATGTGACACACACTGTTCATGCTCTCTACATTTCCAGATATCCGATGGGCCGAGAGGCAACGCTCAATTTCCCTTCGATCGACAACAAGTTCCGCAATGACTCGAGCTCTGGAGTCCTAATACGCACGTCGTATAGCCCTACTTCGATCACGGTGTCTCTGTACGGCAACAAGGAAGGACGCTCATGTCGCGCCGAAGGTCCGAACATCTTGGAGACACTCCTGGCGCCGGTTGAGTATGTGGATGATCCTGCAATGCCAGTCGGGACCGAGAAAGAACTAGCTCCCGGACATGACGGATATGTGGTTGAGAACTTCAGAGTGATCAACAGGGTTGGGCAACCTGAAAAGCGCCAACGGTTCGTCGAGAGGTACGCAGTAACACCGCGCAAGATCGCCCGCGGCACCGCTCCGGCACCGGTTCCTGTTGTTCCCGCGGTTCCACCTGCGCCACCCGCGTAGAGCACAGGGCCGCCCAAGATCACGCGCAAGGTGCCGCTTAGTCCCTAGGCTCGGCACGATGATCCGAGCCTGGAAATATCGACCATCCGACGCTGCCGCCAAAGGAGCCTCCGCGTTCGCAGGAGATCCGGTGGCCCCCGAGTCGCTCGCGACTGCACTCCACGATGCTCGTAGTGAGGGTTCGACTTTGTTACTCGTCGATGTGACCGCCCCGAGTTCCGACGAGCTGGACCTCATTGCCGAATACTTGCCATTGCACGTTCTCGTTCGCGATGACCTACACGATGAAAAGCAACGCACCAAGCTCGTACAGCGTGGCAACCAGTTCCATGTTGCGATTCACATGCTCACTCCAACCGAAGACCATCTCACGACTTGCGAAGTAGACCTCGTATTCGGCCAGGACTGGATTCTTATGGTTCGCCATGGGGAGCCTGAAAACGATGCCGCCATCGAACCTGCAAGACATCGATTCGAATCGATACGCGCCGACATACACGGCGACGACCTCGGGCTACTGCTATGGGCACTGCTCGACACCGTGATCGACGGTTACTTCGTCGCCTCGGAATGGTTGGACGATCGCCTCGAATCAATCGAAGATGTCGTCTTGGATCATGTCGTCTTCGACGCGATACCGAAGGAAATCTTCACTGTCCGGCGCGATCTCCTGCGTTTCCGTCATGCAACAGCGCCTATTCGCGAGGTCGCTCATGCTCTATCTCGTCCAGAAGTTCCATGGCTAGGAAGTGAATCAACAGTTCGGATGAATGACCTATGGGACCACAGCATGCGCGTCGCAGACACCCTCGACACACAACGGGACCTCCTAGCCGCAATGCTCGAAGGCCACCTCGCCATCGTCTCGAACCATATGAACGACGCCATGAAGAAGATGTCGAGTTGGGGAGCGCTCATCCTCGTGCCTTCATTGATCGCCGGCATCTACGGGATGAACTTCCAAAACATGTTTCTCCAGAACACCTCCTGGGGTTACCCTGCAGCGCTCATCTTCATGGTGACAGTCACCTCTTCACTAGCCGTATTTTTCCGACGTAAGCAATGGCTATAACACTCGATGATCGCTGAACTCGTCGGCGCTACTAGTCGCTCAGAACAACTTCTGCGGTCTCCCGCCGCGACATGAGTCTGTAGGCGCACTCCACCCCGGCGCAGCCGACAACCGCGATCAATATCCCAACCCAAACAACGTTCCCAGGCGGTATAGCGAGATTGTAGAAGTCGCGCAGCGGAACGATCGCCAACACCACGAGGAACAGTCCAACCATCGCCGCAAGCAGTGCGCCGCGATAGACGGTGAGTGGTCTCGAAAGGATTACTAGCACCCACAATCCGATGACCATCAGAACCATCGTCGCGGCAGTACGTGCATCGCGCGTCGAAAGTTCTTGGCTCCGCGCGAATGCATACGTAGCTAACACACAAATTGCAGCAACTCCCCCGGCTGGGAACGCAAATCGAAACACCCGTTCGACAAAACCTGGAATGTACCGCCGCTCACTCGGCGCGAGCGCAAGGAAGAATGCAGGTATACCAATCGTCAACGTGCTCACGATCGTGAGGTGGCGTGGAAGGAACGGGAACGGCCACGCGGTAATGACGATGGCTATCGCAAGAAGCGATGCATATGTGGTCTTGGTGAGGAAGAGGTTTGCAACACGCTCGATATTCGCTGTCACGCGGCGCCCCTCGGCCACGACTCCTGGGAGAGTCGAGAACCGGCTGTCTAGCAACACGAGTTGCGCTACTGCGCGCGTCGCTGGCGCACCAGAACCCATCGCTACACCAATATCAGCGTCTTTGAGCGCAAGAGCATCATTGACTCCGTCGCCGGTCATGGCAACGACATGCCCCCGCGATTGCAACGCCTTGACCATCTCTCGTTTCTGATGCGGCGTCACGCGCCCAAATACTGAGTGCCTTTCAAGAACGTCGGCTAGCGCATCAAGGTCTTCGGGCAGATCACGCCCGTCAATCGGTTCACCCGGATCGGGAAGCGATACCCGCCGCGCGACTGCGGCTACCGTCCGCGGGTTGTCTCCGGAGATCACCTTCAGCGCTACTCCCTGGCGGGTGAAAAACTCCAACGTCTCTGCCGCGTCAGGTCTGACCCGTTCCTCAAGTAACACGAGCGCTATTGGAGAAATCCCTTCGGGTAGAACTTCGCCAACGAGCGCGCTGGTTCCCTGTGCGAGTAGCAATACGCGGCTTCCCGTTGCCGCGGCATCATCTGCTTTTTGGCGCACAGGGTCAGATGCGTCCGGCAACACCATTTCCGGTGCACCGAGAACCCAACTGCCGTGTTCGGTAAAACTCGCAGCGCTCCATTTGCGCGCCGATGAGAACGGGACGGTACCGGTGCGAGTCCAGCCCTTCGGCGGTTCATAAAAATCACCTATCGCGGCCATGGTCGCGTTGGCGTTGTCATCATCGGCAATTGCACCGAGTGCCGCGTCGATCTCCGCCTGATCGACTGTCGACAGCGCAACAATGCTGCCCATCTCGACGGCACCTTCGGTGAGGGTTCCGGTCTTATCAAGGCACACAACATCAACCCGTGCCAATACCTCTACCGCTGGCAACTCCTGCACAAGAACCTGACGCCGCGACAGAGTTATAGCGGCAACACCGAACGCAATGCTTGTCAGCAAGACGAGGCCCTCCGGAACCATGCCTACAACACCAGCGACTGCGCCGGTGACAGCTTCCGCAAAGTCTCCATCGGCACGTTGACGCCAAAACAACAATGGGCCGACAATCACAACTATCCATGTGACGTAACCAAGAATCTTGTTGATGCCCTCGACGAGGTCGGAGTGAACAACTTTGAAACGGCGAGCTTCGGTGGCCAGCCGTCGGGCATATGCGTCCTCCCCTACAGCCGTCGCTTGAGCACGGCCGCGACCAGCCACGACGATGCTCCCTGAGAGAAGCGACGCACCCTTCTGCTTGCCTACGGTGTCGGACTCGCCGGTCAGTAGAGACTCATCTACCTCCATACCTTCGGCGGCAGTGACGATCAGGTCGGCTGGTATCTGGTCGCCTGTGCGTAGTTCGAGGAGATCGTCTAGCACCACGTCCTCGACTGCAATCTTGATCAGTTGTCCATCACGCACTGCGCGGGCGATCGGAGCGTTGAGCACAGCGAGGCGATCGAGCGTTCGTTTCGCTCGCAGTTCCTGAACGATCCCGATCAGTGCATTGACGACAAGCACGATCCCGAACAGTCCATCGATGGGAGAGCCGAATACGAGTATCAACACAAGCATCGTGCCGAGGATCGCGTTGAACCTTGTGAGAATGTTTGCCTTCGCGATTTCACGCAACGTTCGACTCGTGCGCCCACCCGATCCATTCACTTCGCCGCGCGCTATTCGTTCCGCTACTTCGGACGCCGTTAGGCCAGCGGGTCCCGTCTGTGTGCGCGGTGGTGGGGCCGAGAGAGTTACAACGGCTGCAGGGGCGGGCGTTGGGGACACGCCGCGACGCTACCCGGACCCCTGGGGTCTGAGTGCGCTACCCGCACATCTGTTGTCTCGTGTTGCCCTCCCCTCACCGGAAGTCGCGCGATCGGAGTATGTCTGCCAATGCCAGCGGGAGTACCTCAATGCGGTGGGCAATCACGTTGATCACTCCCTGGTGCCGTTCGAGAACTCCACGTATACGCAATGCTTGTGCGTGGCGCGCCACCTTGCGGTAGCGCTTCCACACCCCTGGCGGACAGATCACATTGATGAGTCCGGTCTCGTCTTCAAGATTTATAAACACTGTTCCCTTCGCTGTCTCTGGCTGTTGACGGTGTGTAACCACCCCTGCCACCTCAACCACTTGACGGCCAGCCGTTTCACGCAGCGCCGCCGCAGTAAGCACGCCTCGTGCGTCGAGTTCGGCGCGCACGAACTCGGTGGGGTGCTTGCCTGGCGCCATTCCTGTTGCCCATAAATCTGCTGCTGTCTCCTCCACGTCGGTCATGCCCGGTAACGGCGGTGCAACCACACCTACAGCGGTACCGGGCAAGCGCGCCGCGACCGCACCAGCACTCGTATTGGGCCGCGCTTCGTGCAGTGCTCCCGCGGCCCATAGGCCTGAGCGACGGTCTACGCCGAAACACGCGAACGCTCCCGCGGTTGCAAGTGCTTCGAGCGCATCTACTGGCGCTTCGGCTCGTCTAGTGAAATCTTCCAGACCACTGAACGGTTCAATCGCTCGCTCTGCATCTATACGATCAAGAAGCGCTTGGGACAATCCGCGCACGTAACGCAGCCCGATGCGTACCGCTCGAATCGACGGGTCCGCGTGCCATCCAGGCAACGGGCGTCCAATCGGCCCTGCTTCTTCTGGGCGCGGTTGCAGTGTGCAGTTCCGGCTTGAGTGCTCCACACACGGCCCGAGTATCTCTACTCCGTGACGTCGCGCGTCGCGCACGAGCGTGTGTGTCGAGTAGAAACCCATCGGCTGCGCGTTGAGCAGCGCGCACACAAACTCGGCTGGGTGATGCAACTTCACCCAAGCGCTCGAATACACGATGTAAGCGAAACTCACCGAGTGGCTTTCGGGGAACCCAAAGCTTGCGAATGCTTCAAGTTTGTGCGCGATCTCCTCTGCAGATTCTGGCGGTATCCCACGCGCTGCCATGCCATCCATCAACCTTCCATGCATGCGCTCCATGCGCGCTTGCGACCGCTTCGAACCCATTGCTTGACGCAACTGATCAGCCTCACCAGGAGTAAAACCAGCGGCATCGATCGCCATCTGCATGAGTTGCTCCTGAAACAACGGAACGCCCAAGGTCTTGCGCAGACACGGTTCCACTAACGGATGCATGTAGGTGACCTCCTCTTCACCGTTGCGACGCCGCAGGTACGGGTGGACGGATCCACCTTGTATGGGACCAGGTCGTATGAGCGCCACCTCCACCACGAGGTCGTAAAAACACTCGGGGCGCAGGCGAGGAAGAGTCGCCATCTGTGCGCGGCTCTCTACTTGGAACACACCGATTGTGTCTGCTGCGCTTAACAACGCATAGACCTCTGGTTCTTGGGGAATAGTGGCGAGATCTACCTCTAGCCCCTCGTGTTCGCGGATCAGATCAACAGCTAGATGCAACATCGTGAGCATCCCGAGACCAAGCAGATCAAACTTCACAAGGCCCGCCGCAGCGCAATCGTCTTTATCCCACTGCAACACCGAACGGCCCTCCATGCGAGCCCACTCGACGGGGCAACACTCCACAAGTGGACGGTCTGCCATCACCATTCCCCCCGAGTGGATGCCTAGATGACGCGGGAAGTCCTGAACTGCATCGGCCAGTTCCAACACGATCTCGGGTACATGCGGGGCATCTGTTTGTTCGCGGAAGTCATCGAACGCTTTTTCACGCGTGCGCCAACGATCTATCCACCGAGTGACCGCATCGGCATGGCCGGGCGAAAGGCCGGCGACCTTGGCCATCTCGCGGAGCGCGGAGCGCGGCCGGTAGGTGATCACGTTTGCTACCTGCGCTGCACGGTCTCGTCCGTAGCGGGCATATATGTACTGGATCACTTCTTCACGGCGCTGATGTTCAATGTCTAAATCGATGTCGGGTGGGCCATCGCGTTCGGGAGAAAGGAACCGTTCGAATAACAAACCAAGAGCGACCGCATCGGCTTTGGTAATGCCGAGCGCATAACAGACAGCGCTGTTTGCCGCGCTTCCCCGGCCTTGGCAGTAGATGTCGTGCGTGCGACAGAACTCGACGATGTCGTGCAACAACAAAAAGTAGCCAGCGAAACCCAGTTCATCAACGACACCAAGTTCGTGATCGATCTGGCGCATCGCCTGTTCATACTGGGAATGAGTGACCGGGTAGTAAACCGATGCTCCGCGACGGGTGAGTTCTCTAAGCCAACTCATGTCGGTGTGCCCATCTGGGACTGGGTAGTCGGGCAGGTTTGGCACCGCGACCTTCAGATCAAACGCACACGCCGCCGCTATCTCTGCAGTGCGCTCTACTGCTCCCGGGTAACGGGCAAAGCGATGGAGTTGTTCGTCGGCACTGCGTAAGTGCGCGAACGGGGTGGGCGGTAGCCAGCCATCCATCTCATCGAGACTGCGACGCGCGCGCACTGCAGCAAGTGCTGTTGCAAGACGATGACGATCTGGAGTTGCATAGTGCACGTTGTTCGTAACAATCACTTCGACGCCTGCGTTCATCGCTATGCGAGCGAGAACATCGTTGCGGTGATGGTCAAGAGGGTTACCGTGATCCCAAAGTTCCACCAACACGCGGTCACGACCAAACGCTTGTACAAGACGCGCTAACTCGTGCATCGCCGCCGAAGGGCCATGCTCCTGTAGTGCGCGAGGAACCGCGGCTTTGCGGCATCCGGTTAGCACAAACCAATTGCCGGTAGAGGAGGCGTGTACCGCTATGAGATCTTCAAGTGTGAACCGAGGAGCACCTTTCTCCCCGCGCAGTTGTGCTTCACTGATGGCGCGCGCTAGCGAGGCATACCCGCGCGGCCCTTCCGCAAGAACTAGAAGGTGGTCGCCAGGTGGATCAGCAATGCCGTTTGTGGAGCGGGCGCCGCTTCCGCGACCAAGCGTCAACTCCGCTCCGAAGATGGTTGGCAACCCGAGTGGGCGAGCTGCCTCTGCAAAGCGGACTACGCCATAGAAGCCGTTGTGGTCGGTAACGGCAAGACCCGCTAAGCCGAGCCGGTGCGCTTCTTCGGCGAGTTCCTCGGGATGGCTAGCACCGTCAAGAAAAGAAAAGTTTGTATGGCAGTGCAACTCCGCATACATGGAACCCATAAGTCGCCGCGCTCCTCCCCAAAACCTGGAGGCACGACACTATCGAACATACGTTCGCCACACAACAAGGGCGATCTCGGCACGTTCGAGGCCCTTATAGGGCCCGAAACGTGCCGAGATCGCCCTCCTGTTAGTCATAGATGGCTTCTATTGCTGCTTGGCCTTGCTTGACCTTTACCAGGCATGCCATTTCTCCTACAGCCACCTGCCAGTACGTGCACCTTGATCGTGTTCGCCGGTCCCACCAGCGCACATCGTGGGCCCACGGCCCTGCCCACCCCGTGATCTCCCCACCCCCTCCCACAAGAACTGCGCTACGCAACAGCGCGGGGGGTGCGCTTACCTCCCCGCGCCCCGAGACACTTACTTCCGCGCCCGTCACGTCGAGCAGCGTTGCTGGCACCGGCGGGTCAAACACGCGCGCTGGAGGTGGTCCGGGTACACCGCCCGGCCACGACGGGACCTCGGAATGTACCGGACCCACTACAGCCTCGATCGGCCTCAACGGTTCACGCGGTTCCCCCCATGGGACCCAACGCACCCTCTCGCCGGGGGTTCGTCCACCTTGAGGTACTGCCGTCACAACATTCTCCGGTCCGATAATTCCCTGTACCCGCGCCAGTACCCGCGCGCAACGATCGGCTCCGGCAGCATCACCTCCCCAAAACCCAAGCTGGCGACCGGTCGCAGGGATCACCTGTTCTGGCACGAGCCGCAACAACGTGAGCCCTCCGGTAAGTCCTCCCCTTGCCGTTGCGCGATCCCTCAAGCCATCGGTCAACCAGCCATCGAGTTGCCAACGCACACGTTCAGCGAGCATTGCAGCCGTCAATGCCCCCTCATGTCGCCAACCACGCGCAAGATGTTCGCCGTGTTCGGTCTCGGCCTCCACCACAACATGAGTACACGCGAGACCCATCGCTTCGAGCCTTCCGAGTAATCGGTCTGCAAGTACTTTCGCTGCGAACGCTGCCTCGTCCACACGCTCCGCGGGCGGGTCCAACTCACAGGTCTCCACCAGATCAGGAGGTGGAACGGTGAGCGATGGCGGATGTTCGTCTTCACCACGGGAGAGCCGATACATGCCGAGACCATGCGAGCCAAAACGCGCAAGCACCGATGGCACAGGTAGAGCCGCGAACGCCCCAAGAGTGCTTAGCCCCAAGCGGCACAACAAGGAACCCAACTCCTCATCTCCAAGCGTTCCGACGGGCCACGGCGCGAGAAACTCTGAGGTCTCCCCCGGTACAACGATCACACCACGCCGAGCAGCGAGACGCGCAGCGAATATGCCATCCGCGATTCCAGCCCGCGCGTCCGGCACCCCCGCGACACGCGCCACCTCGATGATGCGTTCTACAAGTTTCTCATCGCCTCCGAAGTAGCGCGAAGGCCCCCGCGTCGGAAACGACAGCATCCCTGGGCGCTCCAACACGAGCCGCGGTGCAAGATCTTCGACCGCGCGCGCTACCGGTTCAAACATGCGCGTATCTCCGGATAGATCAACCTCGAGCACTGTGATACCAGGAGCAAGTGTCTCCGCTTCACGGCGGCGCATACCAATAACCACATCTTGTGCACGAGCTTCGGCAGAACATGCGAAGACGCGACTCCGTTCCAGAACAGCAATAGGCGCATCATCGGGTGCATCGCCGCGACGGCGCGCCGCTACTACCGGCCAGTCAGGACACCACAAACACAAAGTGCGCGCAGTCTCCACTATCAACTTGCTAAGGACACGAGCCCATGAAGCGGTGCACCACTTCCCTCAACCCGGACCGAAAGGTTGCGCGACGTGAGTATGCCGTCGCCCATACGGAATCCATTCCACTCGCCACCTTCTGCATGAATGCGCAAAGCGGCCGCGGCTGGCCACTCGCCCAACGTCACTAGTACCGCACCTCGTTCTCGTGCGCGAGAAACCAACCGACGAGCATCGGCGGCACGCACCCCGCGTGGTACCTCCACCAACACAACAGTTATTGCATCGAGCAACGCTGCCGCAACAACCGCCCATCGATCTAGCGGTACATCGCGCACAACTGCGAAGCGCGTGAGATCAACACCGGCCGCCGACGCAGCAAGCGCACCCAGAGTGTGGTCAGGGCAAAGAGCACCGGCCCACTCCCCCGCCGCGCTCGCCGCAGCAACCAATCCAAACGCGAGTGTTGTAGCTCCTCCCCCTGGCACGCCGGTAACAGCCACCACCATCCCGCGCCGAAGTTCGGGGACTAGCGCGCCTAACGGACCAGGTACCGGAAGAAGACGGTCCTTGGCAAGCAGCAGCGGAGCACCGACACGCGCAACCTCATATAGGCGCGCACGTGCCTCGGGATCACGCAGCGGAATAACTGCATCACCCGGAACCGAATCCGTAGGGGAAGAAGAGGCCATATCCACCTCAACACCTTATCGAACACATGTTCGATGTTGCTAGTCCTTACCCACGGGCGCGGATCAGCGGAATCGCCCTACCGCACCGGACTATGCGATGGGTGAAACCTCGGGCGCTTCTACACCTCGGGCCTCGAACGACCAGCCAGCATCATCTCCGTAGTACTCAAAAAGATGCTCAATTAGGTAAGTGGCCTTCGCCTCGAGTTCACCCCACTGCTCGGAAGCGGCCTCAACGGTTACGGAGTTGGAATACACCGTTACGGTCGTAGCCCCCGCCTCGAGCAGGCGAGCAGCAAGCACATCTGGTGGGCGGCCGCCACGTGCCTGGGCATCTTCTACCGAGCTGTATCGCTCAGTAGCCATACCCGTCAAAGATCGGTTTAGGTCATAAAGGCGAGTCGTAGGCGATGCCCCTGTACGCGCCGTAACTGTGATCGGCTGTCCCATGCGCCTGAGACTAATTGCTCGCGCTGACGGAAATCGTTTCAGCGAAGACGGCGGCCCTCAGAACAACCGCCCGGGTGCTGGCTCAATTCCGCCCCACGCCAGGTCATCCATGAAAGACCATGACCGGCGGTGGATCGTTGTCGGTCCCCATGCAGACAATGCTGCCCTATGAACCGGAGCCGGGTATCCCTTGTTCGACTCGAACCCGAACGCAGGGAAGTTCTCGGCCTCATCTCTCATCAACGCATCGCGGGTCACCTTGGCGACACAACTCGCCGCCGCTACCGAAAGCGATGTCGCGTCTCCCTTGACCACCGTCGTCACGCGCGAACCCATACGCAAATAATCATGATTACCGTCGAGAATTACGCGGTCCGGTTCATACCCGCGATCGGCAAGCGCGGCGAGTGCGCGCATCGCGGCCAAGCGAAGAGCCGCTGTCATCCCAAGCGCATCGCACTCGTCATGACTTGCATGTCCTATCGCGAATGCTTCTGCCCAACCGCTAACCGCAGCAGCTGCTTGTTCGCGCTTCACGGGAGTAAGCATCTTCGAGTCGCGCACGCCAGCCAGGTGTTCCGAGCCCGGAATAACTGCTGCGACCGTTACTGGCCCAGCCCATGCGCCGCGTCCAACCTCGTCGATCCCGCATACAAGGCGGTCTCCGTCTCTTATGCATTGACGCTCGAGCCGCAGCGTGGGACTCGTTGTCGCCGTCACGGGACCTGACCGTAGCCCCACTATCAACGATCGCGCAGGATGCCTACAACGGCACCGACAGCAATGCCGAACGCACATCGGCGAGCGTGTCGAATCTCTGGTGTTCTACGCCGTTCATCGTGCACCATTCAGAAAGTGAACTCTTCGCGAACACGACGTCAGCGAGCAACGCTGCTTTGCGATCGCTCGTTCCGTCACCGACTACAACAGTTGTACGCCCACGCCGCAACGCGTCCTTCACCGGCGCCTGCTTGCACGTTCCACAACTTGAACAAGCACAGCAGCGATCTTCGTTCGGAAAACTCAGCGAGCCACTTTCCCAGTCGACTGCATTCGTCAAGACGGGAACGCTTAAGTGCGCACACGCATCTTGGGCGTAGAACCCAAACCCATCCGAGAGCACGGTCACCTCGGCGTGCGCTGACACCAGGCCCTCTACCAATTCATCGAGTCCAGGGTCGATTGCAACCTCGTGTGCGACTGACCGCAACAGGTCGGCATCGTGGGGCAACAAGTCCCACTCATCAAGCAGGCATATCCGACTCCCAATTCCTCCGGCGTCGTACTCGGCATCAATCGCCTTCCACCCGGGTTTACCAAGCCTTTCAAGCAAGTGAACCCCAACGTCGGCGCGGCTAATCGTCCCGTCGAAGTCGAGGAATACCGAAGTATTCGCGAGATCGAGAGTGGGCACTCGGCCAGGGTATCGGCCGTGGCCCGTGACTAATTGGTTGGAATCGGTCACAATGAGTGCCGGCAAGGCGGCGAATGTAGTGATTGATAGACGCAAGTTCATAAAGAACGCAGCGATCGCCGGTGGAGCCCTGGCTGGTGCGACCGCGCTGTCGGGATGTCGCGGCCTCTATCCGACTGGGTTCCAGCCCGGCTCATCGCTGATCGACGGACTCGCATCGGATTGCGGCATCGACACCGTTGTTGTCGTCATGATGGAGAACCGCTCGTTCGACCACTGGCTCGGTTGGCTTGCCACCCACGAGAACTACCTGGAGCAAGGACGCAGTCGGTACGGCGCGGGGTTTGGCATTGACGGCAACCAGCACCAGACATACACCGGTCCCACTGGCCTCGTAGACACTGCGTACCTACCCAACTGGGACAAGACGACGGATCCGTGGCGCGGTTGCGGGTTCGGAGACCCCGGACATTCTTGGACCGCAGGGCGCGCCCAACGCGATGGCGGGTTCCTCGCGACAGGTGCGAACAACTCCGAGTTCGCGCTCGGTTACTACGGCGCAAGTGATCTGCCGTTCAGCTCCCGCCTCGCGAAACGTTTCACAACATTCGACGGATATCACTGCTCCATTCTTGGCCCCACATATCCAAACCGCGAGTACCTCAACGCAGCACAATCTGGCGGCATCAAGAACAACTATCTTCCATTAGCCGAGGGCGGCTTCCTATGGGAAACCATCTGGGACCGGTTCGCAGCTGCGGGAGTACCGGCTCGCTCCTATTACTCAGATTTACCCGTACTTGCTTTGTGGGGCAATCGCTTGATGCCATATGTCTCCCAAATCAGTAACTACTTCACAGATTGTGCGTCAGGCTCTCTCCCCAACGTTGTTTTCGTAGACCCCGCTTTCGTCGGTGACAATCGCAACGATGACCATCCGTTGGCCGACATTTGCGCTGGCCAGGGATTCCTGCGAGACGTATTTCAGGCCTTCGCAAAGTCAAACCACTGGGAGCGCGGCCTCTTTGTCGCTACCTACGACGAATGGGGAGGCTTCTTTGATCACGCCGCACCACCCCACCTACCGGACGACCGCACGAATGCTATCGATGCCGAAGACTTCTCCCAGGCTGGATTTCGCGTCCCAACTGTCATGGCTTCGCCGTTCGCGCGCCCCGGTTTTGTAGACAGCCGAACATACGACCACACATCGGTGTTGCGCTTCCTCGAATGGCGTTTTCTCGGAGCGCCGCCAGAAGGACCTGGGGCAGAGGGCGACAATTGGTTCCTCACACAACGTGATCGCTACGCGAACAACCTGGGTGCGAGTCTCATGGCCGAGTCCTTCTCCCCTGACATTTGGTTCGATCCAGCCTCGCTCGAGGTGGGCACACCATCACCTGTTTGTGCACCCATCGCCCCGACGCCTGGCATCGCAGCCGCGAACTTTGGGCCGCTAGACAACGCGTTCGACGAGGACAAGTGGGCGCTCTACCTCGACACGCTCAACTTCTAGAACAACGTCGCGCACATGATTGCAACCTGACAGCCGGTCCACATATCAACCGCTCTAGGCTGCGCCCGATGAGTGACAAGCCAACCGTCGTCGCGATCGTTCCGCACACCCACTGGGACAGGGAGTGGTATTCGCCGTTCCAAACGTTCCGAATGCGGCTGGTGAAGTTGCTCGACGCACTACTACCGCTACTCGAAGAAGACCTCGACTACAAACACTTTCTTCTCGACGGTCAGACCGCGGTCCTCGATGACTACTTGGCCATAAGGCCAGAGGCAGCAGCATCTCTTCGACGACTCGCAGAGAACGGGCGCCTCGCGTTTGGTCCATGGATGATCCTCATGGACGAGTACATGGTCTCTGGCGAAACGATGATCCGAAACCTACAAATGGGCATAGCGCGCGCCACCGAGTTCGGAGGCCCGATGATGGTCGGATACCTGCCAGACATGTTCGGACACGTCGCGCAGATGCCGCAAATACTTCAACACGCTGGCCTAGACCATGCCGTGGTGTGGCGCGGCGTCCCGTCGGCGATCGACAAGACCGCTTTTTTTTGGGAAGCACCAGACGGTTCACGCGTACGTGCTGAATACCTGGTCGGCTCGTACTCCAACGGCCGCGACCTACCGGATAAAGCCTCGGAACTGTTGGGCCGTGCACGCGGTTACGAAGCCGAGCTCGGAACGGCGCGCCTCGATGGCGGCGGCATTCTCCTGATGAACGGTACAGACCACCAGATGCCCCAGCCTTGGCTGGGGCGCGTGATCGAAGAAGCCAACGCTGCGCAAACAGACTACAAATTCGTCGTCACTTCGTTGCCCGACTACCTCGCGCAGCAGCCGAGCGATGGGATCACCACATGGCGGGGCGAACTGCGCTCTGGGGCACGCGCCAACGTGTTGATGGGAGTCGCTTCAAACCGCGTAGATGTTCATCAAGCATGCGCACGCGCTGAGCGAGCTCTTGAGCGTCGCGCTGAACCACTTTGTGCCTTATTGCTGGCGAGCGAGCGCTATCCGAAGGAGTTGCTAACGGAGGCATGGCGGCAACTCGTTCTCAATAGCGCGCATGACTCGTCGTGCGCATGTAGCCATGACGAAGTGGTGGATGCGGTGGTAGTCCGATATCAGGAAGCGCGACAAATCGGTGATGGGCTGGTGCGCGATGCGCTGCACGCTTTGTCATCCGAAGTCGATGCGGAACCAGGTTCGACACTCGTCGTCAACCCGACGCGTGCAGACCGTTCTGGACTGGTAGAGGCCGTGGTCGCCGGTGAGGGACCGTGCCACTTGATTGCCCTCGACGACGGAAGCTCGCACCCGGCGCAGGTAGCGGACACGCGCGGAGGTGAGGCGTTCTCCACCGTAGTGAACGGTCTCGCGATAAACAACGTCCTCGAGATGATGCGAGGTCCAGAGTTCGCAGGAACCCGCATAGCACGGTACGAATTAGATCGAACGGACGACGGAATAATGCACGTACGTTGTTACATGGCAACAGCTGGAGCGCCCGCGCGGGACTTAGAAGAACTGCGTGATGAACTTCTAACGATCGCCGACGCACAAACCACGTTCCGGTTCTCCGTAGTCCAACCGCCATCGCGCGAAATCGTCGCCAATGCCGGATCCGTTCCGGGTTTCGGATGGCGCACCTTTAAGATCGTCGACGGCCTCCCTCCCGAAGAAGGCCCATCCGTCGTCGCAGGCCCCAACTGGTTAGAGAACGAATACATGCGCGTAGAAGTCGAGCCGCGACACGGCACCTACGCAATAACTACCCCCGATG
Organism: Bifidobacterium breve; assembly: GCA_945865605.1. Classification (GTDB taxonomy): domain Bacteria; phylum Actinomycetota; class Acidimicrobiia; order IMCC26256; family JAENVU01; genus SHUZ01. Next base: position 35,953 of record CAMBEL010000005.1, read on the forward strand.
GACTCCACCTGACTGGCCTCGGACGCATCATCGAAGGTGGTGACGGGGGAGACACATACAACTACTCGCCCCCAACTAACGACTTGCTCGTAGACACACCCGGAACGGTTGCAATCACTGTCCCCGAACGCGGCCCCGTTCGTGCGCGGCTTCGCATAGCCGCTCAATACCTGTGGCCATCGAGCGCCATTGGAGATGCTCGATTCTGTTCGGACCGAAGCGAAGACTCCGTCCTCACCGAAGTCGTGACAACGCTCGAACTCCGCCAAGGCGAAACGTTTCTCCGCGTTCACACAGAGTGGGACAACCGTTCGCGAGACCATCGGGTTCGCGCGCACTTCCCCCTTCCCGAGTCGGTTACCCACTCAAGCGCCGAGTGCGCGTTCGCCGTCGTTGAGCGTGGGCTTGAAACTGAAGGGGGGCCTCACGAAACTGCCCTACCAACTTTCGTTTCCCGCCGTTTTGTCGATGCCAGCGGTGGCACATCCGGGATCGCGTTGTTGCATGATGGCTTGCTCGAATATGAATTGGTTGAGGACGGCTCCGAACTTGTGCTCACGTTGCTCCGCGCCACTGGGTATCTGTCCCGCTCCGAACTTGCATTGCGCCCTAACCCGGCTGGGCCGCTTGACCCCCTCGAAGGGCCACAGCTACAGCGCAAGATTGCGGTCGATTACGCCGTAGTTCCCCACCGAGGCGACTGGGAAGACGCTGAGCTTTACAACCGCGCGGACGAGTTCCTCGTTCCGCTAGAGCGAGCCCGAACTTCCAATGCCGTAGGCACCGTAGTGAACACTGGCAACAAGCTAAAGGTAAATGGAGCGGTCGTCTCTGCGGTAACACGCGATCCTGGCGGACTGACCATCCGTATTTTCAACCCGTGTGCATCTCTGAGCACTGCATCGATATGGATAGACGGTGCTCCAGCGCAAGGTTGGGAGATCGACCTACTCGGTCGCGCCAAGGATCGATTCAACGGCGCGATAGAACTCCCACCTGCTCGCATAGCAACGCTCAGATTGTCCTAAAGCAGCAAACACACGGAATGTCAGTCTCGGTTAGCGCTAAGAATTGCTTCACCCATTGCTTCGGAAGTGTTCCACGAATCGTCTAGCGCCGAAGCACGCAATACGAAACGCTGTGCGGGATCAGTTACCTCCCATAAAACCTTTACCTTTTCTTCCATGCGCCGGATCGCGAACGACACGCTCCCGAATCGTGTAGGTGCCCCGTGTACGTCCACGTTTGCTCGCCGATCACGACTAGGTAGCAGGTCCACTCCGTCGTGTGTCTCACGAAGCAACTCATTGCGCATGCGTAGCAGTAACGCCGATGCGGAATCACCAGCATCCAAGCCCCGTCTCAGAACCGAAGCGCGCCGAGCGCGTAGTGACAGCGCTTCCCATGCAATAGTCGCCTCCGTGTCATAGCCCCAGTCTTCGAGTGCCGCAGCAACACCAGCGTCTGGATCGGGATCTAGAAGCACCTGCGATCGCGCAAAGTTGATAGCGCCTTCTTCTCGAGCGTCATTGAGCACGACCCGCATTCCCTTGTCGAGATGTGCATTCCAACCTCGCGCCACCTCGTCGGCGTCAGGCATATTCACGAGATCTAAACGCCCAGGATCGGATCCGGATGTAAGCAAAGCAATGCGAAGACGGTTCCTATGGCTCAGAGGAAAGCAGATCGTCGCGTTGACGCCACTGCGACCAGAACATGCCGGCATCGCGCCAGTGCTCTCCCCGATCGTTGGCGCTGCACCGACTACATCGTTAACGGACCATCGCGGCGGTGCATACGGCATCAGGATCGCCAACCGACCGTCGACAGCTATTCCCGATGCTCCATCGACACTTACCGGCGAGATCGAACGCGCGCCAACGACCGAAAAACCGACCACGAAGGCTGCAGGTGACTCGTTTGCGACCTCTACGACGACTGCGCCTCCGGACCCTCCGATGCCATAAACGCGCTGCACCGCGTCTCCCCCCGGAACCCGGAGACGCGTTTGCGCGATCGGAGCGCCACCGTGTTCGACTCGCCTAGTGCTCGGGTCACTGCTTGGCACTCGCACGCGGTCGTCCGCGCCGATCCACCAGTCCAACGACCAGTCCTCATTGTGCACCGCGACCTGCCCGCGATCGCCTACGAACGCCCTCCCTGGTGCACCGAGCGCACCAACGATCACCGCATGCCGCGCAGTTCAGGTTTGGCCTCACGCAGCATCAACTCGGGGACTAGCTCGCTTGGGTCTCTACCCTCGTAGAGCACCGCTCCGACCTCTTCGGCTATCGGCATTTCCACTTCGGCGCGGCGAGCTAACTCAAGCACCGCTCCGGTCGTCTTGACTCCTTCGGCGACCATCTTCATTTCCGCAACAATCTCATCTAACGCTCTCCCCTGTCCAAGAGCAACTCCAACAGTTCTATTGCGACTCTTTTCGCTCGTGCACGTAGCTACCAGATCACCGAGACCGGCTAGTCCGGCGAAACTCATTGGGTTCCCACCGAGTTTGTTCCCCAGGCGCGCGAGTTCCGCTAGCCCTCGGGTCATGAGCGCGGCCTTCGTGTTATCTCCATATCCAAGACCATGCGCTATGCCAGATGCGAGAGCGACAACGTTCTTCAGCGCTCCGGCAATCTCACACCCGATTACATCAGGATTTGTATATACACGAAATGTTTCAGTCATGAACAAGTGCTGCAAGAATTCCGCAGTTCTGCCGTCGGCAAACGCCACGACCGAAGCTGCCGGTCCACCCGCTGCTACCTCACGCGCAAGATTCGGCCCGGTCAAAACGCCAATCTTGTCTTGCCGATGTTCGGGAAGCACGTCAGCTACGACCTCAGTCATACGTAACAGCGTCCCCTGTTCGACACCTTTGGCAAGGCTGACGATCGGAATGTCGGCAGCGATCCATGGCGAAGCAGCGGCGAGCACGTCTCGGAAACCGTGAGACGGCACGCCCATTACGATTACCTCCGCTCCAGCGCACGCCTCTTCGAGTGAACCGGTAGCACGCACCGCAGCTGGCAGATCAATGCCAGGCAGGTAGTCGGGACTGCAGTGATCACCATTGATCGAAACCACAACCTCGTCATCGCGAGCCCAAAGCACAACCTCGGCATTTGTGGAAACGATCCGCGCGACAGCCGTACCCCACGATCCTGCACCTATCACTGCAACTCGGGTAGTCATGGCCGCTCATCGGGTCGACTAGTTCGCAACACGGCAGTTTCCGCTGGCCGTACCCACCAGCAACCATCATCCTGGACGACTTCCTTCTGAAAAATCTCCCGTGCCCTGCGGACACAACCACAGATTGCTTCCATGATTCTGTCCGTGGCTTCATGGATGTCTTCATTCGTTTCGATCAAAACCGCCTTCCCGATTACAGCTATCTCCGGCGCGCGCCAACGCCACTCCGGCTTGCGCCCCTTACTCATGACGCGGTGTAAGCCCCAGAGTCCAATCGGCGTCACCGGTATGCCGCTCGCCGCCGCAAGGCGCGCTGTTCCGGACTTACCCGGCATCGGTTCAAGATCTGGCGAAATTGTTCCCTCAGGGAATACTCCAACACATTGACCTTTCAATAGATCTCGAACCGCAACATCGAGCGATCCGCCCGCATCTGGGGTACCTCGGCGCACCGGAATCTGCTGCATCCCGCGCAAGATCATCCCAAGGCCACATTTCTCAAACAGTTCCTCCTTCGCCAGGAAGCGCACGCGCCGCCGACGTCGGTTCGCTACATATGCGAGCGCTAGCGGATCCAGATACGAAATGTGATTGCTAGCCAATATCACTGGCCCCAACGCAGGAACTTCTTCCACGCCATCGATTACCCATTTCACTCCGGCATGCAAGGGTGGGAACAACGCGGCCAACGCGAGGGTGTATGCAACATCCATCGATCGGTAGCATACGCAGACCATGAAGCCTGACCCCCTGAGGGAACTGCCGTCAGACGCGGTGACGCCCGAACATGGCGCAGGAGTTGTAATCCCGGTGCGCGCGTTTAGATCGGGAAAGCTTCGACTCAAGGATGCGCTTAGCGACGAAATTCGTGAGGAGTTCGTGCGACAGATGGCGAATCGTGTTGCCGATGCTGCTGGCGATCTGCCAACCGCAATCGTCTCTGATGCTCCCGAGGTTCGAGATTGGGCCCGCGAACGTGGTGTCGAGATCCTCGATGACCCAGGGACACTCGATAGCGCGGCTATGGCGGGAGCGCTGTGGTGTGAGCATCGCGGATTATCGCGCCTCATATTTGCGCACGGCGACCTGCCCTTGGCCGTTCCGGGATCACTCGCGACCTTCGGGTCGAACATCTCTGATCAGGTCGCGTTCATCGTTCCCTGCCACCGTGAGGATGGCACGAACGTCTTGGCTCTGCCCATCGCCTCCGTCCTACACGACACATCCACCCAGCCCGCCTTCCGGTTCGCGTTTGGACCCGGTTCCTTCAAACGCCACGAAGCGTCTGCACTCGAAGCCGGACTCGCCGTGCAGATTATTCGAGACCCAGGTTTATGTTTCGATGTAGATCTCCCAAGTGACCTCGCAGCGCTCAGTGCGGCAGAAATCTAGATATGTACGCAGACCTCAGTTTTCCCAGTTCCGCGCTCGCCATCGGCGCACATCCCGACGATATTGAATTTGGATGCGGCGGGACGCTGGCCAAGTGGGCCGCTGTAGGTTGCGAGGTTCACATGCTGGTGTTGACCGACGGCTCCAAAGGGACGTGGAACCCGTCGGACGATCCCTCAATGTTGATAGACCACCGTAAAGTCGAAGCCCTTGCCGCAGCGACGGTTCTCGGCAACTGCGAATTGCATTGGGCCGGGCTCATAGATGGAGAACTCTCCGCAACCGCAGCCGAACGGGAACACATCGTGCGCGCGATTCGTGATATCCGGCCCGAGGTACTACTTGGACATGATCCATGGAAGCGCTATCGCTTACATCCAGACCATCGTCACGCAGGCTGGTTGACGGTAGACGGCGCCGTAGCTGCACGCGATCCGCACTTCTTTCCCGAAGTCGGTAATTCGCCCCACAGACCAAATCACCTCCTCTTGTTCGAAGCCGATGAACCGGATCACACGGAATCGATCGATGCTTCGCTGTCTACGAAGATCGCCGCTCTGACATGCCACCGCAGCCAATGGCAAACAACTATGGGTATTGACGCCGGGAGTGAAAATGAGGCATTGCAACACGAAGCCTTTGCCGAGCGCGTTACCGCTGATGCACAAGCCGCAGCAGTTGCCTCCGTCTACAACGTGGGCGAAGCGTTCCGGCGACTTGTCCTCTGAACGCGATTTGGGGAGGCCCGAAGGCCTCCCCAAATCTAACTCCGAAGAGTGTCGACGTAATTAGCGACGCTTTGCAGCCTTACGCTTGGCCGGAGCCTTGCGCTTGGCAGGAGCCTTACGCTTTGCGGGAGCCTTACGCTTTGCGGGAGCCTTACGCTTTGCGGCCTTCCGCTTAGCTGGGGCCTTCTTTGCGGCCTTACGCTTGGCAGGAGCCTTGCGCTTTGCGGGAGCCTTCTTAGCGGCCTTCCGCTTAGCTGGGGCCTTCTTTGCAGCCTTACGCTTGGCAGGAGCCTTGCGCTTTGCGGGGGCCTTCTTTGCGGCCTTCCGCTTAGCTGGGGCCTTGCGCTTTGCTGGAGCTTTTTTTGCGGCCTTGCGGGTCCTTCTTTTTGCTGGAGCCACTAGTACCACCTTTCTACGGTGTTTTATCTAATCGGTAATTGCTTCTGTCTGAGGACACACCGAACGCCACACAGTGGTGATGTCGATGATCTCCTCGTAACCACGGTGCCACTCACACTCGCCAGCACTCGGCTGCGCGAGGTTCGTTGCCACCGCGAACTTAGGGATCGACTGACAAACTTCGCCATCGTCAATTTTGTGATCAACGTGGTTTCAGTTGTTCAGTGTCGTTATCCCTCGGCATGGAGTGCACTCCGCTGCACTTGCCACGCCTAGTTGTGAAGGACGAGACCTGCCTTACGCATCACCTCCGCAGTGTGTCTCACCGGACATCGTACGCAAAATCTCACGAAGGTCAAGCATTACCTTCATTGCGTCTTCCGAATTCGGTTCATCACACCGCTCACTCGTAAACGAATATAAATGTCAACCACTAACTAACTACTGTCTGTCCGCGTTAATCGTGCGAACAACATGAGCGTTACACACACCCGTCGTCATTTCGCGGATACCCACAATCGCTCGCGAACATTCGCAAAATGTGCGAGCCACTAAAGCGTTGCCGTCACAACACGAGCAACATTCGCAACGCGCGTTATTCAACGACGCGCAACAGGTACATCCAATTACGCCCCTCACAATTACGCCCCTCACGTCGACTGCGACGCACTACACGAGTCCGGGATGCGTTCCCGGACTCGTGTTTTGTAGCCCCGAGCAGATTCGAACTGCCGTTACCGCCTTGAGAGGGCAGCGTCCTAGGCCACTAGACGACGGGGCCTTGCTTGTCCTCCGGGTATTGATGCACCCGGCACCCAGCTCGGGGGGGAGGACTCGAACCCCCAATTACAGGACCAGAACCTGTTGTGTTGCCAATTACACCACCCCCGAATGGGACACGAGATATTAGCCCGCGATCGGCCAACCTCACCTACCCCAAGCCTCCACCTAGGCGGACGCGGACAGCGTCGAGCCGAGCCAACGCACGGTCGCGTCCGAGCAAGTGAATGGCTTCGAAGAGGGGAAGTCCCGCATGACGACCTTCGATGGCGACGTAGAGCAGTGACATAACTTTGCGCGGCTTGAGGCCAAGAGCCTCGATCACTCCTCGCACATCGGTACCACCAGCTCCAGCCTCCGCGGTCCACTCACATGTGGTGATGTGCGCATGTACCGCGTCGAGCACCTCCATGCCACGTTCAGAAGCCGCGACCTTTTCCCATGAGTCTGGAGAGATTGAGAAGTCCGCATCACCGACGAACAAGAAATCCGCCTGATCGACGAGCGCTTTGATAGTGGTCGCTCGTTCTTGTCCGAGCCTCGCCGCCGCTACCGCCAACTCGCGATTCGACTCTTCGCCCCATCGTGCTCGAACGGCATCGACTACCAATGCCTCGAGTTGATCCGTGGCCAGAGCTCGAATGTGTTCGCCATTCATCCAGTCGAGCTTTTGGTAATCGAAGAATGCTGCCGAGTGTGTTACGCGACCGATGTCGAACTCTGTAATCAGTTCCTCGCGAGTCATCACCTCACGCCCGTCTTCAGGAGCCCATCCGAGCAGTGCCAGGTAATTCACCAACGCGTCAGGGAGAAACCCCGAGTCACGGAATTCTTCGAGAGCAACGGCTCCATGGCGCTTAGACAACTTCGCTCGATCGGCACCAACCAATAGCGGGAGGTGCCCGTACTCGGGGCTTCCATCGATGCCCAGGGCTTCCCGAATCGCTAATACCCGATGCGTCGAGTCGAGCAGATCTTCGCCTCGGAGCACATGGGTGATGGCCATTTCGGCGTCATCAACGGCGTTGGCGAGAAAGAAAACCGGGCTGCCGTCCGAGCGCACAATCACGAAATCAGCAATCGTTGACCACTCAACGGTCACCTCTCCTCTCACTAAATCGGTGAACGAACTCACGCCCTCATCAGGGGTACGGAACCGAATTGACCTGGGCCGACCTTCGCCTGCCAATGCGGCGCGTTGGTCGCTGTTCAGATCTCGACATCGCCCGTCGTATCCGGGCGATCGCCCATCGGCGCGGGCAACATCATTTCGGGCGCTTACTTCCTCTGGGGTGCAGTAGCACTCATAGGCGCGGCCCGAAGCGAGGAGGGTGTCCGCCGCGGCCGCATACCTGTCAAGTCTGTCGCCCTGCAGAAATGGACCTTCGTCCCAGTCCAGGCCGAGCCATGTCAACGTGTCTTGGATGCCAACAATCCATTCTTCCCTGGAACGCGCGGCATCGGTATCTTCAATTCGAAGGACAAAGGTCCCACCGTGGTGGCGCGCGAAGAGCCAGTTGAATAGTGCCGCTCTGGCAGACCCGACGTGCAAATAACCCGTAGGCGCGGGCGCGAACCGGACGCGCACAGCGCGTGAATCGGTCACGGTTTTATCTCGTCTAAGAGCCGTCTCGCGACAACAACTCGCTGGATCTGATTAGTGCCCTCATAAATCTGCGTGACCTTCGCATCGCGCATCATGCGCTCCACGGCAAACTCGGTCGTATACCCGGCGCCACCAAGAATTTGGACCGCATCTGTGGTCACACGCATCGCAATATCTGAGGCAAACAACTTGGCCATCGACGAGATCTTCGATACCCCAGCGTCGCCGGCATCGACCATTGCACATGCCCGGTACACCAGGGTGCGCGCGGCCTCGACTTGCGTAGCCATATCCGCGAGCATGAATTGCAGACCCTGGAAGTCGGCTATCCGCTTCCCGAACTGGCGGCGTTCGGTGACATACCGGGTCGCTATGTCGAGAGCACCCTGAGCAATGCCTACAGCTTGCGCACCAACAATCGGGCGCGAGGTGTCCAACGCTCCCATGGCATAGGCGAATCCCTGTCCTTCAGAACCGATCAAACAGTCCGCAGGCACAATCGCATCGTCAAATAACAGTTCGCCGGTCGGAGAGCCGCGCATGCCCATCTTGTGTTCAAGCTTTCCAATCGAAAACCCTGGCGTGTCCTTAGCTACCGCGAACGCGCTGATCCCTCTGCTTCCAGCATCCGCATCCGTCTTAGCAAAGACCGTGTACACGTCAGAAATACCGGCATTGGTAATCCATGACTTCCGTCCGTTGAGTACGAAATTGTCTCCATCGCGAACGGCGCGCGTCGACATGGCCGCCACATCGCTACCGGCTTCAGGCTCAGAGAGGCAATAACTGGCTTGCCACTCCCCGCTCGCGACACGCGGAACGATCCTGCGAGCAAGTTCTTCGGACCCATGCTTGACGATGGGAGTTACACCGAGGCGCGATATCAGCACGAACAGAGAAGCGGATCCGCAGACGCGAGCCACTTCTTCGACGACGATCGCGTATGCGAGCGCTCCGCCTCCATCGCCGCCGAGGTGTTCAGGATAAATCGCACGCACAAGACCCGAGTCCCGATATGCCTGAAAAGATGCCCACGGGAACGATGCGTCGCTATCGGCCGCTGCAGCGTTCGGCTCAATCTGAGTCGTCGCTACCCGCCTTACAACTTCCCGCAATGCCTCAAGCTCATCGGAGAGCATAAAGAGGCCCACGGTCAGTCGCCGCCGACTGGTTGAACCAGCGCAGACAAAGGAACGGTGTCCGCAACCGCGCGACAGACCGAGTACTCGTGCGCCGCTCCTCGAACGGTTCCCGCCCTCAATTCCCAACGCGCTGACAATGCGTCATCCGAGTAGCCGAGCACGCCCATCGCGACTTCAACGTCTTCATTTATCGGTGCACGACTTAGGGCGCCCGCTCGCTTCATCGCTACCGCTCCAATTACGGCAATCGCGTCTTCAGCATCTTCGTGCGGCGCAAGGCACAGGTCGTCGCGGCGCCGGTTTGCCAATGTGAGCGCGTAGCCAGTGCTCGGTCCTGGAGTACCAAGAAGCGCACCCTCTGGCTGAGCGGAAGACAGATCGCCAGGGCGATCTGCGCGCCAACCGACACTCGGCGGCATGTGCACACCAGGAGCGAGGTTTGGCGCCTGGCGAGGCTCCTCATCGAGGGTGGTCGGTACGTACGGATCAGTTGGCATCAGAAGTGTTGCTACCCGCGCTTGGATGCTTGTAGCAAGCCGTAGACAAGAGAATCGGACAATGCTTGCCAACTCGCTTCAATTATGTTCTCGCTGACGCCGATTGTCGTCCAAGTCTCTTCGCCATCGGTGGAGTCGAGCAACACGCGGGTAACGGCTCCTGTCCCCTTGTTTGTATCCAAGACCCTGACCTTGTAGTCAGTAAGACGGAGCAGATCGAGCGCCGGATAGAGACCACCTAGCGCCTTACGGAGGGCCCGGTCGAGCGCGTTCACGGGACCGTTGCCTTCGGCGGTCGCGGTCACCGGTTCTTCGCCGATAAACACTTTGATGGTTGCTTCGGTAGTGACGCCATCTGGAACATGACCCGACGATGGAGCTGGACTCGTGTCATCTGTCACGACCGTGAACGATTCGACCCTGAACCATTCTTGTTCCCAGCCAGAAACGCGGCGCATGAGAAGTTCGAGAGACGCGTCTGCAACCTCGAAGTGGTACCCCGCATTCTCGAGTTGCTTAAGCGTGTCAACAACTTCGTTTACCGTCGGGCCATCAAGTTCGAGGCCAAGTTCGGCTGCCTTGAGAAGAATCGTCGAACGGCCTGCGAGTTCGGAAAGCACGAACCGCGTCCCATTCCCGACGAGATCCGGCTGCACATGTTCGTACGCGTCCGGGCGTTTTACGATGGCGCTCACATGAAGGCCGGCTTTGTGCGCAAACGCAGAGCTCCCGACATACGGTGCTTGCGGATTGAGTGTCATGTTGACCAACTCCGCGACATGGTGAGCGACGGGCGTGATGCGCTCCATGCGGTCCGGAGGAAGTGTCTCTACACCCATTTTGACCGAGAGATTAGGAATAATCGTGATGAGATTGCAGTTGCCCGTGCGCTCGCCATATCCGTTGATGGTCCCTTGAACCTGAGTGGCACCCCCGCGCACGCCGGCCAGCGCGTTGGCGACTCCGCATCCGGCGTCATCGTGTAGATGAACGCCAACTGCAACATCGGACCGGAAGTAATCGATCACTTCCGCGACAATGCGTTCGACCTCGAACGGCAGTGCCCCGCCATTCGTGTCGCAAAGGACAAGCCGGTCTACGCCCGCCGTGACCGCTCCCTCCAAGACTCGCAGGCTGAACTCTGGGTTGGCTTTGTAGCCATCAAATAGATGTTCGGCATCGAAGAGCACCTTGAGCCCATGTGACTTGAGGTACGCGATTGATTCGCTCACCATCGCTACGCCCTCATCGAGCGTTGTTCCGAGTGCTTCTGTTACGTGATAGTCCCAGCACTTTCCGACGATGCAAACAGTCCCAGTCCCCGCTTCGACGAGATGCCGGAGCGTGTCATCTGAATCAACCTTGCCCTTGATGCGACGGGTCATTCCAAACGCGACAAGCATCGACGTGGTTAGGTTGAGTTCCTTAGGAGCGCGCCGGAAGAACTCGTCATCCTTTGGATTAGAGCCTGGCCATCCTGCTTCGATGTAGTCGACGCCTAGCCAGTCGAGTTGCTCTGCAATCCGCAACTTGTCATCGACTGTTAGAGAGATTCCTTCGAGTTGCGCGCCATCACGCAAAGTCGTGTCATATATCTCAACCCGCGAAGGCAGGACAATCTCAGCCGACATGCTCGACCCAGTCCTTATATCGATCCGTCTTGCCTCGGACCGCCTTCGAAAACTCGGCGGCGATGGCGGTTGTCTTGGGACCCGGGCAAGGGATGCTGCGATCGTCCACGGAATTCACGGCGCTAATCTCGGCAGCAGTCCCGCAAACGAACAATTCTTCGGCTACGTAGAGATCGCTGCGCGTCAAAGTTGCTGCTCGCACCGTATACCCGAGGTCCCTGGCGATCGTCACTACTGAATCCTGAGTAATGCCTTCAAGGGCACCCGCGCCTGGGGGCGGCATGATCAGTTCATCTTTCCGGCCGCAGAAGAGATTCTCGCCAGTGCATTCGCTCACGTCACCTGTTGGGTTGAGCATGATCGCCTCGTCATAACCCGCCTTGAGCGCTTCTACTTTGGCGAGGGACGAGTTGACATAGTTGCCCGTCGTTTTTGAAGTTGGCGGCATCGTGTTTGGGTCATGACGGTTCCATGAACTGACCTTCATGCGCACGCCTTTGGTGACGGCATCGTCACCCAGATACGCGCCCCACGGCCAACATGCGATCGCAACATCCACACTGCAAGGAATTGTGTTTAATCCCATTTCCCCATAGCCGTAATAGGCAATCGGGCGGATGTAGCACGACGGGAGACCAGTGGATCGCACCGTAAGTTTGATCGCGTCAATTATTTCGTCGACCGTGTATGGGATATCCATCATCATGATTGCGGCGGACTCGAATAGGCGCACCACATGGTCCGTAAGTCGGAATACGGCTGGGCCGTCATCGGTTTCGTACGCGCGAATTCCCTCGAACACGCCGGTTCCGTAGTGCAGCGTGTGCGTCAGGATGTGTATCTGGGCTTTATCCCAATCGACTAGTTCGCCGTTCATCCAAATCTTGTCGGTCTTTTCAATGGACATTGCGTCACACCCTCTCTGCGATATGGGAGCCAATCTCGGCTGTACTACCTAAAACGTCGTCACTCTCATTCACGGCGCTCGCTACTCGCTGAGCCGCCTTGGTCTCGCCTAGGAACTCAAGCAGCATCCCTGCGCACAAGATTGCTGCGCGAGGGTCCGCTGCACCGGTTCCGGCGATATCTGGCGCCGACCCATGGACCGGCTCAAACAGGGACGGCCCAGTGCGTGAGGGATTGAGGTTACCGGATGCGGCGCGCCCGATCCCTCCTGCAATCGCCCCTCCGAGGTCGGTGAGAATGTCTCCGAACAGGTTGTCCGTGACAATCACGTCGTAACGCTCGGGCCGTTGGACGAAGTGGATACAAGCTGCATCTACGTGGTCGTAGCCAGTTGTCACACTCGGAAACTCGGTGGCTACGGCGTCGAACGTGCGCTGCCAGAGGTCGCCCGCGAAGGTAAGGACGTTCGTCTTGTGTACGAGCGTCAGATGCTTACGCGGCCGAGATTCGGCAAGTTCAAACGCATAGCGGATACACCGCTCGACACCGAATCGCGTATTAAGCGAGCCTTGCGTTGCTACCTCTTGCGGAGTGCCCTTGCGAAGGAACCCACCTTCTCCGAGGTAAGTCCCTTCGGTGTTTTCGCGAATCACAATCATGTCGACACCATCGTTCAACGGGCCAGCGGGTGCAAGGAACGGACGCAGGTTTACGAATAGGTCGAGTTCAAATCGCAAACGAAGCAGGAGTCCGCGCTCAAGCACACCTGGTGGCACATCGGGTGTGCCAATGGCACCAAGCAAAATAGCGTCCATAGATCGCAACTCTTCGATCGTCTCATCAGATAAAACCTCGCCGGTAGCCAAGTACCGAGTGCCACCTAGGTCGTATGTAACCGGCTCGTACGCGACGCCCGTTGAATCGACGACCTTCAACGCTTCGGCAATGACCTCAGGGCCAATCCCGTCTCCACCGATGACCCCAATGCGATAAGTCACTAACCCTCTTTCACGCGGTAATGGAAGCATCATTGCTTCATCCATCAAAAAACCGCCCACCGAAGTGGACGGTTGGAAGCGAACGCCAGGATCGGCGCCCGCCTAAGAAATTACGATTGTTGTCGTTGCGGCTGGTTCAAATGAAAACATGGAACCAACAGCATTGCAGCAGGTCAGGCCTTAGGTCAAACCATTTCCGTCAGTGCTAGGGCAAACAGACGGCGGTGCCAATGAGGGTTTCCACTTCTGGAAGGCTCAACTGCGCGAGGCTTGGCCCATGGCCGAAGGCGGACGCAGCGGGTTCAGCAAATTCCTAATGTTGATCGTCATCGCGATTCTAGGTTTGGCACTCGCCTTCTGGTTGCTCATTCTGCGCAATGCCGCCGAAGACCCGGCCGTAATCCAAGAAACTCCGATCTCTGAAGGTGGCTCTCTCGACGGCGCGTGGACGCTTGTGCCGAATGATTCGTTCGGATCGTTCGCCGGTTTCCGCATAGACGAAGAATTCGTCGGCGCGATCAAGAACACAGCTACAGGCCGCACTGATGAAGTTTTTGGAAAAATGGAGATCAAGGGGGGCGCCGTGACGAGCGCGACTATCACCGCATCACTGTCGGCCCTAACAAGTGAACCCCAATTCCGAGTCGACGCGTTGAAGGGCGTGGGCCTGGAGACGGTCAAGTTCCCTGAGGCAACGTTTGTCCTCGTTACGCCAATCGCGTTAAGGCAACCTCAAGAAAAGGGGGTTACCAATTCATTCGACGCCACTGGAGATCTCACATTGCATGGCGTTACTAGGCGCGTGACGATTCCACTGGAGGGTAGGTGGGACGGAACGACCATCCAAGTAGTTGGGCATCTCCCGATTTCGCTAACAGAGTACGGCATCGTCAAGCCAACCACCCCCCGCGTCGCTTCGATCGCAGACGCAGGCGAGTTAGAAATCCAGTTGTTCTTCCTGAAGCAATAAAAACAGCTACTTCGCAGGGCTTCGCCTAGCCTGACTAACCCATGGACCAAACCCATCTGTCTCAGGCTGCGCATGACCGACTCCAAGAAGAGCTCGCGATGCGTTCAGGCCCCAACCGTCGCGACCTCGCCGACACGATTGAACGCGCACGCGAGTTAGGCGACCTCAAAGAGAATGCCGACTACCACGCGGCTAAAAATGAACAGGGGTTCAATGAAGCGCGTATACGCCAAATAGACGCGATGCTCAAAGATGTCGTAATCGTCGATACGACAGCTGCAGATGTCGTGGCACCTGGAACGATCGTAGGAATCCTCATCGAAGGCGAAGCCGAGGCGACCGAGTATCTCATCGGATCAATAGAGGAACGGCCAGGCGACCGAGACGTTCTTTCTACGTCTTCTCCCCTAGGCAGAGTGCTTATGGGGAAGGCCGTCGGAGACCGAGCGAGCTACGAGACCCCGAGAAAAACAACGCTCAACGTTGAAGTCGTTACGATCCGTTCCGCGGAATAATTGCCCCCCAGGCACCACCACCTGGCGTTAGAACGCGGAGCACATCGCCGGCATCCAATTGAATGGTCACTTTGTCTGGCAATCGTTCAGCGCGCGTTTCATCGCCCCCGCGCAATAACCAGTTCTCTCCGATGGCGCCAGCACCGCCTCCAGTCAGACCCCACGGTTGAGTCACACGTCGTTCACTAATGATTGACACTGTCACCGCCTCCAACATCTCTAGTTCCCTGACAATGCCATCACCTCCCGCGAACTCACCGGCACCACCACTGTCTCTACGTAACCCGTAACGCACGACTCTCATCGGTAGCAAGCGCTCTAGCGCCTCGACCGGCGTATCACGGGTGTTTGTCATGTTGGTATGAACGCCGCTCATTCCCGCGCGTCCAGGACGGCCACCTTGCCCACCACCGACCGTCTCGTAATACACCCATCCTTCGCCACCGACTAGGAGGTTGTTCATCGTCCCCTGGCTAGCAGCGCCCACTTTTTCCGGTGCGACTGCTGCAAGTGCACGCAGGCAGACATCCGCGATGCGTTGGCTTACTTCTACGTTGCCGCCGCCGACGGCCGCGGGGAAAGCGGCTGCAACAATCGACCCTGCCGGAGCTTCCACGCGTACCGCGCGCAGCGCTCCTCCGTTGGCGGGAATCGTAGGGTCGGTCACGGCACGCAATGCAAACCCAACCGCGCTCACCGTCACCGCGTGCACGGCATTGACGTTGCCCGGACGCTGCATGTCTGTTCCGGTGAAATCGAACGTCGCAGTGTCGCCGTCGATGACAAGAGTCAGTGCTATTCGCGCTGGCGATTGTTGATGCGGGAGTGATCCCGTCGAATCCATAACGTCTTCCGCTGTCCAGACTCCATCGGGGAGCGAAGCGATCGCGGCCCGCATGCGCCGTTCTCCGTAATCCACAACCGCTGCAAATGGCGAGCCAGCGAATGTTGCAAGCCGTGCAACCCCCAAGCGGTTTGCGCCAATCTGTGCATCGAGATCGGCGCGGCGCTCGTCTGGAGTCCTTGACGACGCGACAAATATCTCGACGATGCCATCGTCAAGCACAACGGGAGGGAGACGCAATCCTTCCTGCGCAATGTGCGTCGCCTCCGGCGGCATTGACCCCGGAGTCATACCGCCTAGATCTGCGTGGTGCGCCCTGTTAGCCGCCCACCCAACCAGCACTCCATCAACAACACAGGGGGCAACCAACGTGACGTCATTCAAGTGGGTCCCGCCAGCGAACGGATCATTGACGATGATCTGGCCGCCTGATCCAACTGCGTATCCACATGCATCAATTGCGGCTTGAACGGCAGCTGGCATTGAGCCGAGGTGAACGGGAATGTGTTCCGCTTGGCCAAGCAACTCACCCTCGGGGGTAAACACAGCAGCAGAACAGTCTTGGCGTTCCTTGATATTTGGACTACTTGCGCCGCGCTGCAACACAACGCCCATCTCGTATGCGATGCCAGAGAGCCTCGAAGTCAAGATCTCGAGATCGGCTGGATCGAGTTCGGTCATTGTTCAGACCTTTCAAGCAACAACGCTCCAAGAGGACCGGGCTCGGCGCGCCAACCATTCGGTATCCAGATGGTGCAGTCTGGCTCACTAATAACTTCCGGCCCGCGCGCGCTTTGCCGAACGAGTGCGGGTAACGCTGAAGGATCGACCTGTGCGGCAACCTGCGCTCGCGCTCTCAACGCGATTACTTCGACCTGAACACCGGGTCGCATGTATCCGTTGCGTCGCTCATGTTCGATCGCGAACTCTTCGATTGAACTGACTGTGATTTCGTGGCTCTGGCCTTCGTAACGACAATCAACAAAACTCTCGACCATCGGGGAACCCTCGAGCAATCCGGAAACGTCGTTTTCCAACTTCCGTAGTGCATCGGCGAGCCCGCCTGTACTTCCAGGCGTCGGCCATGACCGAACGAGATCGCGCTGCATTGGGGAGGTCAACAGACCGACAGCCGAAAACACGCCAGCTCTCGACGGAATAATCACAGCCCGCATCTCAAGGGCTTCTGCGATCGCGCACCCATGAAGCGGTCCCGCTCCACCGAATGCGACCAACACAAGTTCACGCGGATCTACGCCCTGAGACACGGTTACGAGTCGGACGGCGCGCTCAATGGAAGCGTCGACGACGCGCACTACGCCCTCTGCCGATACCCCAGCGTTTTCGAGCGCCGCGCGCGCCAGGTCGATCCGCAATGGTCCAATGCCAGGGAACGATGTCCCCTCCGGAATTCTCCCTAAAACTAGGTCGGCGTCAGTCACGGTCGGTTCGGTTCCTGAGCCATAACACGCAGGTCCCGGTACCGCTCCCGCGCTGTTCGGTCCAACAACGAGAGCACCGCCAGCATCAATTCGTGCGATGGAACCGCCTCCGGCTCCGATCGTGTGGATCGACAACGAAGGAAGTCGAATCGGGAACCCACCGACCGTGTGGCTAGACGTCGGTTCAGGAACTCCGCCTCGGATCAAACAGACATCGGTGCTCGTACCACCCATGTCGAATGCAACCGCATCGCCGAATCCGCAAGCAGTAACCAAAGCCGATGCAGCGCGCACGCCGCCCGCTGGACCCGACAGCAATAGTGCGGCAGGTGTTGCTGCCGCTTCGCGAGCAGGTACCAGGCCCCCGGCCGAAGTCATAACGAGCACCGTCTCGCCGAGATCATCGATCGCCTCGAGATACCTCCTGCAGATCGGCCGCAGATACGCATTGGCAACCGTCGTCACTGTGCGTTCGTATTCACGGAACTCAGGTGAGACCTCGTGCGAACAAATGACATCCATGCCGCGGTTCCGCAACTCTTGAGCCACCGCGATCTCGTCGGTCGCGTCGAGGTCGGCATGCAGGAGGCACACAGCTACCGCGTCCACATCAGTCGGTATCGCGTCAAGATCCGTGAGGTCGAGTTCATTGACCCTGTGGCCGCTGGCATCGATTCGTCCCGTCACCTCAAATCGCAGTTCGCGCGACACCAACGGAATCGGCCGATCAACGAATGTGTCATACAAAGACGGTCGCGATTGGCGCGCGATCTCGATGACGTCGGCGAAACCTTTCGTAGAAACAAGCGCCACCCGCGCCCCTTGGCGCTGCAACAATGCATTGATTGGCACTGTCGTCCCATGAGCGAGAACACCAGGACGACCAAGGCCTAGCGCTTCGATACCAGCACCAACCGCAGACGCGGGATCTCGCGGTGTAGAAGCAATCTTGACCACACTGCCATCGTCGCCAACAACATCCGTGAACGTCCCGCCCGTATCAACGCCAACCCGCATTAGATCAGCGTGTCACAACGCGAAGAGACGAATGAACCGATCATTCAACCGTTGCAACGACAAGCGAGGTGAGTTCTTCCAACCGGTTGCGCTGTGTCGGGTCTAGATCTCCTAATGCGAGACCGAGTAGGTAGAGAGACCAAACGGTCTCAGCTCGTTTGGTATGCGCAGCGAGTTGAAGAACAGACTCTTCGGTTAACCCGTCAAGTCGCCCAGCCGCAGCGCGAAGGAGCGCAGCATCTACCACCAATCTCGCCACCGTATCTTCGGCTTCGTGCCCCAAGCCAAGACGACCCACGAGACTTCGAGCGACGGGTTCCGCGGAGTTATCTTCGCCCGCGGCCTCCAACACGAGCGCCGATAACAACACGAGTTCTGGATGCGCCAGGTGTTCGTGTGCGGCGAGCGCGAACGGATCCGCCTTTATCTGTCTGCCAACTCGGTCTACGAGTTCAAACCTCAAGACATGGCTTGGTTCAATGATGAATGGGTCGGCTCGTCTCCGGGCAACGGCGTTCGCTAGTTCGGGTAACGACCGCGCGAGTACACCGGTTGTCTCCAAGAATCGCCACGTCCGTTCATTGCCATGCGCGAGCAGGTCGAATAACCGCGCGGCGGCCGCAGGAGTCCAGGCGGTATCGCTCGAGCTAGGCCGACCTAGGCGATCGAGCAGCTTGGTTCCGGGGCGCGCTCCACCCGTGACAGCACCAGCGGCTTCGAGAGCGATCGTGAGCAACTCGCTTTCCGGAGGTTGAGCAGCTAGATCAACGATTCCATCATCAACCCGCAGCCACCCGAGGTCCGGCATCGAGTCGGGCGTTATCTGGGCAGTTTCATCCCATACCTTTTCGAGACGCCGTCGCAACAAAGGCGGAGCCATAAGGGTCGTAATAAGAACCACGAGTAGGAGAGCCGCGTAAAGCGGACCATCGAGGATCCCGCGCTGGAGACCGATCGTCGCAAAGATCAGTCCAACTTCGCCTCGGGGAAGCATCCCTAGCCCAATAACCCACCGGTCACCCGGCGCCCCTACCGCGCCCCAGGCTGAGACCAACTTGCCAATCACCCCGACAACAAGCAGGGCCGTGGCGATTGCCAACACTTGACCATCGAAGAACGAACCGATATCTATTGAGATACCGATCCCAAGGAAGAACACTGGGATAAAGAGATACCCAACCGGCGCCAGCTCCCGCTCTATGCGCTCCTTTTGATCACTGCGTGACAGCGCAAGTCCAGCCACAAATGCGCCCACGACTGGAGCGAGGCGCGCAAAGCTCGCGATTTGGGCGAACGCGAGCGTGAAGGCGAGAGCGATCGCAACCAATGTGCCGGCTGACCGCGCGTATTTCTGTACAAACCGAAAAAATGGTGGACCAAGACGCCCACCGATCACGACAGTAACGATGAGAAATCCTGCTGCGACGCCGACGATCCCTGCGACGGCGAGCATCGAGACACTGCCATCGGCGACGATGCGCACAACCACCGTCAGAATCACGAGACCGAGCACATCATCGACGACTGCAGCACCGAGCACAGTTCTTGCCTCGATCGATGAGAGCGCGCGCAAATCGCTAAACACGCGCGCCGTAAGGCCAACACTTGTGGCCGCAAGGGCTGCACCTAAGAACAGCGATACGTTCGCCACTTCACCGAAGGCCATGCCGACGGCGAAGCCACCAAGCATCGGGAGCACTACGCCGAGCAGCCCGACGCCTATCGACGCTCGCCCCACCGCGGCGAGCCCCTTTACATCCATCTCGAGCCCAACCTGCAACAACAAGAGGATCACGCCTAGTTCGCCAAGAACCAGCAGCACTTCGCTCGGACCGACCAAAGCGAGTACCGATGGACCAACAATGACGCCAGCAACGATCTCGCCAACGACGGTCGGAATCCGAATTCGTTCTGCGACCTCAGCCGCAATCTTCGCGGCAACAAGAACTACGAGAATGTCTAATAGGACTTCGCCAACGTTCATTTCAGGTTCCGTTGACTATCTGCAGAGTAGGCATCTCGGGTGCTCAAGGCGCCACCTGCATCAATGACTGAGGGCATGCTAGGAAAATAGCAAACAAGATTTCGGGATTGTGGCGTTGATTTGAAAGATCCTCAAAGGCCGTGGTCGGTGGGTCGCATTTA
This sequence comes from Bifidobacterium breve, assembly GCA_945865605.1. Lineage (GTDB taxonomy): Bacteria > Actinomycetota > Acidimicrobiia > IMCC26256 > JAENVU01 > SHUZ01. Next base: position 56,163 of record CAMBEL010000005.1, read on the forward strand.
TCCAATCGACCATTCGATCGCTGCTCCCCTATCCTGAGAGGCCCGAAACCGCAACGTCCCTCGGACGCATCACCGACCCGGAGCAATCAAGAATGCCCAAGACGCTCAGCGACAAGATCTGGGAAAACCATGTCGTGCATCGCGCAACCAATGAGCCCGACCTTCTCTATATTGATCTGCACCTAGTCCACGAAGTCACGTCGCCGCAGGCATTCGATGGCCTTCGCATGAACGGCCGCACGGTACGACGCCCGGAACTCACTGTCGCCACGATGGATCACAACGTGCCCACGGAGGGACTCGAACGCGGAATCGAAGATCCCGTATCGCGGCGCCAAATCGAAGTACTCGCAACGAACTGCGATGAGTTTGGGATCAAGTGCTACGGAATGGGAGACCGGCTACAGGGAATTGTGCACGTGATCGGGCCCGAGCAGGGACTGACACAACCCGGCATGACGATCGTTTGTGGAGATAGTCACACCTCTACCCACGGCGCGTTCGGCGCGCTCGCCTTCGGTATCGGCACCAGCGAAGTTGAACATGTACTCGCGACCCAGACTCTGCCGCAACAGCGGCCAGGAACAATGGCGGTAACCGTCAATGGTGAACTCCCTGATGGAGTTACGGCAAAGGATCTCGTGTTGGCGATCATCGGTCGCCTCGGTACGGGCGGCGGAATCGGTTCAGTCATTGAGTACCGCGGTTCTGCCATTCGCAGTCTCTCGATGGAAGGGCGAATGACCGTCTGCAACATGTCGATTGAAGCTGGCGCGCGCGCAGGGCTAATCGCGCCCGATGAAACTACATTTGCTTACCTCAAGGGTCGGGCGTTCGCTCCTGAGGGCGACCAATGGGAACGCGCGCTCGATGCGTGGCGCAAACTGGCAACCGACGAAGGTGCAACCTTCGACAGCGAGGTCATCATCGATGCCGCGACTCTCGCTCCCAGCGTCACATGGGGTACGAACCCAGGCCAGGTCACCACGATAGATGCCGTTGTTCCTGATCCCAACTCGTACGACGATCCAGCGCAACGCGAAGCCGCTACTCGCGCGCTGCAATACATGGGACTCACGGCCGGCACGCCGATCCGAGAGATTTCGGTCGATACCGTGTTCATCGGATCTTGCACTAACTCGCGCATTGAAGATCTTCGTGCGGCTGCAGCTGTTGTGCGAGGACGTTCTGTTCGTGCAGGAGTGCGAACTCTGGTCGTTCCAGGCTCCTTCGCCGTCAAGGAACAAGCCATCGCCGAAGGACTCGACAAGGTGTTTCGCGATGCCGGATTCGATTGGAGAGAACCGGGATGTTCGATGTGCTTGGCGATGAACCCAGACAAACTCACAGTTGGCGAGAGATGCGCGAGCACTAGCAACCGCAACTTTGAGGGGCGGCAAGGAAAGGGCGGTCGCACCCACCTAGTGTCTCCTGCCGTCGCCGCCGCAACTGCTATCGCGGGTCACTTCGCCACGCCAGAGGACCTGAACTGATGGAACCGGTAAGCGAGATCATCGGTCGCGCAGTGCCATTGGATCGGTCCGATGTCGATACCGACCAGATCATTCCGTCCGATTGGTTGAAGCGTGTAGAACGCACGGGATTCGGCGCAGGTCTGTTCTCTGAATGGCGCGAGCAATCCGATTTCGTTCTCAACCAGTCACGCTATAGCGATGCAGTGATACTCGTGGCTGGCCCAAACTTCGGTACCGGATCATCCCGCGAGCATGCGGTGTGGGCCCTACAGGACTATGGATTTCGAGCCGTCATCTCCTCGCGATTCGCGGATATTTTCCGCAACAACTCAACGAAGTCCGGACTCGTCCCCGTGACGCTCCCGAAAGAAGTTGTGGATCGCATCATGCGGGCGGTCGAAGATGACACATCGATCGAGGTGGTGATCGATGTTGTCGATCGACGCGTTGCAGTACCAGCGATCGACCTGGACGAGCCGTTCGACCTAGACGACTACACGCACCACCGTTTGATAAATGGCCTAGATGACATAGGTATCACCGAGGCCCGCGTATCCGAGATTGATGTCTTCGAAGCCAACCGTCCGTCATGGCTACCGGCTCTGCGCTCCTGACGCTACGGCGTACCTCTCAGTCCGGTTCGTCAAATAACAAATAGTGCCAGAGTCACGATCGCCGCGTTATATACGGCGTGCGCGAACAATGCCGGTCCCAACCGGTGTGCTTTGTGACGTATCGCACCAAGACAGAGGCCAACCGTCAAGATCATGGCGAAGATTCCCACGTTTCCCCATCCTTCATCGGGCGAAACGTGCATCAGGGCGAACAGCGCGGCTTGGACGAAGAGACCGATAGTGATCCCCCAACGCGCTACAACACCGCCCTGCACGAGGCCGCGGAAGAACAACTCCTCGAAAAAGGGTGCGCCGACCACTGCAACTACGACTATGACGACAGTTCCGAGGGCACCCGAGTCGGCGATCGGCCCCAATACGTCATCCGCACCGGTCGGAGTGAGGTCGGGAGCCAGCGATTCAAACACTTTTGCAACAATGCCAACGGCGAAGACCATCGCGATCCCGAGTCCAAGACCTTGTGCGGCATCGACCCAACGCAAGCGCGTAAGGCCAAGATCTTTGAGGCTGCCCGATCCTTTGCGGTGCACTGCGACAATGCACGAGCCCAGGAGCCCAGTCCACAATCCCAGAGCGGAGCCAAACATGACAGCTGGATCCGAAGTCTCAAACCCTGCGGCGAGCAGTGTCACGACTACACCCGCCGCAAGCCCGAGACCAACGAGCATTCCTATCAAGGCGGTCCATCCAGCCCTAATGCCAACTACAGTTATATCCGGCGATGTCACCACCGAAGTAGGAACGGAATCGGTATAGCCAGTCCAAGTTGTCCCGTCCCACCAGCGCCAAGATGCGACGCTCCAAGGATCGGAATACCAGCCTGGCGGCGCAATCGGCGGTGTCAACTTCCCGCCGCCGATTGCCACAAACGTCGGAATGCCCGACGGTTACGAGTTACGCCGGAACTGAAATGATGCGCGAATGGGCTGCGAAAAGCGCCGAGTCGACCGCTACACCAAGTTCGACAGCAAGTTCCTTGGTCTGATCGCGATCGAACAAGTAAGTGAGAAATTCGTTGTAGTTCATATCTACCTCCCAGTGGATGATGTTCACTAGGTATTTCGGCCCCCTCGCGCCAAAACTTGAGCACAAATATTTCCTCGCTTTAAGGGCCTACTGTTCGCTCACGTGGACCAGGTCGATCGCTCAACCGAACGATCTTGTTGACAGCCGAAAGATATGCGCGGGCAGAAGCTTCGACGACATCCGTAGCCACTCCTCGGCCACTCGCCTTCACCCCATTGACATCTAATTGCAAAACGACGTCTCCCAGAGCGTCACCGCCGCGCGTCACAGAAGAAACATGGAACTCCGTTAGATCGCCGACCGTTCCTGTGGCTGCAGCTATCGCAGCAATCGCGGCATCGATCATCCCGTTGCCTGTACCTTCTCCTTCACATTTTTCAGAGCCGTCGGTCAAGATCACGCGGGCATGCGGCGTTCGATTGGTGCCTCCCTGCAGTTCCAGGTCGACCATCGTGTACTTGTGAACAACTCCGGTTCCGAGTTCCTCGGCAACTATCGCTTCGAGATCCGCCTCCGTGATCTCAACCTTGCGATCAGCAAGTTCCTTGAAGCGAACGAAAGCCTGGTTGAGGCCATCACCCTGCAAGTGCAGCCCCATCTTCGATAGCGAGTCCGCAAAAGCATGCCGCCCGGAATGCTTGCCGAGCACGATCTGCGCGGCTTCCTGCCCAACCAGGCCGGCATCAATGATCTCGTATGTCTCTCGATCTTCAAGCACACCGTGTTGATGGATGCCGGCCTCGTGCGCGAATGCGTTACGGCCGACGATCGCCTTGTTGAATTGCACTGGATAACCAGTCAGTCGTGAAACCATTCGCGACGTACGAGCTAGTTCTTCCGTATGTATCCCAGTGTTCAAACCCTCGTAGTAATCCGATCGCGTATGGATCGCCATCACTACTTCTTCGAGAGCTGCATTTCCGGCGCGTTCCCCTAGCCCATTCATTGCGCATTCCACTTGGCGAGCTCCGTTGATAACGCCCGCAAGTGAGTTGGCAACGGCAAGTCCTAAATCGTCGTGGCAATGCGTAGACACGATGAATTCGCCCTTAACTTGGTCGAACACATACGCGATCAGTTTTCCGTAGTCTTCCGGTACGCCGTACCCAACGGTGTCAGGGATATTCAAGGTCGTCGCACCGTTGTCGACCGCGATTTGGCACACAGCGCACATGAAGTCTGGATCCGACCTGAACCCATCCTCGGGCGAGAACTCAACATCGTCGGTGTAACTCTTTGCGCGCGCAACACCAGCTGCGGCTTCGTTCTTGACCTGATCGTGCGACATCCGCAACTTCTTGGTCATATGAATCTCTGAAGTCGCGATAAATACATGGATGCGATTGCGCTCCGCGTGGCGCACCGCTTCCCATGCCCGATCGACGTCCTTGAAGCCCGTTCGCGAAAGACCAGCAATCACCGGGCCACGGACTGTCTTGGCGATCGCTTCGACCGCTTCAAAGTCCCCGTCACTCGCGATAGGAAAACCGGCCTCGATGATGTCGACGCCAAGACGTGCGAGTTGTTCGGCAATCTCAAGTTTCTCACCCGCATCAAGTGAGATACCCGGTGATTGCTCTCCATCTCGCAGTGTGGTATCGAATATCAGAACCCTGTCCATAAGGGGTCTTCCTCTCAAGCGTCGGTCGGAAAGGCAACAAAAAACCCTCCCGGCCCGAGGGCACGAGAGGGTGCGGCGAGCACGATATGTGTGCTCGCCTCTACCTAAGAAGTAGTCCGTTGATGCGCAGTCCTAAGGTCATAAGTCTTCCTAGTCTGCCACGCCGCCGTGGCCCGGTCAACGCGATTAAACACTCGGCGCCGAATCGCGCGAGGATGGTCAAGTGTTTAGATTCATGAAGCGGGGGGTAGTAGCCGGTCTTGTGGCTGGTGCCGCCTATGCGGCCTGGCGCTTCCTCGAGTCGAGGCGCCCAGACACTGGCGGGGTCGTCTTCGAGCCCGCACCATTTCCTTCTCCTCCGCGCCCCGTTCCGCGCCCCTCGCAAATCGACAAACCGCACGAGCCCGTCCACGCAGGACTGGAGTTCGAGGACGCGTCGACTACGAATGGAGCAGCACCAAACGAATCCACTCAGAGTGCCGCGGCATGGGTTGAACCCGTCAATGGTGTGTGCCCAACTTCGCACCCGGTTAAGGCGAAAGTCGCGAGCCGCATTTTCCACGTGCCGGGCGGCGCGAGTTTTGATCGCACGCAAGCAGATCGCTGTTATCTGAACGCCGACGCTGCCGAAGCCGATGGCTTGCGCGCCGCGAAGCGCTAGAGCGAAGTGGAACTGCTCAAAGAAATTCGTGATCTCTTACGCGGGCGGGACTCTTAGCCGAGTTCGATTGCTTTTGCGTCAACGATTCCCGGTTCCGCTCTGATCTGGTCGATTACCTCGGCAGGGACGGGAATCTGTGTGGAAATAACCATCAAAGCTGCTGCCCCTTCGGCCGTCTTTCCCACATCCATGTCGTTCACGTTGACGCCAGAGGATCCAAGGATCGTGCCGACCCTTCCAATCATTCCAGGCACATCATCGTTGCGCACAACAAGCATGTGTGCTGACGGCGGCACATCGACAATATGGTCGTCAATCGCCACAATGCGCGGCGTAGCGCGCTTTCCATACAACGTTCCCGCGACTTGCGTCTCACGCCCATCACAAGTTCCTCGTATTTCAACAAGGTTCACATAGTCACGTGCAGTTGCGAGCTTGCTCTCGCGCACCGTGAGGCCTCGCTCTTGAGCAAGTTGAGGCGCGTTCACGAAACTCACAGGTTCATCAACAACAGGTCCCAGCACACCCTTGAGCACTCCGAGCGTGAGCACTTTGCAGTCGTAGTCAGCGATCTGGCCTTCAAAGGCGACCTCAAGGGTCTCAGGAACTCCACCCGAGAGAGCGGTAAAGAGGCAACCCAGGCGTTCGACGAGAGGAAGGAACGGCTGCACTGTCGCGTTGGCTTCCGTTGCCGCGACGTTGACTGCGAACGGTACGAACTCCCCATTGAGCGCGAGCACGACTTGCTCGGCGATCGTTTGGCCTGCCTTGTCTTGTGCTTCCGCGGTGGACGCGCCTAGGTGTGGGGTGACCACTACGCCAGCGAGAGCGAACAGCGGCGACCCTGTGGTCGGTTCCTTGGCGAACACATCGAGTGCAGCGCCAGCAACCTGGCCGGATGAAATCGCTGATGCGAGAGCGTCTTCGTCGATGATCCCGCCGCGGGCGGTGTTGATAATACGGATTCCAGGTTTCGCTTTCGCAAGAACTTCCGCGCTGATCAGGCCCGTCGTTTCTGGAGTCTTTGGCAGATGGATCGTCAAGAAATCGACCTGCGCGATGAGTTCTTCGATCGTGGAAACGAGTTCAACGCCGAGTTGTCTGGCGCGATCCGCGCTTACATACGGGTCATAGGCGCGTAATCGCATCCCAAAAGCGAGGCATCGCTGGGCAACCAATACTCCGACGCGTCCAAGACCGACTACACCGAGCGTCTTCCCATGCAGTTCGACACCCGCCCAGCGGGTTCGATTCCACACCCCGGCTTTTAAATCGGCATCGGCCTGGGGAATATTGCGCGCTTGAGCAAGCATCAGCGCGATGGTTTGTTCCGCAGCGGACAACACATTCGATTGCGGAGCATTGACAACCATCACGCCTTGTTTTGTCGCGGCGGCTACATCGACATTGTCGAGCCCAATCCCAGCGCGCCCGACAACCACAAGATCGCTCCCGGCAGCAAGAACCTCGGCCGTAACCTGCGTCGCGCTACGAATCACCAGAGCATGCACGCCTTTGACTGCCACAAGAAGCTCGTCATGTCCTAGGCCAACCTGCACACTCACCTCGAGGCCCGCTGCGCGCATCGATGCGATGCCGCTGTCGGCTAACTCTTCGGTTACAAGTACGCGATTGGTCATTGGCGCAAGGTTACGGCTTGGACATGAACCGTCATGCGAGAAAGTCCGCGATGCGCCTAACGCCTTCGTTTAGATCGTCGTCGCCAAGAGCAAAACTCAATCGGGCATAGCCCGGTGCACCGAATGCTTCTCCCGGAACCACAGCGACCTTTGCTTCGTCAAGGAGCACGTCCGCCAAGTCCATCGAAGTCTCAATACGGCGCCCTCCAAGTTCGCGGCCGAGCACACCTTCGAAGTTAGGGAAGCAATAAAAAGCACCCTGGGGCTTGTTGCACTCCACACCGGCAATATTGGACATCACCTTGTACATCGCTTCGCCGCGACGGGCGAACGCTGCTCGCATTTCACCAACGGCAACGAGGTCGCCCGAAACCGCAGCGAGTGCTGCGCGCTGCGCGACGTTCGAAACGTTCGACGTTACGTGTGACTGCATATTTGTTGAGGCAGCAACAACGTCGCCGGGACCGATGAGCCAACCGACACGCCACCCTGTCATCGCGTACGTCTTCGCAACACCGTTGAGCACCAAGCAGGTTTCCGCCAACTCGGGAACAAGGGTCGGCATAGAACTGAAGACGTTGTCGCCAAACGTGAGGTGTTCATAAATCTCGTCGGTGACGACCCAGATCCCATGTTCTACAGCCCAGTTTCCGATTGCGGCGACTTCGTCTGGTGGGTATACCGCGCCAGTCGGGTTAGACGGCGAAACAAAGAGCAACACCTTGGTACGGTCGGTGCGCGCATCCTCCAACTGCTCAACGCTTACACGAAACCCCGATGAGCCGGTCGTGGGCACAACAACCGGCACTCCGCCACCTAGTGCGATTGCTTCCGGATAAGTCGTCCAGTAGGGCGCTGGAAGGAGTACCTCGTCTCCTTCATCGAGAAGTACTTGGAACGCGTTGAACACCGCGTGTTTCCCGCCATTGGTCACAAGCACCTGGGATGCATCGCAGGCGTACCCTGAGTCGCGTGCTGTCTTTACCGCGATCGCTTCGCGGAGAGC
>CAMBEL010000006.1 GCA_945865605.1 Bifidobacterium breve
GAGACGTAGAACACATCTCGGACACCATCGTGCTGCTCCTGATCTATTTCGTCAGGCTCGACCATTGAATGCGGTTCCCCGAAACGGTCAATTGAAAGTCCGACCTCGACCAGAACCTCGGGGTTTGCGTAATCGACAAGTTTTGGACCCACGATCCCGGCGTTCGACCTGTAGGCCTCCTCGACTAGCAGGCGAATGGCGTCTACATCAGGAATGACATCGTCCTGAAGAAACACCAAGAACATCGCGCCGCTAACTGACCCCAACGCTTCGTTCGCGGCAGCCGCGAATCCGATGTTCTCTGGGATTCTCCGCACGAACGCATTAGGCAACTTCAAAGCGACGCGTGGCGTCGGATCGACTTCTGATCCTGAGTCGATCACCAACACCGTCAGTTCTGGATAATCAGAACTCGCGAGTGCCTCGAGTGCCTCGTCGAAACAGGCATCCGGATCCTTAGTAACCACCACGGCGACTACGGGCGGGATACTCGCGAGAACTACGTCCGGAGCATCGCCATACGAGGTTTGCGGGCCGTCTGAGGGCGGCGCTGCTTCGTCCATGGGCCGTGTCAGCCTATGCCCAGCATGCCGCAGTTATCGGAATGGTGCGAGACCTGAACGCACCCGGAAAGGCAGGTCACCTTTTCGGCTTGGTGTTCCGGCTGCTTATTTCGGCTGCTTGCAATAGTTAGCAATATGGGTTACAGTGTACGCACCTCAAACCAAGGAGCCACCCATGAGTTTCGATGTCCGCAAAAACGCAACCGATGCTATGTATGTCGTCGTAGGAGTAGGCGTGCTCGGATATCAGCAAGTCCAAGTGCGCCGGCGCGAAGCCACCACGCGTTTCGACGGCATGGCGCGCAACACCCGAGAAGGCATCGACTCGCAGACCGAAGCCCTACGTACCCGCACCGACGGCTGGACCGAGACCTTCGGATCAGTTCTCGCAACCGTAAGCACCCAGGTACTCGACGCCGTAAACGCCGTCCGCGAAGTGCCTGCCAATGTCGCCCCCCGTCAATGGGTTGAGCCGGTAATCGGCGATATCCGCACCCGCGTTGAACCACTTGTCGAGCAAGTCAAGGTACTGCCCGTCAGCGACATTGTGGCGACGATTCCTGGGTACATCAACAAGGCCGTCGAAATCGGCAAAGCTCGCGTGCAGTCGGTGCGCAACTGACCTGATCAAGGGCGATGCAGCCTCCCCTCTAAGAAGGGGCTCTTGCATCTGTACGCTTCCACAATGCTCGTTGCTCTTGCCGGTGGTGTTGGTGCAGCTCGCTTCCTGAGCGGCCTCGTTCGCGTCGTCCCCGAAGACGTATTGACGGTCATCGTCAATACTGCCGATGACGAAACATTTTGGGGTCTAAAGGTCTCACCGGATCTCGACACAATCACATACACGCTTGCAGGATGTGTACACCCCGAACAAGGTTGGGGACGCGTCGACGAAACCTTCACGGTGATTGACGGGCTCGCACGTTTCGGGTGCGATGCCTGGTTCCGACTCGGGGATCACGATCTATCGACGCATCTATTTCGCACCAGCCGCCTGGCCGAAGGCGCAACACTCGCCGAGGTGACCGAAGAGATCACACGAGCGTGGGGGTTACAACCGAAACTTTTACCTATGAGCAACGATCGCGTCGCTACCCGCGTGACGATCCGTGACGACGATGGCAGCCTCACCAATCTCGCGATGCAGGACTGGTTCGTCAAGGAACGGTCTAGGGGCCCAGTAACCGCAGTCGATTTCGACGGCGCAATGGAGGCAAGTCCTGCGCCCGGTGTCCTCGAAGCGATCGCTACGGCCGACACGGTAATTGTGTGTCCGTCGAACCCGGTGATTTCGATTGGACCGATTCTCGCGATACCAGGCATACGCGAGGCGCTTAAAGAGCGACGCGATCGCGTCGTTGGGATAAGCCCGATCATTGCCGGTGCCCCCGTGAAGGGTCCTGCGGACAAGTTGATGGCCCCTTTAGGAATCGAAGTCACTTGCGTCGGCGTTGCACGGGCGTATGCAGACTTCTGTGGAACACTCGTCATCGATTCCTTGGACGCGCGCCATACCACTGCGATCGAAGAGCTCGGAGTGCACGCGGTCGTGACAAACACGTTGATGACCGACGCACGTGTTTCTGCGGCCCTCGCGCAATGCACCCTAGAAGCTGTGGCTTGACGCGTGGGCAACCTTGAAATTATTGGGATCGAAGGAATCGGCGAGATCAGCGATGGTGACTCGTTGGCCGAGATCATCTCTGCGGCGGCGGCAACTCAGGGATCGCCATTGCGGGCTGACGACTGCTTGGTGGTAACGCAAAAGGTGGTTTCGAAAGCCGAAGGGCGGCTCGTTGCGCTCGACCATGACGACACAGAAGGGCGACTGGCTCTTATCGAAGCCGAATCGCATCGGATATTGCGGCGACGCGGCGACCTCATCATCAGCGAGACGAAACACGGCTTCATTTGCGCTAATGCTGGGATTGACCTCTCGAATGTCGATGACGGCGTCGTTGCTTTGTTGCCAAAAGACGGTGACACGTCGGCGCACCGCATCCGCAACGCGATCCGAGCTTCGGCTGGGATTGAAATAGGCGTCGTCATTTCCGACACCTTCGGTCGAGCGTGGCGGCATGGACTCACGGATGTCGCGATTGGAGTCGCCGGGCTTGCAGCAATTCTCGATCTTCGCGGCGAAAACGATTCGCGCGGCCGCGAGTTGCGTGTAACCGAAGTTGCATTAGCTGATGAAGTCGCCGGAGCGGCCGAACTAGTAATGGGGAAAGCTTTGGGAATTCCGGCGGCGATCGTGCGCGGTCTTGAAGCGGCTTGGTTTGTTGACGGTTCAGTGCGCGACTTGATCCGTCCTGCTCGCGATGACTTGTTCAGATGACAGAACCAGGCTTGGATCGCACACCTAGTTTTATCGATGCGCGACGTTCAGTCCGCTCGTTCGATACCGCACCGGTCTCGCGGGCAACGCTCGACATGCTCATTTCTGCCGCGTGCACCGCGCCGGCGCCACATCACTCGCGACCGTGGCGGTTCGTCATCATCGATTCCGCCGAGGGCAAAGAATCTCTCGCCGTCGGCATGGCAGCGCGTTGGCGCCAGGACTTGGAGGCTGACGGCATCGATGATTTGCGGATCGTAGAACTCGTTAGTGCTTCACATCAAAAATTGATCTCGGCCCCAACCCTCATTCTGGGATGCCTCACATGGGACGGCCTAGACCGCTACCCAGACGAAGCCAGAAAGCGGGCTGAATGGGGAATGGCCTTGCTCTCGCTGGGAGCCGCTGTCGAGAACCTAATGCTGGCAGCATCCGCCGTAGGCCTTGCATCGTGTTGGATAGCAGCACCGATCTTCTGTCCAGAGGAAGCTCGAGACGCTCTCGGTCTTGCCGTGGACTGGCTTCCACACGCGTTGGTCACCGTAGGCAACCAGGACCCCAAGTATTCGGCGCCACCGCGACGGGATATAGATCTTTCAACACTCAGAGTCCACCGCTGACGGAAGCCTGAATTCAGTTGTTGGCCTTGAACCAATCCAGAGTTCTCGATACGCCCTCGTCCAAACTGGTGAATGGCTTCCACCCAAGTTGTATTTCAGCTCGACCAGGATCCAACGCCGAACGCGCAAGCTCCCCGGCCCGCGCCGGAGCGTGCGATGGTGGATCCGGATAACCGACTCCGCGCGCAATGGCGGCGTACAACTCGAGCACGCTCGTTTCGACGCCGGTTCCTATGTTAATTACGAGTCCACTCCCCCGTTCGGCGGCGCGGACAAATGCATCGACAACATCATCGACATACACGAAGTCGCGCGTCTGCTCACCATCTCCAAAAACCGTCGCGCGTCGTTTGCTCAGCATGAGTCCCGCAAAGATCGACACCACACCAGCTTCCCCGTGGGGATCCTGGCGCGGGCCATAGACATTTGCGAGTGCAAGTGCGGTGTATTGCAGCCCGTGTAGCTGGCTGTAGTAGTGCAAGTAGTCACCCGCGGCTTTTTTCGCGACCCCATACGGTGATTCGGGATGTTGCGGATGATCCTCTGTAACCGGCAAGTGCTCCGGCGTGCCATAAATTGTGCCACCGGAACTCGCGAACACGACCTTCTGCGTCTTTGCGGCTACGGCGCCCTGGCAAACGTTCAGCGTGCCAATGATGTTGACCTCAGCATCGAAGGTCGGTCTCGAAACCGACACGCGCACATCGGCTTGTGCCGCTAGATGGAACACGACATCGGGTTTTCGGTGAGCTATCAAATCGGTAACCGCTGCAGACCGAACATCGATCCGGTGGAAGGAGAATTTTCTATTTCCGGCCGCTCGGGCATCTGTGAGATTTCCTAACGAGCCCGTTGATAGATCGTCTACGACATCCACGTACCAGCCCTCTGCAAGGAGGCGATCGGTGAGCGTAGAACCGATGAATCCTGCCCCTCCTGTGACAAGCGCCTTCATTCCGCCTCGCTTCTTTTCATCTGTGTCGCTCACGCCGAGTCGTCGCACGCAAGGGATACGTCTACAGCGACAACCTTTTGGTTAACCGTAGACCCCCTCGCCAGGAAGGCGTTGGTCAACAGCACCGAACGCCGCACAGTCGACTCGGCGCTCACTTCCACACCGGGGCCAAGCACCGAGTCTTCGACCACAGCACCGGATCCAACTACAGCGCGTTCACCTATGAGTACCGGTGCCGTCAATATCGCATCGTCAGCAATCACGGCTCCTGGTTGCACCCAAACTCCGGGGCTTCGAGCGATCGCTCCTGCTATCGGAGGGCTGCCGAGGCGGCCTGCAACAACGTCGTGATGCGCTTCGAAGAACTTTTGTGGTGTTCCGATATCCAACCAGTAGGAATCTGATTGAACCGCATAAAGACGTCCTGGATTCTCCAACATCCGTGGGAACGTTTCCCGTTCTATGGATACGTTGAGGCGCGCAGGGATGCGGTCGAGTACCTCTGGTTCAAGCACGTACGTTCCCGCATTTATCCAGTTGGTCGGTGCTTGCTCGCGCGGAGGCTTCTCAATGAATGCGATTACCTCGCCGTCGTCATGGGTCGGTACAACCCCAAAGCCCGACGGGTCATCGACCTTCGCGAGCGAGATTGTTGCCTCAGCGCCGCGGTCTATATGAAAGTTGACGAATGCGGTCAGATCCAAGTCGGTCAGCACGTCGCCATTGCAAACGACAACGCGTTCGTCAATACCGTCCGCTGCAAACCTGATGCCTCCTGCCGTACCGAGGGGTTCATCCTCGACTACGAAACGAAGTTTGATTCCGCTGAAATATCCTTCGGAAAAATGTTCTGTGAAGGCTTCTGGCAAGTAGCCCAGCGACAGGACGGCCTCCGTCACACCATGACTCGCCAGCCACGTGAGTTGCCGTTCAATAAACGGTACGTTCGCGATCGGGAGCAGTGGCTTCGGCGTCCTATATGTAAGCGGCCTTAGGCGCGTCCCCCGCCCGCCTACAAGTACGACCGCCTTCACGGGGTGCTGGTTGTCGTTACGCCCGCTGCCGTCGTCGGAATCGTTACTTCTGCCACAGGTAACGGCACCTGTTCCTGCGCTGGCATATCGGAAATATTTGTCATCGCCGCGTCAGCTCCAGGAGGCTTCTCGAGTTTGTCGCCCTTCGGCAAGTAATAGATCGCAATGATGTCGCCATTTTGTGGGCGATAGTCCGAAGGGTTCCCGGTTCTGGTCTCCGTGGGCCATGGCTTTCCCTCGTTGCCGACGATCCAAGACAGCTCTGCCGGTTTGGCGTCTTTACCCTTGCCGCACTTGCCACCATTGGCATGTGTCACTGCATCCCAAGCCTGTATCGAATCTGAAGAAATACTCCAGCCCGCGAATCCGAAGTACCGACCGAGGGTTGTGCGCTTCCCGGCTTCGTCTGTCGAGAACGGATGCATGTGAATCAAGCCGTCGCCGTGCGAATGGAGGCCTGCCCCGACTCCAGCCTGATTCACTCTGTCGTGGAACTCGGGGGCGGGACCCAACCAGTTACCGCAGACGTTCACTCCTAGATACGCATGCCAATGCTCGCCAAGCTTGGGCGATACATCGGCACCGGCATCATTTCGGGCTTTCGTGAAAACGATTCCAAGGATTCCGACCATGATCACAGCGCCAATTACAACTGACCAAGCACGCGAAGCACCGGCCTTCTTGGGGCGCCGAACCCGCGAGCGGATCCGCGCACGGCTGTACTTGCTCTGCTTCGCCATGGCTTGCTCAGGCTACTCGGTGACCGGTTCAATTTTGGGTCGCGTTCGCACCGATTCACGGAGGCCCTGTGCGAGTCCGCGGGCAGCAAGAAAAATTGCGGCGCCGGGCAACAGGAGTCGCCTTCGACCTTGCCACCAGTTGGCCGCATATCGGTACGCGGCACGGTGGTGCCAATAAATAGACCGATACGGGCGGCCAGCTCGACTCACTCCAACTACATGGGTTACGCAGGCGGCCGGTTCGTAAGAAACGCGCCAACCTGCTGCGTTGAGTCGCCGACAAAGATCGATGTCCTCGAAGAACATGAAGTACTCCTCGTCCCAGCCACCGACCACATCAAGAGCATCTCTACGCAACCAGACCGCTGCTCCGGAAAGCCAGTCGACGTCCCTCGGTATTTCCGGGTCGGCATCGAGCTCCCGATATGCGCGAGTGAAACGATTGCCCGGAGCGATTCCGCCCAGAAGCGCGTGGCCAATTGCATCAGTAATTCCGGGTGCTCGGCGCGCCGACGGATAAAGGGAGCCATCGGTGTTCAAGATCGCCGGGCCCAACGCCGCTAACCGTGGGTCGTCGACGAAACGATTCAGCATGTGCGCTGCTGCTCCGTTCTCAACTTCGACATCGGGATTCAATACTGCGATAACCGGTGCCGTGGTCGCCGCGATTCCTAAATTGGCAGCACGCCCGTATCCGAGGTTGGCCCCGGGCCGGACGATGGCTATGCCGGGGTAGTCGCGTTCAAGCATCGCGACTGAACCGTCCTCGGAACCGTTATCAACCACCACGATCTCGACAGGGCCCAATTCCGAACCGACTAGCGCGTCAACGCAGGAAAACAACAGATGCCCAGCTTCGTAATTGACTACAACCGCGGCCCACTGCACGTACTGGCCTAGCTCTTAAACCGGTACTTAACTAGAGCGCCGATCGCTGAGAACCCATCACGCCATGTGATTTTCTTGCCATCGGCTAGCTCACGCCCAGCAAAACTGATTGGGACCTCGTAGATGCGGATTCCCTTCCGCAAGATTTTGGCCGTTATTTCCGGTTCAAAATCGAACCTGTCTGACTCGATAGTGAGACCATCGAGAACGCGTCGATCAAACAACTTGTAACAGGTCTCCATATCGGAGAGTGTCGTGTTGTAGAGAAGGTTCGTTGCAACTGAGAGCATCTTGTTCCCAAGCCAATGTGTGTACAGCATGTTGCGGCGTTCGCCCGTGAACCGAGATCCGTACACAACACTCGCTCGCCCCTTCAACATCGGAGCAATCAGTTTCGGCCAGTCTTCAGGGTCGTACTCAAGATCTGCATCCTGTATGAGCACCAGATCGCCAGTGACATTCTCTAGGCCTGTACGGATGGCTGCGCCCTTGCCCTGGTTGCGAGCATGACGCACGATCTTCACCGTGCTATCGCCAAGTTGTGACAAAACCGCTGTGGTGCCGTCATCGCTACCGTCATCGACAACTACGAATTCGCGTTCCAAGTCGAGGTCGACCGCTCGCATCCTGCGCAAAATCTCACCAACTGTGTTGCGTTCATTGAAGACAGGGACGATCACTGACAATTTTCTATATTGGACTACTCCGGTTGGATCGATCATTTCTCTGCAAGTTCCTTGCTGTACCACGCAAAGGTCTTCTCGAGCCCTTCGCGCAACTGAACCAGCGGTTCCCAACCAAGCAATTCACGCGCAAGACCAATGTCGGGTTTCCGTTGCGTAGGGTCATCAACCGGCAGGGGTTCAAACACAATCTCTGACGAGGACCCAGTCACATCGAGAACCGTAAGTGCCAGTTCCATCACCGTGAACTCCTTCGGGTTACCAATGTTGACGGGACCCACATAGTCGGATTCGAGCAGGGCAACGATTCCACGAATCTCATCATCCACGAAACAGAACGAGCGACTTTGTCCTCCATCGCCATAGACAGTCAGCGGCTCTCCTGCTAATGCCTGAACAAGAAAGTTGGAAACAACGCGACCATCAGCTGGCCTCAACCGCGGTCCGTAAGTATTGAAAATGCGTAGCAGCCGAATGTCGACGCCGTGCTCGCGGTGATATGCGAACGTAATCGCTTCACCAAACCGCTTGGCTTCGTCGTAAACGCTGCGTGGGCCGATTGGGTTTACGTGACCCCAATAACTCTCGGGCTGAGGGTGAACTAACGGATCGCCATACACCTCACTAGTTGATGCGAGCATGAACTTCGCATCGTTAGAACGCGCTAGTCCGAGTGCATTGTGAGTACCGACAGATCCGACCTTCAGTGTCTCGATCGGGTAGTTCAAGTAGTCGATCGGACTCGCAGGCGAAGCAAAGTGCAATACCGCATCGATTGGGCCATCGACCGAGATGAACTCGGTTACATCTTGTTGAATAAATCTGAACTCTGGTGCTGACTGCAGCGCCGTCAGATTCTCCATCCTCCCAGTAAGGAAGTTGTCGATTCCAATGACATCCCAACCGCCGCCGATCAATGATTCGCATAAGTGCGAACCTAGAAAGCCGGCCGCTCCCGTAACTACTGCCCTGCGACGCTTCGATGCCGCTTCTCCCGCGTTTTGATCAGGGGTCACGATCGGCCTACTCCCTCGTAGGTGAAGCCTCTACGCCGCAGCGCCACCGGGTCGAGCAAGTTACGCGTGTCTAGAACATTCGGACTAGCGAGCGCGTCACGAACTCTGTTGAAGTCGAGCCATCTGAACTGGTCCCATTCTGTAAGCACCGCCAACAATGCAGCTCCAGCACAAACTTCGTAAGGGTCCGACACAATGACTAGACCAGGAACGGCCCTTTCGGCGGCCTCGCCCGCTGCGGGGTCGAAAGCTCGTACATTCGCTCCGCCCTCAATGAGACGTTGGGCAATCACGAGCGCAGGCGAATCACGAAGGTCATCGGTATTTGCCTTGAACGTGAGGCCCCACAACGCGATCGTTACCCCCTCAAGACTCCCTCCCACCATTGACGTGGCCTTCTCGACCATCCGTTCATGTTGGCGACGGTTTACTTCCACGACGCCATCGAGCAGCGCAAAGTCGTAGCCGGCATTGCGGGAGGCAAATAGCAATGCCGCTGTGTCTTTCGGGAAACATGATCCGCCGTAACCAGGACCGGGGTGGAGAAACTCAAAGCCAATTCGTTGGTCATAACCCATACCGAGCGTAACTTCACGAACATCTGCATCGACCGCTTCACAAAGATTGGCAATCGCGTTCACGAATGAGATCTTGGTCGCTAGAAATGCGTTAGACGCGTACTTAATCATTTCGGCCGATGCAGGATCGGTTACAAGTATCGGCGCGTCGAGGGCGCGATACAGCTCTGACACGCGCACGGCTACCGACGGGTCATCACACCCGATCACCACGCGATTGGGATGTAGGAAGTCCTCAACCGAAGTCCCTTCGCGCAGGAACTCGGGATTCGATGCCACGCGCACCTGATCGATCGACGCGCCAGCTTCGCCGAGAATCCGTTCAACTAGGCGCGTCGAGCCGACCGGCATTGTCGACTTATTGATTACAACAGCTCCGCGCCTTAATACTGGCGCAATTTCGCGGGCCACATCTTCAACAAAGGACAAATCGGCGCTGCCGTCGTCTGCTTGTGGAGTGGGCACGCATAGAAATACAAAGTCAGCAACAGCTGCGGCCTTTCGCGCACCAACCACGAACGAGAGACGCCCCGTCGCGAGTCCCTCCGCCAACAACGCAGGAAGCCCGTCTTCCAGAATCGGAACTTCACCTTTGGAGAGCCGCTCAACGCGTTCCTCGACTATGTCTGCGCAAATCACACGGTGGCCAAGATGAGCCAAGCAGGTAGCGGTCGTCAGTCCGACATATCCAGCACCAATGACGGCGACTTCACTCACTGAGAGCCGCCGGTGATGCTTGGCACCCAAGTGTCCTCCAAAACCGGTGCCCTGTCCCTCAGGGGTTCCCACCACTCGCGCCGATCCCTGTACCACTCAACAGTCGCTCGCACCCCTGGCTCGAAATCAACGATCGGCTTCCAACCCAGTTCAGATCGCAACTTCGAACTATCGAGCAGATACCGCCGATCATGCCCTGGGCGGTCAGGAACGATCGTCTTTAAGGATTGCGGTTTGTCAAGCACGTCGAGCACAAGATCTGCGATCTGTTCGATGCTCGCCTCTATGCCGCTACCGACGTTGTACGTCTCCCCTACGCGCCCCCCCGAGAGAATCACGTCAATCGCGGTGCAGTGATCGAAGACGTGCAACCATTCGCGCCGGTTCGCGGTGGATGCATACAACGGCAGGGCGATGTCATCTAATGCTCGCGAAGCGAATAACGGGATCACCTTCTCGGGAAACTGGTATGGCCCGTAATTGTTTGCGCAATTAGAAATTGAAATGGGGAGACCGAACGTCTCGTAATACGCGCGGACGACATGATCCGCTCCTGCCTTTGACGCGTTATAGGGCGTACGCGGGCGGTAGGGAGACTCCTCGGTGAATGCACCCGGATCATCCAGCGCGAGATCTCCGTACACCTCGCAGGTAGAAACATGGTGGAAGCGTTCGACGCCAACCCTACGTGCGGCCTCAGCAAGGACTTGGGTGCCCAAAACATTGGTTCTTACGAAGCGTCCCGGATCCAAAATGGCGAGGCTGTTATGGGATTCAGCGGCGAAGTTAACAACAACGTCGACGTTGTTGTCACGAAGTGCACGCTCGATGAGATCACCGTCGCCGATGTCACCCTGCAGAAACGAGATGCGTTCCCCGAGGTCGGCCAGATTCTCCCGGTTGCCGGCGTAGGTCAGCAGATCCAGGGCGACAACGCTATCTGTGGGGTGGGAATCGACCCAATAGCGCGCGAAATTCGAGCCTATGAAGCCAGCTGCGCCGGTCACCAACAGAGAGGACATAACACCATCGTACGGGTCAAGGGCCTACGAAACCAAAGGGTCTGCCCGACGGGTGCATCCGAGTCAGCAGGCTGGAGTCGGCGGCTCAGCGCCCTTGTGTGGCTTCGTCGTAGCGGTGCCTCCTGCAGATTTTGTCGATGAAGTCCCCGCAGGCTTCTTGCCGGGAGCCGCCACACCCTGAAAGTCCGCGCCAAGAACCACAACTACGTCGGCATCTGCAATCGTGGCATCGGCGATCAACACGCCTATGCCACCTAGGTATTTCGAAAGCAACTTGGCCTTCTGTTCGTTGCCTGATGTGTAGCGAATCTGCGTTACCTCGACCGGTGCGGTATTTCCGACCCCAGCAGACACAAACGTAAACTTCTGCAATTGAGACATCGCTGTAGCGGCTGCGCCGCTGACCTCTCCACCGTTTAGAACGCGAACCCGGACCTGCGACGGCAGGCTCTTGATCTCCTCCTCGGTCGGTTGCGATCCAAACGTGTTCAATCGCGCGATTACCTGATCCGCGTCCGGCTGCTTCGCTGCCACGCGTACGCCGTCCCCGGCGTCTTTCACCGGAAGAGTCAACATCTCAAGTGCATCATCACTTTCGGGGTTCACTTTTCTAAATGTCTTGACCAAGCGGAAGATGTCTTGCTTCGATAGTTGCCGATCAACCTTGAGCTTCGGAATAACGGCGTCCGCTATGTCAAGTGCCTTCAACGGATTCGAGCCCGCCTTAACTGAGGCGGCACCCGCCAATCGTCGAATGAAGTTCTGTTGTCGCGTGATCCGATCCAGATCTGCCCGCGGGCTCGCGTCCTGCCACTCACCAGTTTCTGCGTCGTAGAACTCAAGCGAACGTGACCGAACATATTGCAAGGCTTGATTACCGTCGAGAGGTATGCAACCAGCACCCGGAATATTGAGACCGGAATAATCGTCACGCGCAGGCGAGGGGAAGTACACGGGAATCTTGCCGATGGCATCAACGAGGCCGACGAAAGCTTTGAAGTCCACTTCGACGTAATGACTAATTTCGAGTCCGAAGTTGGACTTGAGTGTGTCGATCAACTTCTGTTCACCGTCTCGGTTGTTGTTATAGGCGGCGTTAATACGATCGCTACCTTGGCCGGGGATGTCGACTACGAGGTCGCGAGGGAACGACACGAGCAATCCAGATTTCGCAGCTGGATCCACATGAAGAACCATGATCGTGTCTGATCGCTGGCCGCCCTGTTCCTCGGCGCTGCCAAATGCTTCCTCTTGGACCGCGTTCTCGACAAACTGACGGCTATCAGATCCAACGATTAGATAATTGGCTGCCTCCGCCGGGCCTTCCGCCATCAGTTCCAACTCGGGTGCCCGAGGAATCTCATTCAACCGATCGTCTACGACTTGGTTGCCGATCACCGTTCCGCCGACGACAAGCAGAAAACTCACTCCGAGCGCGATGAGAAAACGGGAACGGAAGGCGCGCCAGGGCGATGCGGTCGAGTTCACGGTGGACTGATGTTAGGCGACGGGGGGCCTCTAAAACGGGCGCCGCAACCTACAGAGGTTCACACCACGGCACTCGCTAGCCTCGGGACATGCGAGGAGGTGCCCGCCTAGGAAACCGATCGTCTGGCGAAGTGCTCGCGGCACTCCCAGACGAAATCGCAGCCACCGTCGTGCGCGATGGCCCTGCGGTTGTGATCGCCTGCGGGACCGAAGAAGTAATTGAATCCAACGGCACTGACGTATTCGCCACCCTAGATGCGCTTTCGTCCGGTTGGTGGGCAGGGTTCATCAGTTACGAACTCGGACGAGCCGTTGAACGCGTAGAGCGCCGCGTCGGCCGCGTAGGACGCGCCTCGAATCGCCCAGATGCGCGTTTCATTCGTTTATCCGCTCGGGTGCGGTTACAACCAGGACATGATCCGATCTTCGAGGGAAGAGGCGACGCCCTGCGCAGGCTCGTCGATGCGGTCGACAATCCTGAACCCGTGCCCTCCCCTGAAGGCGTCGACCGCTGGACTTCAAGTCTCAACCGCGATGAATACGAGCAAGGCGTACGAACGATCGTCGAGCTAATCGAATCCGGTGACTGTTACCAGGCCAATCTCACTCGTCGCCTGACCGCACAGCCAGTCGATGCCATTCGACTCTGGAGCGCGGTCGATGCGGGCAATCCGGCGCCGCACGCGACCTTTTTTCGTTTCGACGATTTAGCCATAGTGTCGGCATCGCCTGAACTCTTCCTGCACCTCGATAGAGGTCGCGTTTTTACCAGGCCCATCAAAGGCACAAACAAGAACGCGCTCGATCTGATGGCGAGCGCGAAGGACTACGCCGAAAACGTGATGATCGTCGATCTTTCGCGTAACGACTTAGGCCGAATAGCTGTTCCAGGGTCCATCGAGGTGCCCGGGCTCTGTGAATTGGAAACCCATCCCGGACTCGTCCACCTGGTGAGCACGGTCAGCGCTGAGATGCGAGACGGCGTCGGGCTTGGGGGATTGCTGCGCGCGACGTTCCCCCCTGCTTCGGTAACCGGCGCCCCGAAGCCGCGCGTTTTACAGGTAATCGAAGACTTGGAACCGGTAACCCGTGACATCTACTGCGGTGCACTCGGTTGGATCGACACAGACCAGGCCCGCGCCGATCTAGCGGTAGCGATCCGCACGTTCGCCATCGATGAAGAAACTCGTTTCGGTGTCGGTTCGGGAATTACCGCCGACTCCAACCCGACGGCAGAGTGGGAAGAGACGGAACTCAAGGCATCACACCTCCTTGCTCTAGCCGGAACAACGTCCGCGCGCGTGCAAGTTGGGGCGGGACTGCGATGAAGGTTTGGTTGAACGGCGTATTGGACGACGTCGAAAACCTACGGATCTCCCCCCTTGACCACGGGCTACTCACGGGCGACGGAGTTTTCGAAACGCTTCGCGTATACGGAGGGACTCCATTTGCATGGAGCCGCCATTACGCGCGGCTAATGGACTCGGCATCTGGTTTGGACCTGGACGTTCCTCCCGATGAAGAACTACGCGACGCCACAAAGGCCGTGATCGAAGCCAATGAAATCCTCGAAGCGCGACTACGCATCACGATCACGGGAGGCGAAGCACCCCTCGGCTCAGAGCGCAGCGATGCTCGCCACACGGTCATCGTTGCGGCAAGTCAGGTAGACGTTCCCCCATCAACAACGGATGTCGTCACCGCGCCTTGGGCACGCAACGAAAAGGGGGCAACCTCAGGAATGAAAACAATCTCGTATGGGGAAAACGTCAGGGCCCTCGCATACGCCCATCAACGCGGAGCCGGAGAGGCCATATTCGCTAACACCCGCGGCGAGGTTTGCGAAGCGACCGGTTCGAATCTGTTTCTAGTTACAGATGGAATCCTTCACACGCCTCCGCCAGATTCCGGTTGCCTCCTAGGCGTGACGCGAGCTCTTATTATCGAACTAGCTGCCACACATGGCATCGAACTCAGACAAGAGGCTCTCCCTCTCGATGCCCTGAAGGCATCCAACGAAGCTTTCCTCTCCTCAACAACACGTGAAGTGCAGGCCATTAGCGCTGTCGACGGACGCGATTTGCCAATGGCGCCGGGACCGATAACCGAACTCCTCCGCGAATCATTCAGCGCTCTGGTTGCACGCGACCTCAACCCTTAATTGAGTTTGCGCGTTAAGCCGGGCGCAGATGCACGACGTCACCTGCAGCGATAGTCACAACGTCGCCCGTGTCCGGTTGCACCAACAGGTGTCCGAACTCATCTACGTCCACCGCAATACCAACGACAGACGAATCGTTGCGATCAACGCGAACCCGTTTACCCAATGTTACGAGTCGATCTCTATAACTTTGAAGCGTGACATCTAGATCATCGAGCAGTTCTGAATATCTGGCGAGGAACGCTTCAAGCACTTCGTCGCGCGTCGCCGACTGACCACCTTCGAGCGACACCGCCGTCGCGATCCCTTCGAGTTCTTGCGGAACCACATCCCACGCAAGGTTCACCCCGATTCCAACGACCACCGCATCCCCCGAAGCTTCGGCAAGTATTCCCGCGAGCTTCTTGTCGCCCACCAGCAAGTCGTTCGGCCACTTGATTTCAGCCATGACGCCTGTGGTTTGTTGCACCGCGTCAGCCATCGCAAGAGCCGCTGCCATTACAACGATCTGCCGGTGCGATGCATCGAGTTCTGGGCGCAACAGGACCGAGACGAGCAAGGAGGTGCCCGCCGGGGTTTCCCAGGTTCGGCCTAAGCGTCCTCGGCCAGCACTTTGCCTATCGGCCACCACAACAAGACCTGTGGGAGCACCTTCGCGAGCCCTATCGAGCAAGTAACGATTAGTTGAATCGACATCATCGAGACGCAAGATGTCAACGAATCG
The DNA here is from genome assembly GCA_945865605.1 of Bifidobacterium breve. Lineage (GTDB taxonomy): Bacteria > Actinomycetota > Acidimicrobiia > IMCC26256 > JAENVU01 > SHUZ01. The sequence continues at coordinate 15,528 of CAMBEL010000006.1, forward strand.
GTGCGAGTTGTCGTTCGGCACATTCACGACCCGTAGAATACGGCGGCCCTCGCCCCCTCCGTATTGGATAGCCCGTGCTCTCGAAGATCCTCATCGCCAACCGTGGCGAGATCGCTATACGTGTAATGCGCACCTGCCGTGAACTCGGCATCACTTCAGTCGCCGTTTACTCCGAGTTAGACCGCGATGCTGCTCACGTCCGCTATGCCGATGAGGCGTATGCCCTAGGGGGCAAAACTGCTGCTGAAAGTTACCTAAATACCGACGCTATCTTGGCGGCAGTTAAGGCTTCTAGAGCCGATGGTTTGCACCCCGGTTACGGCTTCTACGCAGAGAATGCCGACTTCGCTCGCGCTATTTCGGATCTCGGAGTGACATGGATCGGACCGCCACCTGAAGCTATCGAGATCATGGGAGACAAGATCTCCGCACGCCGAGCTGCAGGACGAGGTGGCGTTGTAAGTGTTCCGGGCACTCTCGACCCGATTGAAAACTTCAACGACGTCATCGCCTTCGGGGAAAAAGTTGGATGGCCGGTCGCGATCAAGGCCGCATATGGCGGTGGCGGCAAGGGAATGAAAGTCGTTCACGACGCCGCAGGGGCGCAAGCAGGTCTTGAGTCGGCAGAGCGAGAAGCGCAGGCGTACTTCGGAAGATCAGAAGCGTATTTAGAGAAATACCTAACAAATCCCCGCCACATTGAGATACAAATCATTGCCGACAACCATGGCAACGTCGTGTGGCTTGGTGAGCGCGACTGCTCTGTGCAACGTCGTCACCAGAAACTTGTCGAAGAATCACCGGGTGCAGGGATCGATGAAGCGACACGCACAGCGATGGGCGAAGCCGCTGTGCAGGTAGCGCGAGGTTGCGGTTATGTCAACGCTGGCACGATCGAAATGCTCTACGAGAACGGGGAGTTTTATTTCCTCGAGATGAATACAAGGCTGCAGGTTGAGCATTGTGTGACCGAGTACGTCACGTCGCTCGATCTTGTCGCAGAACAGATACGAATCGCGAATGGTGAACCGCTTTCTGTCACCCAGGAATTGGTCGTGCGTCGCGGCCATTCGATCGAATGTCGAATTAACGCAGAGAACCCAGCCAAGGGCTTCCTCCCTTCACCAGGAACGATCAACCGGATGACGGTGCCAGCAGGCCCTGGAGTGCGATGGGACGCCGGATACGAAGAGGGCGACGCGGTGTCGCAGTACTACGACAACCTCGTAGGCAAACTCGTTGTCTGGGCTCCCGACCGCGACTCAGCGCGACACCGCATGCTGCGTGCGTTGAAGGAACTGACTATCGACGGAATTCATACGACAAAACCTGCGCATGAATTGATCCTCGCTCACCCCGACTTCGCCGCAGGGAAACATTCCACACGTTGGCTTGAAGAGCACGTGGACATGAGCGCGCTCGAAAGCATTTCGAATGCCGTTGCCCCCGTTGGCACCGAAGATCTAGCGCCACAAGTCTTGCCTGTAGAAGTCGATGGGCGTAGGTTCGAAGTGAAGATCTGGATGCCAGAGGTAGTGGCTAACGGGTCAAGTGGGACGCCGAAAAAAAACCCCAGGCCGCGTGCCGCTACGTCGGCGGTCGGGAACTCCAATGGCACGATAAGCGCTCCCATGCAGGGGACCATCGTGCGGTTGCTCGTGAAAGCAGGGGACAAAGTCGATTCCGGCCAGGCCCTGCTCGTGCTTGAAGCAATGAAAATGGAGAATCACGTTAACGCGGAGCACGGCGGAACCGTCAAGGAGATCCGCGTGAGCGAAGGCGAGACCGTTACCGCGGGTGACACGCTCGTAGTCATCGAGTAACTATCTCCGCGAAACTACGAGGCCGCATCGGTTAAAGACTCGGACATCGAGGGATGAACCAGCAATGAATCCACAATGTCCGACGTCGTCAAACCATTCGTTACTGCTACTGCAATCACTCCGATCAATTCGGCCGCATGACGTCCAACAATTGATCCGCCGAGGACAACTCCGGTAGTTGGGTCGGAGATCAACTTTACGAAGCCTCGAGGGTCGCCCTGAATCAGCGCTGCTGCATTTGTTGCGAAAGGCACCTTCGTAACCCGAATCTTGCGGCCGTCAGCGAACGCTTCGGCTTCGGCCAAACCAACGTCGGCAATCTCAGGATCCGTGAAGATTGCGGAGGCAGCTTTGTCGTAATCGATATGTCGGTGTTGCAGCGTGTACAGACCCATCAAGTGCTCCGCGATCTTGCGACCCTGCATAGCAGCCACAGACGAGAGCGGAAGCTTGCCGGATAGATCGCCTGCAACATAAATGTGATCAACGTTTGACTGGCAGTGGCGGTTTATTGGGATAGTGCCGTCTTCAACGGCCGTCACACCGGCTTCGGATAGCCCGAGTCCTTCTGAGTTGGGAACGAGCCCAATGCACAAGAGCGCGTGGGTTGCATCGACGCTTCTGCCATCTTCACAAGCGACCGTTACTCCGGAATCGGTTCGAGAGATGCCCTCCGCGCGCGCACCTTTGAGTAGATGTATGCCTCGTCGCAGGAACTCCTCTTCGAGTACCGCCGCTACTTCTGGATCCTTGCGGGGAAGAACCTGTTGCCTTGAAACAACAAGGGTCACCTCAGAACCAAGCGAGTTGAACATGTGAGCGAACTCGACGCCGGTTACCCCTGAACCGATGACACAAAGGTGTTCAGGTATTTCAGGTGGCGGATAGGCGTCGCGAGTTGTCAGAACGCGATCGTGATCAATCTCTGCCCACGTCGGGATGCGCGACCTTGATCCGGTGGCGAGCACGATCGTATCGGCTTCGAACGACTCGATGCCTTCGTCGGTTTGTACTGCGACTTCGTGGGGTCCAGTGAGTGTTCCAGTGCCTCGAAGCAGACGAACACCTTGTGATTCAAGTTGTTCTACGACTGATCGGTGAAGGCGCTCTTCGATAGCCGCAACGCGACTACGAAGCGCCGCGATATCGAGGCGGCCCGTGGCATCAAGCCCCATGATGCGAGCTCGCCCCAATTCCGAGAGTTCACCGCCAGTTGCTATAAGCGCCTTCGATGGTATGCAATCGAGGAGATGCGAGGCGCCCCCCACGATGTCTCGCTCGATAACTACGACTTCGGCACCGAGGGTGGATGCCACGGTCGCCGCCACATTGCCCGCCGGACCACCACCTATGACCACCAGCCGCATCCGCATGTCAATAGGGTATGCGCCGCTGCGATGGCTAACGTCACGCGATGCCCGAGATCCGACACGATGCGATTAGTGGCCGCTCGGTGATCGTCGCTACCGAGCGCGCTTCGCGCCCGCACACAGCTGCATCGGCGGTGGCAATCGCAGAACCAATGGACTGTCCTTTCTGCGCGAACAATGAGGGGATGACGCCCCCCGAGGTCGCCAGAACCGGCCAAGGATCACCGGATGCGCCCGGATGGCGCGTCCGCACAGTGCCGAACCTGTATCCAATCGTCGAACCAAGCAGCACTGCTGCTTCCGGTGCCACCGGTGCACATGAGGTCGTCGTCCTATCAACTGACCACCTCGCCGACTTCGGGAGACTCGACGACGCCAAGGCAATAGATGCCTTTCTAATGATGCGCGACCGTGTGAAGTATCACCTGAGCGCCGGTCGAGCGTTCGCTTTCGCGTTTATAAATCATGGTCGGATAGCGGGTGCCTCAATCGCTCACCCTCACGCGCAGGTGGTTGCACTCGACGTAGTCCCAGAGGCGGTCATTGACATGGCGGCTCGTTTCGACACAATTGATTTGATCGCGCAAGAACTCGTCGTGGCGCGAGATAACGGCCTAGTCGTGATCGATGGCGATGCTCCCGCATGGTCTCCACCAGCATCGCCAAATTCCTTCGGTCTAAGGGTTGCCCATCTAACCGCGCGTTCTCAGTTTTCGGACGCTACCGACGAAGAGATCGGAGCCGTGGCACTGAGTATTCGCGACTCTCTCGCCCGTCTATCCGACCTACTGGGCGGCCCCGCCTACAACGTCGTCTTGCACACGGCATGGCCAACTAGTGTGCCCAACTATATGCATTGGCATGCCGAGTTAATTCCCCGTCTTGGCCACCATGCGGGGTTCGAGTTCGGTACCGGAATGTTCGTCAATGTCGTTACTCCAGAAGATGCTGCAACGATCCTGCGCAGCGGGCGAACATGACCGTCGAGATAGTTGTAAGTACCACAATCGCGGCGGATAAACATCAGGTTTGGAAAGCGATTGAAGATATCGAGTCGCACATCACTTGGATGGCCGAGGCTGTTTCGATCACGTTCCTTTCAGAGCAACGATCAGGGGTTGGCACCGAGTTTGAGTGCCTTACCCGCATAGGACCATGGCGCACGATTGACAAAATGCGCGTCACTGAATGGGAACCGGGGAGCGCCATCGGTATCGAGCACCGCGGATTGGTTGCAGGCTCAGGACACTTCACGCTCCAAGAAGCAGGACAAAGAAGTACAGAGTTCTGCTGGCGCGAGAATCTCACATTCCCATGGTGGTTTGGCGGGCGATTAGGGGAACGCGTCGGCCGCGGCGTGCTCGTGAAGATTTGGCGCAACAACCTCACCAAGCTTCGTACGCAGATCGAAGATGGCCTCACCTAACTCCGTGGCGCTATTGCAAGGGGCGGTGCGCGCTGTTGTTGGGGGCGCGAGTTACTGGCCTTGAAACGTTGCCTTGCCTGGTCCGTGCTCTAGGAAACTTTTGACCCCAGCTCTTGCATCATCGCTTGCGAACACCTCACCGAACGCTTGCGCCTCAAGATCTAAACCAATAGCGAGGGATCCGTCTAGTCCCCCATCGACTGCACCTTTTGCCAGCCCCATCGCGACCACTGCACCAGCGCTGAGTTCCTTAGCCCAACTGAATGCTTCCATCTCTAAGTCAGACGCAGATACCACGCGATCAACTAGACCGATCGCGAGTGCTTCTTCCGCTTTGATCTGACGGCCGCTCCAAATGAGGTCCTTGGCTCGCGACGGCCCTACGAGGCGCGCTAGACGCTGAGTGCCACCCGCTCCTGGAATAATGCCGAGAAGGATCTCTGGCTGGCCGAGTTTCGCTCGATCGCCCGCAATCCGCAGGTCACACGCGCAGGCCAGTTCGAGACCGCCACCAAGCGCGAAACCATTGATGGCCGCTATCACCGGTCGCGGTATCGCGGCTACCGCATCGAACGCGTATCTGAACGTCGCGCCAATCTCAATGGCCGCGCTTTGATCTGTGAACTCGCTGATATCCGCGCCCGCGGCAAACACTTTCTCGCCACCACAGACAACGACAACTTTCACGGAAGCGTCGGACGCGAGGGCGTTGGCCGTGTCTCCAAGTTCAGTCAACAATGAGCGAGACAGAGCATTCATTGGCGGGCGGTTTAGGCGCAGGGTGGCGACACCGTCTGCCGCTATCTCGGAGAGGACTTGACTATCGGGCATGGGTGCACGTTAGCGAGAGCGGAGTATCTCTTCTGCAGCAGCGTAAGGATCCAACAGGCGCCCGTTGACCTTGGCGACGAGATCGTCGAAGTGTGGTCCGTGACACGCCGTTCTCACGTCTGCCTCGAGGCGCGCCAGCACTATCGCTTCAACTTCTAAACGGGTTTTGGCTTCACGTCGCTTAACAAGAAAATCGTCGTGCTCCTGGAAGGCGCGGTGATCCCCGATTGCGCTCCAAAGCTCGTCGATGCCGGTCGCGCTGGTCGCGACAGTGGTCAAAATTGGAGGGCGCCAGTCCGAAGCGGCGGACAGGTCAAGCATCATCTCGAGGTCTCGTATGGTTTCCGCCACGCCATCGCGGTCTGCCTTGTTCACAACAAAAAGATCTGCGATCTCTAGTAACCCCGCTTTATTCGCCTGCACTCCGTCGCCCCATCCTGGATTAACAACAACGATTGTCGTATCGGCCGCGCCAGCTATCTCTACCTCCACCTGGCCTACGCCGACAGTTTCCACAAACACCCACGGCTTTCCCGCTGCGTCCAGCACGCGTATTGCTTGGGGGGTCGCAAGAGCGAGGCCTCCAAGATGGCCGCGCGTCGCCATAGAACGGATGTAAACGCCCGGGTCAGTCGCGTGGTCTTGCATGCGAACGCGATCGCCCAAGATTGCACCGCCTGTAAACGGGCTCGTTGGGTCGATTGCTAGAACGCCAACCTCTATGCCATCTCGCCGGACGCGACCTACCAACCCGTCCGTCAAACTGGACTTGCCTGCACCCGGCGCGCCAGTCAGGCCGACCGTATAAGCATTGCCAGTGTGAGGGTGAAGCGCCGCACCGGCAACCATCGCGAGCGCGCCGCCGTCTTCAACAATTGAAATAAGTTTGGCGATCGCGCCGCGATCGCCTTGAACCGCGCGCGCGACGAGAGAATCGGGATCGAGAGGCACGCGAGTTGCGATCAGTCCGCTACAACCTCTGTGATTCCCGGCACACGATCCATAATGATTCGCTCTACGCCGGCCTTCAACGTCATGGTCGACACTGGGCAAGTGCCACACGCACCTACGAGTTCGACGTGCACTACGCCGGCCTCATCAATTTCCTTGAAGACGATGTCGCCGCCATCGGCCTGCAGCGCTGGCCGGATCGCGTCGATCGCCTCGAGAACGCCCGCCTCCATCGTGTCGTTGGACATTGAGCTCACCTCTCTAGCGCGCTAGTTGAACAAGCACAAAGTTACCGCACCGCTGCATGCTTCCTAGGCAGGAGAAGCGTTCTAGCAGCGATTGATGTTCGCACCGAGTGTCGCAAGGGCTCCAGGAAGGTCAGGATATCCACGATCGACATGGTGCCAATCGTGGACGATTGTTTCTCCATCCGCTCGCAATCCAGCAAGCAATAGGGCGGCGCCAGCCCGCACATCCAATGCCCGAACAGGTGCAGCCGAGAGACCCTCCTGGCCACGAACTACCGAGTGACGCGAATCGGTTGTGATGTCTGCACCCATGCGCAACAACTCATCTACGAAGGAGAACCTGTTGTCAAATACGTTCTCGGTAACGATCGCCGTCCCGCTGCAGGTTGCTAGTAGGGCTACCGCCATTGGCATGAAGTCGGTCGCGAAACCCGGATAAGGCAAAGTTTGTATATCGACAGCGCGCAGACGTTCGGGAGCAGCGGCCCAAATCCCTTCAGGGGCTTTGGAGACTCGCATTCCCATCTCGCCGAGTTTCATCGCAACAATTTCGAGATTCTCAAACTGCACACCTTCTAGCAGGATTTCACCGCCAGCGATCCCGCACGCGAAGAGAAGCGTGCCAGCCTCGATGCGATCTCCCATTATCTCGGTATCGGTAGAGGAGAGCTCGTCGACGCCTTCGACCGTGATCGTGCTCGTCCCTGCACCGAGAACGTGCGCGCCCATGCGGTTCAGGAACGCTGCGAGGTCGGTAATCTCGGGCTCACGCGCCGCGTTCTCAATGACTGTCTCACCTTTTGCAAGAACTGCGGCGGTTAGAAGATTCTCGGTAGCTCCGACACTCGGGAACTCCAAGACAATTCGCGCGCCATTCAATGCGTTGCACCGTGCATTTACAAAACCATGTGAGACCTCGAGTTCTGCCCCCATGGCGTTGAGTCCATTGAAATGCATATCGAGCTTGCGGTTTCCGATGTTGTCTCCGCCCGGCAGAGCGACGCGGGCTTCACCGCAACGAGCGAGCAACGGTCCCAGAACATTGATCGATGCCCTCATCTGGGTCACCAGTTCATACGGCGCTTCTGGCTCGAGAGTCCCCGAGGTGTCCAGGCGAAGTTCGTCAGGAGCGGTCCATTCAACCTTGGCCCCAATTGCCTCTAGAACGGCGATCATCACCTCTAGGTCTTGAACTTTCGGAAGGTTGCGCACGCGCGTCACTCCGGGAGCAAGCAGTGCGGCCGCCAATTGCTTCAGACCAGAGTTCTTCGTCGCGCCTGAAACCTTGATTGTCCCGTGGAGCGGTTCACCTGGCCTCACCGCTACGGAGTTCATGGTCGCAAGGTTACCGTCGAGTCCACTAGCGATTTTGGTAAACGGGCGGTCTCTGTTCGATGAAGGCAGCGATGGCTTCCTTCATGTCATCTGAAGGGAGGCAGACTGCTTGTCCTTCAGCTTCGATTCGCAATCCGTCTTCGATCGCCACATCGAAACTCGCGTTGATTGCGCGTTTCGCGTACCGCACCGCCAACGGTGGTTGATCCGCGATGCGCTGAGCCAGCGTGTTTGCGGCTTGTTCAAGTTCTTCGTCAGATACCAATTGTTCACAAAGGCCGATGCGGTGGGCTTCCTCTGCCTCGATCCGAGCGGAGGTGAAGATCAACTCTTTGGCCTTACCGGGGCCCACCAACCTTGGAAGGCGCTGAGTCCCACCCAAGTCAGGAAGAATGCCGTACTTCATTTCGAGCAATCCGACGCTTGTACCGCGTGCAAAAATTCGCATGTCGCACGCCAACGCGATCTGCAGCCCAGCACCGAGTGCATAACCGCGCACGGCAGCGATCGTCGCGAATGGAACTTCTTCGAGCCACGAATATGCCTCTTGCGTCCTCATGATCCCATCGACCACGGGGTCAGCATGCCGAGCGCCAACATCATCAACACCGAGTTGGACATTTCCATCCGAAAATACCGTCGTATCAATTCCGCTTGAGAACGCTCGGCCTTCCCCTGTGACGATGAGCGCGCGAATGTCTCCTGGGTCGGCGAGAAGTTCCTGGCCAAGCGAGCGCAACTCATGCCACATCTCGACTGTGAAACTGTTCAACTTGTCTGGGCGGTCGAGCACTAACCGACCTACGTGACCATCTACTTCAAGTCGCAACGTATTCATCTGGCTGAGGTTAGCGCCGTCATATCGACCATCCTGCGGCGCGACGTTCTTTGCACGTCACACAAATTGGATACGCCTCTGGATCACGAGTTGGCACCCATTTCTTGCCACAAAGCGCGACTATCGCCTCTCCTGTGACATACGCACGCGCTACATCGTCGCGTCGGGCGTAGTGGGCAAAACGATCGTGATCGCCGTCGTCGGTGACGGGCCGCGACGGCGCTTCGACGGGCGTTTCCACGGGTATGGTCGTCGTCTCCAAGCATTTGAGGGTACTCACAGGGTGAGACGGCTAACCCACTCGGACGATGCATCTGCAACCTCACGGAGGACATCGTCGATGCTGTGGCCACTAGACACCAAAGGCTTGAAGCCATGGTCGGCCGTTTCGATCCAACACCAGGTAACCGTGCCCTTGATTTTGCGTGAAGCCTTTGTGAGTGCCGTCTTTGGAGCGAGAGTGTCGCGTGTTCCACTCACAAAGTGCACGGGCATTGTCAGCCGTGGAAAGTGTTCCGATCGTTCCCGCTCTGGCTTGCCAGCAGGATGCAGCGGATAGCCGAGCAGTAAAAGACCCATGCACGGAACCGGATCAACGACATCGCTGGCGATCATCGAGCAGTACCGGCCTCCCATGGATCGGCCACCTAGGACCACGCGATCTGGAGGGAGTTTGGATCGGCGAGCTAGTTCTGCGGCTGCCTCGCGCGTCGATGCCAACAAGACTGCAGGCCGATCCGGTGGCCGCTTCCCCTGGCTTCGGTATGGGTACTGGAACCGAAGTGAGGGAACACCATTATCGGCCAACGCGTCCGCTACCGCCGTAAGCGCTGCCGCATGCATATCTGCACCGGCCCCATGGGCAAGAAGTACCGCTCGGTCCACACCTCGGCTCGGACCCTGGAAGGCGTATTCGGAGTTGATCTGGGTCTCCGGGACGGGGCTCACATCGATATTTCAGATAAAAAACCCATTCCCTGCGACCCTAATCTTCGCCCGGAAGAAAATGGCCCTCCTGATCTAAGATTGCTACCCCCATGGTTACTTCTCCTCGTTTATCACCGCGCCTCCCATCAGAATTGCGCATCGCTTGGCTCCTCTACAGGGGGAATCCACATTGTGGCGGGCAAGGCGTCTACACCCGTTACATCGTCCGCGAAGCAATTGAACTTGGGCATCACGTTGAAGTGCTTTCGGGTCAACCCTGGCCGGAACTCGATGATCCGCAAGGGCTGGTCAAGGTTCCAAGCCTCGACCTATACCCAACCGGCAACCCGTTCAGAGTGCCATGGCCCTGGGAGTTTCGCGATTCGGTAGACGTACGCGAGTTCGGACTCATGTGCGCTGGAGTCTTTCCAGAGCCTTGGGCATTCAGCGAACGGGCACGGCGCGTGTTGCGCACTAGACGCCCCGACTTCGATCTTGTCCACGATAACCAAAGCCTCGGCACTGGCTTACTCGGGATGATGGCCGACGGGTTCCCGCTCTGCGCAACCCTGCATCACCCGATCACAGTCGATCGCGATCTTGAACTCGCTCACGCAAGCAGTGCATGGAGACGTTTCAACCTTCGCCGTTGGTACGCGTTCTTAAACATGCAAATGAAGGTCGCGAGATCTGTGCCTCGCATTATCACGGTTAGCGAAAACTCGCGGCGCGACATTATTTCGCAGATGGGCGTTCCCGAAGACCGAATGCACATCGTGCCGGTCGGAGTAGACCAGGACGTCTTCAAACCACTCGCCAACGTTGAGCGTGTGTCTGGACGTTTGCTCGTAACAACATCCTCGGATCAACCCCTCAAGGGACTTGTGCCTCTCCTCGAGGCCGTCGCCAAGGTTCGAACTGAGCGCGACGAGGTTCACCTGGTCGTGATCGGAAAACCCAAAGAGGGTTCAACGGTGCCGGCGCTCCTAGACCGCTTAGGGCTGACGCCGCACGTCACGTTCGTTTCTGGAGTCACAACGGAGCGCATTGTCGAGTTGTACGCCGAATGTGAACTTGCTGTCGTGCCATCCCTGTACGAAGGCTTCTCGTTGCCAGCAATCGAAGCCATGAGTTGTGCGGCACCGCTGGTGACGACAACGGGAGGTGCCCTTCCTGAGGTCACAGGGCCATCCGGTGAGGCAGCACTCACAGTGCCGCCCAACGATGCCGACGCTCTCGCTGGTGCAATCCGCACAATGCTAGAAGATACAGAACTACGTACGCGCCTTGGTTCCGCAGGTCGCGCCAGGGTGCTCAACCGCTTCACCTGGCGGCGCACCGCACTGGAAATGATCGACAACTGGTACGAGCTACTCGACACACATGTAGTGGTGAATCGCTAATGCTCACCTGCGATTTCGATCGTCTCGAACTTACGCACGGCGACTGCATCCTTGACATGGGTTGCGGCGGCGGGCGTCATGCATTCGCAGCGATGAAGCGCGGCGCGCGCGTAGTGGCACTCGATTATTCAGAGGGTGAGCTCAAAGACGTACGGGCCACTGTCGCCGCCATGGATCAAGCAGGAGAACTCGAACCCGATCTTTCCTTCGGGACAATCAATGGCGATGCGCTGAAACTTCCGTTTGCCGATGGGAGTTTCGATGCTGTCGTTTGTTCCGAGGTCCTTGAACACATCTGGGACTTCCGGGGCGCGATCAAAGAACTAGTCCGAGTACTGCGGCCTGGGGGCAGGATGGCCGTAACGGTTCCAACTAGATGGCCAGAGCGCGTGTGCTGGGCACTTGACCCCGATTATCACAACAGCCTCGGTGGGCATGTTCGCATCTTCCGTCAACATGAACTCGAGCAAGAACTTGAGAATTCTGGGCTCTGGTTGCGGGGGTCCCATCACGCGCATGCCCTGCACTCGCCATACTGGTGGATCCGTTGTGCTGGTGGGGTCAACGAGCCAGATAAGCCAATTGCTCGCAAATACCATGATTTCCTTTCTTGGCAGATCATGAAAAATCCGCGATGGCTCGCCTCGGTCGATCGTCTGCTCAATCCTGTGCTCGGTAAGAGCTTGGTGATCTACACGCAGAAGGTGACGCCGTGAGCATGAATGCCGCGCCTCTCGGTGTCGACGACATCCTGTCCAGCGACCAAATTCTCGAAACGGTTGATGCGATCGCTGCGATCCAAATGCCTAATGGAAACATCCCATGGATTCCAGGCGGTCATACCGACCCGTGGAACCTCGTCGAAGCAGCGATGGCTTTGGACGTCGGCGGCCGTCATGACGAAGCGCGCCGCGCGTACGAGTGGTTACGGGATATTCAAAATCCTGATGGGTCGTGGCACGCGTATTACATCGGCAACGAAGTGAAGGACGCCACCCTCGATACCAATGTCGCGTGCTACATCGCGACTGGCGTGTGGCACCACTACCTAGCGTCCGGCGACAGCGCGTTTCTGAGTGAATTCTGGAACAGCGTCGAGCGCACGATTGACTTTGCACTAGATCACCAGACAAGTACCGGCGAACTGGCATGGCGAGCCGACGACCCAGACGACGGGGCACTGTTGACCGGCTCATCGAGCATTCACCACTCAATCCGGTGCGCGATCGCAATAGCGGAACGGCTTGGTCATGAACGGCCAGACTGGGAACTATCTGTAGGCGCGTTAGCGATCGCAATCGCACATCGTCCGGAACGGTTCTTGGACAAAGATCGGTGGGCGATGGATTGGTACTACCCGGTCCTTGGTGGAGCGTTAAGAGGACCGAGCGCACAAGCGAGAATTGCGTCACGTTGGGAAACGTTTGTCGTCAAAGGGCGCGGCGTGCGCTGCGTCTCTGACCAACCGTGGGTGACTGCAGCTGAGACGTGTGAACTGGTAATGGCGCTGGACGCGATCGGTGAAACCGACCAAGCCCGCGAACTCCTGTCGTGGGTGCAGTTCCTCAGACATGAGGACGGAAGTTACTGGTGCGGGATGAACTTCGACGGTGACGCATTCAACGAGATGGGCGCGTACTTCACCGAGGATCAACCAACATGGAACTCGGCTGCGGTGGTGTTAGCGGCGTATGCGCTGGGCAACGACGGGCCAGTGGCAGGCTTGTTCCGCGGCGAGGGATTGCCGGTTGGTCTGAGCCCCGATGAGTTGATTGCAGCGGGGGTCGAGATCGAGAACGAAGCACGGTCGGTTAGACCGGCTGTCGACTAACCCACGACCTGTTTCAGCGCTGAATCTGAGCACCAGGGTGCCCCGTTTCAGCGCTGAATCTGAGCACCAGGGTGCTCAATTCGCGTGTCGAAACATCTGGTAGCCGTGTCGAGTGCCTCGCTGCGCAACTCATCTCCTTAGCGTGCGGAGGCTTCCCTTATCGCCGACCGGCATAAACCCGTCTTCGATGGCCCTCTGCCATACCCAGAATGGTCCCTGACCTCCATCTGCGGCATCCTTGAACACGTCATGAATCGCCAACATTCCACCTGACGCCACAAAGCCAGCCCAGATCTTGTAGTCCGTCATTGCAACGTCTTCGGCGTGACCCCCGTCGATGAATAGCAGTCCAAGAGGCGTGGACCAATGCGCACCGACCGTGGCTGAGTTACCAAGCACTCCGACAACAGCGCCTTCAAGGCCAGCATCTTCGATCGTCTTACGAAAGAAGGGAAGCGTGTCCATCCGTCCGGTGCGCGCATCAACCAACTCGGCATCGTGGTGTTCCCAACCCGACTGATTCTCCTCAGAACCATGGTGGTGATCGACAGAAAACAGAACAGTCCCGCACTCCCTCGCCGCAGTGCCCAGATAAACCGCCGACTTGCCACAGTACGAACCGATCTCAAGGAGCGGCCCGACATTGCCCGCACTCAGTCCGACTTCGTGCAGGGCAAACCCTTCGTCGTCTGGCATAAATCCCTTCGCAGCTCGCGCCACTTCAAGCGTGAGTGGATCAATCGCCATACTCAGAGAACCGGAACTTCGCGGTAGCGCCCAAACGTGTCGGCTAGAGCATTCATCGTTTCTCCAACGGTTACATCCGCACGCACTGCTTCCAGGATCGCAGGCATCAAGTTCACCGACGCGTCCGAAGCATCCGTGCGTAGTCGCTCAAGACAACGGGTAACAGTCTCCGAATCGCGTTCGGCTTTAACTTCAGCGAGTCGTTTGAGTTGTATCTCCTCCGACTCCTTGCTGATCTGAAGAATCTCTGGTGGCTCGTCATCGTTGCCTTCGAAAAAGGCCGTTGCCCCAACCATTACCCTTCGGCCGTCGTTGAGTTTGCGCTCCATGTCGTAGGCCGCTTGCGCAATTTCGCCCTGGAACCAACCTTGTTCAACTCCGACGAGCGTCCCTTCGAGCATCGAACCGGAACCAAACGCCGCTACCACTTCGAAAATCTCGTTCGCCTGCCGTTCCATCTCATCTGTGAGCGCTTCTACGTACCAGGAACCTCCCAGCGGATCGGCCACATTGGTAACGCGGGTTTCGTGAGCAATCACCTGTTGGGTTCGCAGCGCCAAGCGCGCCGCCTTGTCGGTTGGTAACGCCAAGGCCTCATCGAACGAGTTGGTGTGCAAGCTCTGAGTACCCCCGAGCACGCCCGCAAGCGCTTCGATCGCGGTGCGTACCATGTTCAACTCGGGCTGTTGCGCAGTTAGTGAAACCCCCGCGGTCTGCGTGTGGAAACGCATTTGCATTGAACGGTCGTTCTTCGCACCGTAGTGATCACGCATGCGCAGCGCCCAAATCCGACGGGCTGCACGGTACTTTGCAATTTCTTCGAAGAAGTCGATGTGGGCATTGAAAAAGAACGACAGGCGCGGTGCGAACTCATCTATGGATAAACCTGCATCAAGCGCGGCCTCGACGTACGCGAAACCATTGCCGAGTGTAAATGCAAGCTCTTGAGCAGCCGTAGATCCGGCTTCGCGAATGTGATAGCCCGAGATCGACACCGGATGCCATCGCGGCATCTCAGCAGCGCAAAAACGGATCACATCACTCACTAGACGCATGCTGGGACGCGGCGGAAACACGTATTCTTTTTGGGCTTGGTATTCCTTAAGGATGTCGTTCTGCAATGTCCCGCCTAGCTCCGAGCGCTGCACGCCCGTGCGCTCAGCCGCGGTCACGAGCATCGCAAGCAGTACAGGGGCTGGCGAGTTGATCGTCATCGATGTCGTCACCGAGCTGAGATCGATGTCGCGATAAAGATCCTCTACATCGCGAACGGTATCGACGGCCACGCCGCACTTTCCGACCTCACCGACGGCGAGCGGATCATCCGAGTCGCGCCCCATCAATGTTGGCAAGTCGAATGCCGATGAGAGACCATCACTACCGGCGGCCAACAACTCTTTGAAACGGCGATTGGTGTCAAGCGCCGTACCGAACCCAGCGAACATCCGCATCGTCCACAAACGCGACCGGTACATCTCTGGATACACGCCGCGCGTGTAAGGCCAGTCGCCTGGTCGTTCCTCGGTAGCGGGACCGTAAACCGGATCTACCTCGGTTCCGGAATAGGTGGAGAAGTCTGGCTCGCTAGTCATGAATTCACAGTCTCCCACGCGGATAGTTCTCGCTAACGGGCGAAGGACTTCTCAGCCAAGGCCCATCAACTCGGCAATGCCGTGTCCATGGCCTGCTGTGTATCCGCCATCGACAACGAGAGCACTTCCGGTAACAAACGATGCATCTTCGGAGGCAAGAAACAACGCGGCTGACGCTATTTCGGCAGGCGTGCCGCAGCGCCCCAGAGCGTGGGCATTGACGAACGACTTGCGAATGTCTTCCATGCCGTCCATGTCGAATACCGCCGACATCATCGGCGTGTCGATGAACCCTGGACAGATCGCATTCGCCCGGATACCGCGCCTTCCGTAGTCCATCGCAAGGTTCTTGGTAAGCAGTACCACCCCACCCTTCGACGCGTTGTAAGCACTTCCGCCTTCTGTGCCTTCAATCCCTTCGATGCTCGCGATGTTGATGATCGAACCACGTTGACTATTCGCCGCTAGCTCTTGGTCGAGCATGGCCGCGATTACATATTTATTTGTTACGAAGGTACCCGTGAGGTTCACACCGATCACACGATCCCACTCCTCTGCTCCCATCAAATGCACCGGTCCACCGCCTGCAACGCCAGCAGCATTCACGAGCACATCGACTCGCCCATGAGCACGAACGACATCGGCAACACTGCCCTGAACGGCCGCCTCGTCGCGAACATCAACCGCAACACCTCCTGCATACGGTGTCGCGTCCCATTCCACAACCGTTGCACCTTCGGCGTTAAACCGGGCGGCCGTGGCAGCGCCTATCCCCGACGCAGCTCCGGTCACGATCGCTACCAAATTGTTCAACCGTCCCATCGTTGTCCCCCCTGGTATCGCAGGCCTTAGGCCACCGCATAGAACGCGTTACATTTCCCGAAGAACCTAGGTAACGTCAACTCGAAGGAGCCAACTGTGAGTATGGATTTCGCATTGTTCTACGAGATCCCGGTTCCGAAACCGTGGGGCCCGTCTAGCGAGTTCGATGCCTACCACAACACCATCGAGCAAGCGGTGCTTGGAGAACAAGCCGGTTTCCAGTCTTTCTGGACTGTCGAACACCACTTTCTCGACGAATACTCGCATTGCTCGGCACCTGACGCGCTCTATGGAGCGATCGCCGCCAAGACCACGACTTTACGAATTGGACATGGCGTGCGCCTGCTTCCAAAGCCGTACAACCACCCCGTCAGGGCAGCCGAAGCCGCAGCGGTCGTCGACATCATTTCAAACGGAAGACTCGAGTTCGGCACTGGTAGATCTTCGACGCGCGCCGAGCTCGAAGGTTTCGGCGCAGATCCCGACCTAACCCGCGACCAGTGGGAAGAGGGTCTCCGAATGGTTGTTAAAGCATGGACGGACGACGAGTTCGAGTGGGATGGACCGACGTGGCAGGTTCCGAAACGCAACGTGCACCCCAAGCCAATCCAACAACCGCACCCTCCCCTGTGGGTGGCAACAAGCAGCCCCCCCAGCCACGTGATCGCTGGCGAACTAGGTCTCGGCTTGCTCTCGTTCACAATTGGCGTGCCACCCGAAGAACTCGCCGAACGCATCGGCGTATACCGCGACGCGCAAACGCGGATGAAGCCGATCGGAAAAGTCGCAAACACGAGGGCTGCAACCTTCACAATGGTGCATTGCGCAGAAACCACCGACAAGGCATTCGAAGAAGCGCGTGAATCTTTTGAGTGGTACGTACGGACCGCGCTTTGGCACATCGGAACGGTTGCAGAATGGCGCGAAGGAAAGCCGCTCGGCACATACGACTACGCGGAAATGCTCAAAGACCTAGACCTGAATCTCCTCACATTCGAATATCTCGTCGACTCCGGTGCGTGCGTGGTCGGCGATCCAAAGCGTTGCCTTGAAATCGCTTCGCGATACGACGCCGCGGATTGCGATCTTCTGTTGTGCCTGCTCAACCCCTACAAGATTCCGCACACCTCGGTTATGCGTTCAATCGAACTTCTCGGCGAGCACGTAATTCCCGCGCTGCGGGGTTGACCGGGCTCGTTTTCACCATATGCCCAACTGGCACTAGATTCCTCCGATGGACACAACACCTCAACCCCCCGACCGTAACCTCGCGATGGATCTCGCCCGCGCCACAGAAGCTGCAGCCCTTGCAGGAGGCCGCTGGTTCGGCAGAGGCGATAAGAACGCCGCAGATGGCGCCGCCGTCGATGCAATGCGCCTCGTTCTCAATACCGTTCCAATGGATGGCATCGTCGTGATCGGAGAGGGCGAAAAGGACGATGCACCAATGCTCTTCAACGGCGAAGAGATCGGCGCTGGTGGACCGGCAGTCGATATTGCTGTCGACCCCATCGACGGCACAACTCTCACATCGCTCGGCCGCAACAATGCGATTGCGGTAATCGCCGTGGCAGAACGCGGCACGATGTTTGACCCAGGTCCATGTGTGTACATGGACAAGATCGCAGTCGGTCCCGAAGCGGCGGATGTAATCGATTTAGATGCCCCAGTTCTCGCCAACTTGGAAGCCGTAGCGAAAGCGAAGGGCGAAAAAGTTCGTGACGTGACTGCGGTCATCCTCGACCGTCCCCGCCATGCTGAAATTATCCGAGAGTGCCGAGAAGCCGGCGCGCGCATCAGGCTCATTCCCGACGGCGATATCGCAGGAGCGATCTCTGTGGCGTGGCCAGACTCAGGAACCGACATCCTGTTTGGCGTCGGTGGCACACCAGAAGGCGTAACTGCGGCGTGCGCAATGCTCTGCCTCGGCGGAACCATCATCGGACGCCTGTGGCCAAGAAATGAAGACGAGCGCACACGCGCGCTAGACGCGGGTTACGACTTGAATCGCATCCTCACAACCACTGACCTGGTATCGGGCGAAGAAGTTTTCTTCGCAGCTACGGGAATCTCCGACGGCGACTTGCTCAGAGGTGTCCGCTATCGAGGCGACGGTGCAACAACGGAGAGCCTCGTCATGCGTTCGAAGTCGGGCACAATTCGAACGATTAGATCCGAACACCGCTGGCAGAAACTAATGCGCTATTCCGCAGTGAAATTCGACTGACATAGGGTCCACGGAAAACGCCGCTACCTGCATTGCGTGCAGGATGGGCGTTAGCGGGACGCTGAAGCAGTTGCGCCAGCGACTTCGAGCCGTAGTTCAGCGCGCGCCAGGGCATCGATGGCCTCTGCATCCTCAGGGTCTGACCGCAACTTGTCAGTCGCCCTGTCCTTCGCTCTGCTGGCGCGTAGCGCGTCGACCTGATCACTGAGCTCCGCTACATCCGAAAGCACCGTCACCCGATCGTTCGCAACTTCCACAAATCCACCGTGTACCGCTGCCACGACTTCGTTTGAATCGGCTACCAGCACGCGGACTTTTGCTATTCCGAGAGCACCTACGAACGGAACGTGCCCCGGCAAGAATGCGATCTCGCCATCTGTCGTACGGCACACAACCATTTCAGCTTCCGCCTCGAAGAGAACCTTCTCCGGTGAGACGAACTGCACGGCGAACGGCATCAGTCTTTGCCTTCGGCTAGAGCCTTCTGCTTCGCGAGAACACTCTCGACACCACCGACGTTGAAGAAAGCCTGTTCCGGAACTTCATCGAGATCGCCGTTCACCAGTGCCTCGAAACTCTCGATCGTTTCATCGATCGGGCAATAAATGCCCTTGAGGCCCGTGAATACTTCACCCACGAAGAATGGCTGGGAGAAGAATCGCTGAATCTTGCGTGCACGGGAGACGGTGATCTTGTCATCTTCGCTCAACTCGTCAAGACCAAGGATCGCGATGATGTCTTGTAGTTCTTTATACCTCTGCAGAACTTCCTGCACGCGACGCGCGCAGGTGTAATGCCGGTCACCAACAATCTCCGGTGCAAGGATGTTCGACGTCGATGACAACGGGTCTACCGCGGGGTAAATACCGAGAGCAGCAATCTGCCGAGACAACTCGGTTGTCGCGTCTAGGTGTGTGAAGGTTGTGAACGGTGCCGGGTCGGTGTAGTCGTCGGCGGGAACATATACGGCCTGCAACGATGTGATCGAGTGACCCTTCGTTGAAGTGATGCGCTCTTGGAGCTCGCCCATCTCATCGGCCAACGTCGGCTGGTAACCCACAGCGGATGGCATGCGCCCGAGCAACGTCGACACCTCTGAACCGGCCTGTACGAACCGGAAGATGTTGTCTACGAAAAGCAGCACGTCTTGGTTTTTCACGTCGCGGAAGTACTCAGCAATCGTCAGCGCGCTCAACGCGACCCGCAAGCGAACGCCCGGCGGCTCATCCATCTGGCCGTAGACCAAGGCTGCCTTCTCGATGACTCCGGACTCCTGCATCTCGATAAGCAAGTCGGTGCCTTCACGGGTCCGTTCACCGACGCCCGCAAATACAGACACACCACCGTGTTGCTGAGCAACCCTGTTGATCATCTCCATGATGAGGATTGTCTTACCGACGCCGGCGCCGCCGAATAGGCCGATCTTTCCGCCCTCTACATATGGCTCGAGCAGATCGATGACCTTGATGCCCGTTTCGAACATCGTCGCCTTCGGCTCAAGTTGATCGAAGCTCGGGGGGTCGCGATGAATCTCCCAATAATCATCGATGCCTTCTGTGATCGCTTCGCCATTGGTGTCTAGCGGCTCTCCGAGCACGTTAAACACATGGCCGAGCACACCATTGCCCACTGGAACCGTAATGCCCCGACCCGTATTGCGTACGAGCGTGCCACGCTTCAAGCCGTCTGTCGGCTTCATGCAGATGACCCGGCACCGGCCGTGGCCGATCTGCTGGGCAACCTCGGCAGCGACAGTGATCGTGTCTCCCTCGAGTTCAATGTCCATCTCTAGCAGGGTGTTGATTTCGGGAAGCGCGTGGTGTGGGAACTCGACGTCCACTACCGGTCCAGAGATCGCGACGACGCGTCCCTCCTTCCGCTTGGTCCCGTTATCCGCTGTCATGGTCATGACGATGCTCCATTGGTTGAGTCGACAGTTGCGTTTTCTTCAGAGTTGTCAGAGCGCAGAGCCTCTGCGCCGCTAACAATCTCCATGATTTCTGTTGTGATCGAGTCTTGGCGTGCACGGTTCATTACCCGTGTGAGGTTCGTGATCAGTTCGTCTGCATTGTCGGTGGCCGACTTCATCGCCCGTTGGCGAGATGCGTGTTCGGAAGCTGCGGCATTCAGCAGTGCGGCATAAATGCGTGCATCTATGTACCTGGGCAAGAGGGAATCGAGAATTGCTTCAGCGGAAGGTTCGAACTCGTAGCTCGGTCCTACGGTGTCGGTACCGGGTCTGGCATCGCCACCCTCAATGACCTCTTGCTCGAGCGGTACCAGCGGCCTACGCACAACCTCTTGGGTGCCCGCAGAAACGAACCTCGTATAAATGAGTTCGACCGCGTCGTAATTCCCCGCAAGGAAACCGCGGGTTACCTCGCGCCCAATCTTGCGAGCATCCTCGTATGTTGGGCGATCGGTAAAGCCGGTGAAAGACGCTTCCGGGTCAAAGCCTCGATAGCGAAAGTAGCCCTCGGCCTTGCGACCAACGACAACGACGGCTTCGCCACGCCCGAGGTCACGATGCTCACGCAGAGCGCCTTCTGTAGCCCGGATGACCGAGGAGTTGTACGCACCACATAGTCCGCGGTCTGCCGTGAAGAGAACAATCGCTACACGCCGAATCGCGTCCCGCGGCTTTAGGAGTGGACTATTGACGGCACCGCTAGCCGCACCCAAGTCGCGCACCACCTCGGTGATGCATTCGCTGTATGGCACCGCAGCGTGAACAGCTTGCTGCGCCTTAACGATTCTGCTCGCCGCAATGAGCTCCATGGCGCGCGTGATCTTTTTCGTCGACTGCACACTCGCGATGCGTCGCTTCAGAATGCGTTCTTGACCACCGGCCATCTCAAATCTCCGTTCTCGGAACGATTGAGGCCCTATAAGGGCCTTGAACGTGCCGAGAATGCTGGGGGTGGGTCATTCGGTGTCGAGGGTCTTTGCGGACGCTGCAACGCCTGGTGCTTCGGCCTCTGGATCCAACTCCGGCAACCCACCATCCGAACTATCGCCCGTCTTCTCCGTCGTACCCACATCTACACCGTGGGTCGCCACGAACTGCATCTTCACATCATCGACTGCTTGGCGGAACTTCTCTTCATCAGGCATTTCGCCAGTGTCACGGATGTGTCCAAGCAAATCTGCGTGGCGCGTGCGGAACGACTCGAGCAGTTCGGCCTCGAATGGTTTCACCTGTTCTACGGGCAAGTCGTCGAGCAATCCCTTCGTCCCACAATAGATCGAAACCACTTGCTCTTCGACTGGCATTGGAGAGTTGAGGTTCTGCTTGAGCAGTTCGACGAGGCGATATCCGCGCTCCAACTGCGACTTCGACGTTGCGTCGAGTTCGGAACCGAAAGTGGCGAACGCCTCGAGGTCACGGAACTGAGCAAGGTCAAGTTTAAGAGTTCCCGACACGCCCTTCATAGCCTTCACCTGTGCCGCGCCACCTACACGAGACACCGAGATACCTACGTCTACCGCAGGGCGCACACCCGACTTGAAGAGATCGTCTTGCAAATAGATCTGACCGTCGGTGATTGAGATCACGTTTGTCGGAATGTAGGCAGACACGTCGCCTGCCTTCGTCTCAATGATCGGAAGCGCCGTCAAGGATCCCGCACCCAGTTCATCCGACAACTTGGCCGCACGCTCGAGTAGACGGCTGTGCAGATAGAACACATCGCCAGGGTAAGCCTCACGGCCCGGCGGGCGACGTAGCAACAACGCGAGTTGTCGATAGGACTCAGCCTGCTTCGAAAGGTCGTCGTACACGATCAACGCTGCTTCGCCATTGTCCATCCAGTGCTGACCCATCGCGCAACCTGCGTACGGTGCCAGGTACTTGAACACAGCTCCGTCGCCCGCTGGCGCGTTCACAACAACCGTGTAATCCATCGCGCCGCGACTGGTCAGTGTCGCAACAGTCTGCGCGACCGACGATGCCTTTTGCCCGATGGCCACATAGATGCACTTCACACCCTGGCCGCGCTGGTTAAGGATCGTGTCGATCGCCACCGTCGTCTTGCCGGTCTTGCGGTCACCAATAATCAACTCGCGCTGTCCCCGACCAACAGGAGTCATGGCGTCGATAGCCTTGATGCCGGTCTGCAGTGGTTCATGTACGGGCTTGCGGCCGATGATGCCGGGAGCTTGCACTTCCATCCGACGAACTGTCTCAGCAGCGATTGGGCCCTTCCCGTCAATCGCCTGACCCAGCGCGTTGACCACACGCCCAATAAGTCCGTCACCGACAGGAACCGAGAGGATGCGGCCCGTGGCCTTCACGGAGTGGCCTTCTTCGACGCCATCGTCCCTGCCAAGAACAACCGCGCCGATAGACGCCTCGTCGAGGTTAAGAGCCAACCCGAGCATTCCCCCCTCGAACTCAAGCAGTTCGTTTACTGCTGTATCCGGCAAACCCGAAACGCGCGCAACGCCATCGCCGACCTCGAGCACACGCCCGACCTGTTCCTGAGCAAGGCTCGGCGAGAAACTCCCTACATGAGTTCGCAGTGCAGCCGCGATCTCGTCGGCACTAATCGTTAGCTCTGCCATCAGAGCATCTCCCCTGTGTTGGTGTCGATGGGCAAATTTCTGCCATGAATCGCGCACGTTGACATTTAAAGTTGCTCCCTAAGTTGATCCAACCTGTGGCGAACCGTTCCATCTATCACGGTGTCACCAATGCGGCTAACGACTCCGCCAAGCACACTTGGGTCGACGATCACCCTGACTTCTACGCGCTTGCCGGTCGCCTGCGATAGAGCAGCCGCGAGCCGACTTATCTGACTTTCGTCGAGCGCGAGGGCACTACGAACCTCAGCAACTTCGTGCTGTCGTTCGGCCGCGGCTTTCTCTACGAACGCCGTCACGATCTCGGGTAGGTCGGCAGAGTGACCCGCCGCGACCATCATTCCCACGAGAGCCGTGCTCAACTGGACCGCCTTTCCTTCCATCAACTCTTCGATAACCGCCAGGCGACGATCGACGGGGAGGGAAGGATCCGTCAGTGCCAATCGCAAGTCATCCGATCCTTCGAGCGTGCGCGCGAAGCGAAACAAGTCGTCCTCGACGTACGCAAGACAGCCTTCGGCGCTAGCGATCATTAATAGTGAGTCAGCGAATGCATCGCTTTGAGCGTTAGGCATTCCCGCTCCACCATTTGCGGATCGACTTGCGGATCGACATGACGAAAATCACTTCTGTGTGCTCGCTACTTCATTTATGTAACTCTCGATGAGCGCTATCTGTGTGTCGCGATCGAGGTTGCGCTCAACGATTCGTTGTGCCAATTCAATAGACAGATCGGCAAGGCGAGCCTGAAGATCGACCATCGCCCTTTCGGTTGCCTGGCGAATGTCTTCCTGTGCGCGGGTGCGCAGATCAGCAGCATCGGCTTCTGCCCTAGCGATCAACTCGCGTCGTACGTCGTCAGCCGCTTGGCGCGCCTCGTCGATAATGCGACCGGCATCCCCACGTGCATCTGCAAGTTGTTGCTTGTAAGTCTCTAGAGACGATTCCGCTTCAACGCGTGCACCCTCGGCAGCATCTAAGTCAGCACGAATCTTCGCTTCTCTGTCGGAAAGTGACTTGCTAATTGCAGGCCATGCCTTCCATGCCAAGACAGCGAATACCAAGACGAACGCAACGACCGACCAGACGATCTCAGTCGTCTCAGGAAGGATGGGGTTACTCGCCTTTACTCCATCGTTGGCATTCTCGCTCACAAGCAACGCTGCGAATACAACGTTCATCGCGGGCACCTAGCCTTTTGCGAGGAAGAAGAGGACGAATCCGAACAACGCGAGCGCCTCGGTGAACGCGATACCAAGGAACATCGTGGTGCGGATCGGACCAGACATTTCGGGCTGACGCGCCATCGCAGTGATCGCGTTACCAACAACGATGCCGATGCCGATGCCTGGGCCGATTGCTGCAGCGCCGTAGGCAATACCGGCACCGATTGAACTGAGTCCGTCTTTGAGCTCGCCGGCCTCCTGGACAGCAAGAAGGATGTCGTGCATTAGTTGTGTCTCCTAGTGGTCGGGGTGAATTGAATCGGCGATGTACACCGCTGTTAGCAAAGTGAAGATATAAGCCTGCAGAAAGCCCACCAGCAGTTCGAACCCTGTAACGCCAACGTTCAAGAGGAATGGCCCGATTGCAATAATCGGAGCATTCTCAAGTGCGTACGCGGTAAGCAAGGCGAGAGCGGTAAGCAAGATGTGTCCGGCCATCATGTTGGCAAGGAGTCGAACAGCCAACGAGAACGGGCGCACGATAACGATCTGCACCAACTCAATAGGCGTTACGAGAATGTAGAGAGCCTTCGGCACTCCGGCAGGAAAGAGGTGCCCAGTCAAGTACCGGTACCCGTTGTGGCGGAACCCAAGGTACCAGTAAATGAAGTACGTCTGAAGAGCCAAATACAACGGAATCGCAAAGCGAGCTGTTGGCGGGAACTGAATGAAGGGAACAATTTCCCAGAAGTTCAGGAAGAGAATGAACAAGAACAGGGATCCAAGGAACGGCGTGAAACGACCCGCATCCTTACCAACGACATCGCGCGTAATGCCGTGATCAATGAACTCGAAGGTCATTTCCAGAATGCTCTGCAACTTCGTCGGGATGAGTCGCATCCGACGCGACCCACCTACAAAAATCAGCAGGATCATCACCGACGAAATCAGGACAAGCAGGCTCGTCTTATTGATCTCGTATGCCGTATCTCCAAAGAAGAGGCCCTTCCAACGGAAGAGCTCGTCGATATGCGGGAATTCAAACGCGGCGAGTAGCAAGCCCTACTCCTCTTCCGATCGCCCAATGACGCCAGGCTTAAGGCCGGGCGCACCAAGGGTGAGACTGACGTAACGGGTCTCCCAAATTAGAAGCCCAAGATGCGTCACGGCGATCGTCAAAACGAGCACCACTGCATCGATGAAGTTGACTTGAGCCAGTGCGAACACGAGCGCAGTCAGGACTACTAGACGCGCCAGAAAACCGCCTAGAACTGCGGCCTGCACAGCGCTTGGGGACTTCAAAGCGGCCCATGCGATGAGGCGTGCTGACACCAAGAAATTCATCGCAACGATTACAAGACCAATGCCTGCCGATATAACCGCTCCTGGACCTCCGTAAATACCTGCAGCGATGAGTATCGCGGGCGCGACATAGACAGCGTGCCGGGCCAGTTGGGCCGCAATTGCACTCTCGTGTGCAACCGGTGGAGACATCGAAGTTGCCATCACTGGCCTCGCCTCATCCACGGCTTCCCTTCGTTCTCGCGTGCCATCGATTGCTGGTATCGAAAGTAGAAGGTCGCGAAGGATCCGACCAAACCGAAGCAAGCGAAGATAACCAAAAAGACCGCGTCAAACCCGAAAACCGAATCGAGGACCCAGCCGATGAGTCCAAGGACGACAGGGCCAGCCGCGAACTCAGCCGCTTGGCTGAATCCATCACTCCCACCTCGCTGTGTTTTGCGCCTGAGGGCATAGCCGCGCACCTATGCCTCCTGGCTTTCTAGGTAAGACGCCGTTGCTTGTGAACCGTTTCTCAAACTACAGGCGGCTTATCGCTAACTGCAACTTGTAGCCCATCGGGATTTAGCCGCTACGACGCCTCTTGTCGAGGTCAACAACTCCTGAATCCGCGTCAGGTGCCGCATGCGTTGCCTGCTCTGCGAGCTCGTCTGCGCGCTCCTCTTCTCGGAGCAGCGCTAACGCCTGCTTTTTACCAGGATAGAAGAATGCATACAACAGCAATGCCAACGCCATAACTCCGAATGGCACGAGCGCATTGCCTTCATTGGTATAGGCAGGAATCAGCGCCAAGCCTGAGAGCAGCGCCGTCCAGAGCCACAAAATAACGACGGTCCGGCGTGGTCCATGCCCCAGACGCATTAGCCGGTGATGAAGGTGATCCTTGTCTGCCACGGCAAAGGACCGCCGCTGTGCCATACGACGCACGAATGAGAACGCCGTGTCGACGATCGGTACGCCGAGAATGACGATGGGAATGAATAACGGAGCAAAGAAAAAGTATGTGGAACCCGTGTACTGATAGTCGGCACGTCCCCCAATAGTGATCGTCGTGGTCGCTAACAGCAGGCCGAGAAATAATGCCCCTTCATCGCCCATCATGATTCGACCTGGGCTGAAGTTGAACGGAAGAAAGCCTGCGCAGATTCCTACAGCGATGATTGCGATCAGAGGCGCGATGTTCGAACCTTCGAGGAAGCCTTCCTTGAATAGGCGATCCGAGTAAAGGAACAATGCTGTGCCGGCAATGATCACAGTGCCGGCTGCGAGGCCGTCGAGGCCATCGATCAAGTTGATGGCGTTCGCGAATAACACGACGACAATCACCGTGACCAAAGGAGCAACGTCAGCCGACAGAACGATCGTTTCCGCTCCAGCGAATGGAACACGGAAAAACACCATTGACACACCGAATAGGGAGAGCAGGCTCCCCGCCAACACCATGCCAGCGAGCTTCGCCGGTGGTGACACGTCACGTAAATCGTCTAGGGCTCCGACAGCGAACATCACCCCTGCACCAAGCATGACGCCAGCGGGCTCCGAGGAACCGTTGAACATCTCATTGAATTGCGGTAATTGTGAAGCGACGGCCATCGCTGACAAGAAGCCAACAAACATTGCGGCTCCACCGATGTTTGGCATCGGGACCGTGTGCACGCCGCGCGGACTCGGTGGCACCACCGCGCCGACCCTGAACGCTAAACGGCGCACCAAAGGTGTCATCGCGAACGTGACGAGCACCGCTACCGCAAGGACTATCGCGTAACCGCCCAAGTGCCGCTAAACCGTGGAAAGTTCGGGATACGGCACGAACTTCGAACAGAGGTTGTTGACCGCCTCCTTCACTTCCGCCGCGACGTGCGCATCATCGACGGAGCGCAAGGTCACGGCAATAAGCCGCGCGATCTCGGCCATCTCGCGGTCCCCCATGCCAGTCGTTGTGACGGCAGCCGTTCCAAGTCTCAGCCCACTCGTCGTAAACGGCTTCTCTGGATCGTTGGGAATCGCGTTCTTGTTGCAAGTGATTCCCGCGACATCTAACGCCTCCTGCGCGACCTTCCCTGTCACTCCGAATGGGCGCAGGTCGACCAACATCAAGTGGTTATCGGTACCACCCGACACAATTCGAAATCCCTCCGCTGCTAGCCCACCCGCTAATGCTTGTGCATTGCTAACTATTGACGCCGCATAATCGCGAAATTGGGGCATCGACGCGAGGCCAAATGCCACAGCTTTCGCGGCAACAACGTGCATTAGCGGCCCACCTTGGAGACCCGGGAAAACCGCCTTATCAATTGCCGCGGCGTACTCCTCGCGACAGAGAATTGTTCCGCCGCGCGGTCCGCGCAGTGTCTTATGCGTCGTGAAAGTGACGACATCAGCGAACGGCACCGGCGAGGGATGAGCTCCACCGGCGATGAGGCCCGCGATATGGGCAGCGTCAACGATCAGCAAAGCGCCAACTTCGTCGGCGATGGACCGAAACGCAGCGAAGTCAATGATCCGCGAATACGCGGTAGCGCCAGCGATGATCGCTTTGGGGGGTTCGGCACGAGCCAAATCGCGTATCGCGTCGTAGTCGAGCGTCTCGGTCTCTGCGTCCACGCCGTAACCGGTGAAATCGTAGTTCCGGCCGCTGAAGTTCACGGGCGAACCATGTGTCAGGTGGCCACCCTGGTCGAGCCTCATGCCCATGACCTTGTCGCCTGGCTGCAGCAAAGCTAAAAACACGGCGACGTTGGCGTTCGCTCCAGAGTGGGGTTGCACATTGGCGTGGTCCGCGCCGAATAACGAACATGCGCGGTCGCGAGCGAGATCCTCTGCCTCATCAACGAAGATATTTCCGCCGTAGTACCGCTTGCCGGGGTAACCCTCGGAATATTTGTTGGTAAGGACTGAGCCCTGTGCAGCAAGAACCACAGGCGATGTGAAATTCTCGGACGCGATCAACTGCAGCGTGGTGTTTTGGCGCTCTACCTCGCGCTGGATGATTCCTGCGATTACGGGGTCTTGTGATTCGAGTGCGTCGAAGCCGTCCGGCATCGTGGCTCCTGATCGGTCCAACTGATAGGGAAACTGACGTGCAACCCCATGCTAACTGCGAACGTTGTCGGGCTTCGGTTCCACGCCACGGTCTTGTTCTCTTGCATTCAGCCGCGCCAACATTGTTGTGTTGAGGTCGAACAACTCCTCGAAATATCGCTTGGCTTGTGCCGCAATAACTCCCAAAACAATCAGTTGCAATGCGAGAACGAACGTAATGCCGGTAATTAGAAAGGTATGCGGTGCCCTTCCATATGCGTTCTGGATCGCTGCTGTGAAGCCGGAGTTGCCGAATGACGACGGATCTCCATAGACCTCCGCTACATGCCAAACCACCCAGCCGAACGAATACGCGGCCACCGCCAGCAATATCAAGCCAGGAAGCATGAAGAAGGCGAAAGGTCGAAACAGGAACGAGGAGAACACGGAGGAAACGGTAGTACGCGACATGCGAAAACTGGCTGACCGACGACGGCGTCCTCCTGTTCGTTCGAAGGACCAGTCAAGATGCGCAGGAATCTCAACAATCTGCGCATCCAAGATCTTCGCTTTGTAAATGATCTCAGTGTTGATCGATGAATCATCAGCCAACAGGTTGAGATCTTGCAGGAACGAACCGTCGTAGAGGCGAACCATTCCTGTTACGGTGCTCAATCCATTTCCAGCCGTGAAGGACAGCAAGCGATTAGCGAGGCGAGAGAGAGTTCGCCGAACGAAGGGAACGTTGGTTACCTGTCCCTGTTTCGCATAAGGAGATGCGATGACGATTTGAGCGTTCGTCTCCTGCATTGCACACAACATTCGTGTTATGTGCTGCGGCGAATAACTGAGGTCACAGTCGATGACGGCTACATATTTGCCAAGCGCCATCGTAAACCCACTGCGCAACGCATTGCCGAGACCTCGATTATCTCTATTGCGGATAACGAGCACACTGTGGTGCGCGGATGCGAATTGAGCCGCGAGTGTTCCCGTCTCATCCGTACTGCCATCATCGACAACGATTATTTCGAATGCGCAACTGGGTTCGATTGAGGCCATGTGGTCGCACAGCATCGTGAGCGTGTCGACGATCACTTCGGCTTCGTTAAATGCAGGCACAACAACGGAAACCAACGGACGAACGCCGCCACGACTTCGCGCCAAAGGGGTCTCCAAAAACTCACTCATGTCTTATCCATGCCAGACGATGGCACCTTAATACGAAGGTCTTTATCGCTAATTGCGGCGACGTGCTCACCTACTGGAACCACTCGAAAGTTTCGTGCGAACAAGGTCAAATATTCCCTCACCCGTTCCCGTTTTAGTAGAGCTGGCATCCCCATGGACGGGAAGAAGCCCAACTGAGGCGCATCTTCGAGCGACAAAAAGTCGAGAGGATGCAACAACAGTGACGGCCCGACACCAACGACTCGACATGCCTTAAGCACGGCCCGGAAGTACGAACGCGCCACCGCGGGCGAACGTTCGCTCAACATAAGCAGATAACTCATATGCATCGGGATGCGTAAACCGGGCGCCGTAGTTATTGGTAACTCGATAATCGAACGCCCGTCTACAAGCCATCTATACGGGGCGATTGATTGAATTCCATCGCGCCACGTTCCAAACAACCGACTCCGGTCAGAGAGTTGGTCTGATGAAAGTTGAGTGGTCCGCATGTAATACGCGCGGGCTAATGGGCCGACGATGCTCGGCAGAGTGGAAGCATCGAACTTGTACCCGCGTCGAACGAGCACCCGCAATGTTGCAGTCGAGAGGCTGTAACCCGGTCCGCGGAAACCAGTTGTACGCACTCCAGTGACCGATTCGATCGCATCCTCCGCTCTAGATATCTCAGTTTCCAACTCCTCGGCGCTATAGCGATGCAGCCAGGGTTCGTGTCGATAGGAGTGATTGGCTACTTCATGACCGCTCGGAACTAGTGCCGACAGCGCGTCAACATTCTCCTTGCGATCAGCGTCGGCCCCAACAATGAACCACGTGATGCGCAGGCCCAGGGCATCAAGGTCGTCAAGGGCGTGCCGAACAAGTGGTTCGATAAATGATGGCATCGCTTCCCAACCGGGATCACCATGGACTTTCATGTAAGCCCACAAGTTGTCAGCGTCCAGCGAAAGGCTTGCGATCGGTCGATCATCCGCGTTTAGGCCACCTGCCACGCCTTGCTCCATCGATGTAACGCTACCCATGTACAAACGCGGCACACGCGCATCTGCACCCAACTACCAATCGGATCTAACGGTTGTTGACATCTTTTTGCGCTGCGAGCAGATGTTTGGCAGCTTTCTCTGCCAGTCCGATCGTTTCATTGACGTTTAGCGTGCCGTTCACGATTTGAGCTGAACCGACCAAGTGCAACCCAGGTACCGTCGCATCGAACGCCGGAACGCGCTGCGAGTAGCCACGGGTAGGTATTGGGAACACGCGTCTCACGCGAGAAACCCTGAATGCCAGAATCGAACTTTCCCTGAACTGTCGGTGTATTCCCTGAAGACCCGCCACAAATCGAGCCCGTATCGCATCGTCGGACTCATCAAACATTGCCGAGTCAGGTGATATATAGCGCGGCAGATACACGAGATGGTGCTCACCGAGTTCGGCTGGGTGCACGAGTGCAGTCATCTCGACGATCGCCGTGAACGGAGCGTCATTGAGCAGATACGTGAGGTAGTACGGCGATAGAGGAGCATCCAACAACAACGATGCGCACACAATCCCCTGGTAACGAATCCCGCGAAGCACCGACCGCTCCGAATCGGAGAGTCCTGCGCATATTGCATCGGCGGTA
Organism: Bifidobacterium breve; assembly: GCA_945865605.1. Lineage (GTDB taxonomy): Bacteria > Actinomycetota > Acidimicrobiia > IMCC26256 > JAENVU01 > SHUZ01. Next base: position 46,781 of record CAMBEL010000006.1, read on the forward strand.
GGCGCATCAGTTGTGACAACTACGTGATCGAAAATTTCGTCGGGGCTATTTTTGAAGGAGAGGACCAACCGATTTTTGGAGGTGCCGGCGACTCGCGTTACCGAGGTGCCAGTGATTACCCGTGCGCCCCTATCAGCGAGACGGTCTACCAAGCAGGCAAGCACCGAGGCGTACCCGCCAGGTGCATATCCGAACTGCTCACCTCCAAGTCCGTGGCGACGTGCACGGGTCAATCGCTGGATTGTCGCCCACAGAAAAGCGGCGCTTGTCTCTTGCCAAGCGTCACCAAGTTTCGACCGCAACAACGGCAACCAGAACTGCTCAAACACCGCTCGGCCTGACCAGCGCGTGCACCAGTCGACAACCGACATCTGTTCAAGTCGCTCCGGGTTACGAGTATGACTGCCCACTGCAATAGTCGCTGCCAAACGCGCTTTCGAAATGAGCGACAGACCTGGAAGACGAATGAAGTCATTCACACTCGACATGGGCGACAAACGGCCATTCGAGAAATACCCGGTGCACGTGTCTCCCCAGTGCAACTTGGAATCAAGTTCCAACTCGGAAAGCAAATTTCGCAACGCATCATCGGTCCGCAACATGACGTGATAGTGCCGATCCCAAGTGACGTTGGTGCCTGGAGTGTCGAGTTCCCACGGGGCGGCGAGTCCTCCCGGATGATCACCTGCCTCGAAAACGGTTACATCGAAGCCAGCCTCTGCCAGTCGAAGCGCCATCGTGCAGCCGAGCATTCCGCCGCCAACGACGGCCCACCGTTCTGAGCGAGGTATCACTGCGCAGATGACGACCGCCCTGGTGCGTCCAACTCCACGACTGTTCCCCCGGCGACGGCATACCTCAATCCGCTCACGCGACAAACGAGTTCATCACGATCAGGGGGCAATGCTCCCGAGAATCGCAACAATGGTTCCCCAACACGTGAGACAACTGCAACAGAACGCGCCGGTTGCCCTACGACGAGGTGGAACGGTGCGACGGATCGCGTGACCACCGAACCCATTCCAACCATCGCAAAGCGACCCACCGAGAGGTCGCAACCCACAACGCTCCCCGCTCCGATAGTCGCTCCTTCCTCTACCAAAGTCGGCAGCGTCCTCTGGTTCGGACCGGAAGGTCGTAGTGCTCCAAGATCCGCCGTCGCGGCACGTGGATATCGGTCATTCGTGAAAATAACTCCGGCTCCCACAAGCACGCCGTCTTCGAGGGTGACGCCCGTACACAGGTACGCACCAGCATTGATCTTCACCCTGTTGCCGACCTGGACTCCATACGCGATGTAAGTCCGCTCGCCAATGATGCAATCGGCACCAATGCGCGTTCCAGGTCCACGCACATGGACCGAAGACCAGATCGCGGTTCCGTCGCCGACTTCAACGCCGACGTCTACCTCTGCTGTCGGGTGAACAACCGTCGACATCAAGACCCCTCTTCTTCCGTTTCCATGTTGCGTCCGTTCGCAGTGGAGGCTAGATAGCCAACTTCATCGAGTTCTACCCACTGACGCGACACTATGGACCTATAGGCGGCGTCGATCATTTCCACTGATGAGAGCACTTCTTCGCGTTCCAGAACTCCGTTGTCGTCTTTGCGCACTGCATTCAGAAAGGACTTCATTTGCCCGGTCATACACTCGATCTTGTCGTAGCCACTGCCGAACGAGACCCAGCCATTGCCGTTTTCTTGTCGATATCGAGATCCGTTCCAGCCAACATGCAATGTTCCCTGTGTCCCGTAAATATCGAGATATGAGTCCGCTTCATTCTCATAGTTCCATGACAATTCGACCGATGCGAGCACCCCACTCCGGTTGCGAATCAACATTCTCGCCGTCTCTTCAACCGATAACCGTTGACTACGCAGGCCTTCAGTGGCGAATATTTCTGCGGCTGGACCGCAAAAGTATCTAATTAGATCGACGCTGTGCGTTCCATTGTCGATCAACACGCCGCCACCGCTGATCTTCGAGTCGGAGTTCCACCGCTGTTGCATATCAACGCGACTCGCAAAAACGTTGGTGATCTGAATCACCTCGCCGAGAATCCCGGACTCGAGGATCTCCTTAGCGCGAATTATGTCTTCGACGAAACGAAATTTTGTTGCCATTGAACAGATCACGCCAGCCCGTTGCGCCGAATCGAGCATGTCGTGGGCAGAGACAAGGTCAATCGAGAACGGCTTTTCGCAAAGCACATGCACTCTGCGTTCTATCGCTTGAATCGCGATACCCGCATGGGTTGCTGGCGGCGTGCAAACCACTATCGCGTCAACTCCACCTTCGTCGAGGAGCGCCAGAGCGGAGGGGAACGAAGTCGCCCCGACGGAGTCTGCAAGCGTGTTCGCCAAGGTTGGCTGCGAGTCGGCAACCGCGACAATCTTGGCATCATCTAATCGACCGAACACCTCGCGATACGTCATGCTGATGGCACCAGCTCCCAACAGGCCAACCCGGATCGTCATGAAACCATTCCGGAAATATTCTGGACCGCTTCCTTGAGCACGTTTATGACAAATGAGACATGCTCTGGCTCGTACCGCTCATTGAACGGAAGCACCAGGACCGAATCGAGGAACTCGCCTGTTCCCGTGAATTTCGATCGCGAATAATCGAGCGCCTCGGGTCGCGCCAACGTAAACGGCCAGTGACTTGACCCGAATGTTCGTTGTTCGGCGATCACCTTGCATTCGAACACCGGCTTGCGAATATACCTAGGCAGGGCGGCAACTCCAACCTTGGATAACTCCTCGGCTAGTGCATCGGGACTGCACAACCCGCGATCCACCAGAACCGGGATACGCCACCATGACGCGACATCCGCTGGATCTGCATGGACTACGGCGATCCCATCTATGGCGTCAACGGCGGCGAGAAAGGCAGTGGACATTTTGTGGCGATGATCGACGAAACCACGGAGCTTCGCGAGTTGTGCATTCCCAACTGCACCCTGCAACTCCGTCATGCGCGCATTGAGTGCAAGGAACTCGTGGTCAGGTCGAGGATCATCGCCCGACCACGCCTTGTTAACAAAAAGCCTGGCGCGCCGCGCGCGACCCGGGTCGCGGGCTAGCAAGATCCCGCCCTCCCCTGTGGTTAGGTGCTTGCCTTGTTGTGTACTGAAGACTCCGAAGTCGCCAATCATGCCGACGAACTTCCCACCGCGTCGCGCCATCCACGCCTGAGAACAGTCCTCGATTACCGCAATGCCTAGAGGCGCGCACAGGTCGACGATCTCGTCCACCGCAGCTGGATTGCCAAACAAGTGTGTGACGATTACACCGCGTGTTCGTGGGGAGATGCGGTCCGCTACCGATGCCACCGTCACGTTTCCTGTCAACGGCGAAACATCCGCAAACACAGGTATGGCGCCTTGATACAGAATTGGGGTGATGGCCCCTATGTCGGTAACTGGTGAGGTAACAATTTCGTCACCCGGTTCCGGGTCTATCGCAGCGATCGCAGCGTGTATCGCCGATGTACCAGATGAACAAGCGATCACTTCCCCACAGCCGAATATCGCGCCAATGCCGGACTCGAGCTCGGAAACTTGCTCCCCGCGCGTGCTCGTGAGTTTTCCACTCTCGATCACTTCGACTAAACGCGCTAATTCCGATGCGCCAAGTGACCGCCCTGAAGCATCTTGGTCCGACGGCAACAAAACCACCTCAGCAGTGCCACCGATACGCAACCCCGTCACTCGATTCTCTCCCCTTGACCCGCGGCAACCATCCGGACCATCCTTCGAGTCGCCCCACATTGTTAGAGACAGATCTTACCGGCGGTCACACCTCGTTACGCCAGGTCTCAACACGTTTTGACGCCCCAATTTCCGCTAGCGGCGCTACCGTGCGATATCCCCAACGAGGCAACCGCGACCAGGACGGCGTTTCAAGGAGCGGGAGCACGAGACACAAAGGAGGAAAGATGCAGGATCGCAGCGTTGCGGTAGTTCTGGGCACCCGACCGGAGTTGGTGAAACTGGCTCCTGTAGTGCGGTCGCTTGGTTCAAGCGCTCGAGTCCTGCACACCGGACAACACTCGACGCCGCAAATGTCGTCAAGGTTTCTGCAACCACTTGGAATGCCAGCGCCAGAGCTATTGGAACCGATCGCGGGCCTCCCCCGCGCAGAACAGATCCGCCGAGCCACTACGGCTCTCGTCCGAGCATTCACCGTCGCCAGACCCGCTCTCGTGGTAGTCCAAGGTGATACAAACTCCACAACCGCGGGAGCACTGGCAGCGAACGCGCTAGGTATTCCGCTCGCACATGTTGAGGCAGGTTTGCGTAGCGACGACAGGAACATGCCGGAAGAGCGCAATCGAATCCTCGCCGATCACCTCTCGGAACTCTGTTGTGCGCCCACCGACCAAGCTGCGACAAGACTCAAGAACGAAGGAATCAGTACAGCACGCGTACTAGTCACTGGAAACACAGTCGTGGACGCGCTGAATAGTTGCTTGCCGACACGTTCCGCGCGCAAAGCGATTTTGGCGTCGGTGGGTATCGCTTCTGGTGCATTTATTCTCGCGACATTCCATCGTCCAGAAAACGTCGACAATGACGACAGGTTCGCCGAACTCATGACAATCCTTGCGACCCTCCCAATTCCGGTTGTTTTCCCTGTGCACCCCCGAACCGCAGCGCGCCTCGCGAAACTCGGGCTCGATTCAACACAAGGATCATTGATCCGAGTGGATCCGATTCCTTACCCTGATTTTCTTGCTCTTGAGGCTGAGTGTGCGTTCGTCATCTCGGATTCAGGGGGCGTACAAGAGGAGGTCAGCGTCCTAGGACGTCCGGTGATAGTTGTACGCGAGAGTACCGAACGGCCTGAGGTAATTGGGACCTTCGCAACGCTCGCGCAACCGGGAGAAATAGCCGCCATGGCGAACGGCCTGTTGAAGTCGCTGGTACGAACGCACGAACAACTCGCCGCGACACCAACGCCATACGGCGATGGTCATTCAGGAGAGCGAATCGTCGATGCTCTTGCCGCACTAGTGCGCAGTTAGACGTACGATCTAGTGATCTCATCTCAGCGTGCGTTAGAAACGCAGCCTGCTTGCTGTTGCATCTGCGGAACGCGTGATGCAGAACCGGTAGGCGTCGGCGAGGATTTCGAATACCGCACTTCGCCAGACTCGTTTCTTGCCGTGCGATGCACCCGGTGCGGAGTGGTTTATCTAGACCCGCGACCGAGCATGAAAGAGCTCGAGACGATTTATCCTGACGACTACCACGCATTCGCGTTCGATGAAGCGCGTTTCGGGATCGTGCACAAGGCTCGTAGTCGCCTGGAAGCACGTCGATTGCTAAAGGCGTTGTCGGGACTCCCATCGGATGCCCGAATTCTCGACGTTGGATGCGGTGACGGTTTCCATCTCGACCTGCTCAGACAATCCGGACCGAACAGCTGGTGCCTCGAAGGTGTCGAACTCGACCACAGAGCAGCAACGATTGCACGACAGCGTGGCATCTCGGTTCATCAGGGTCGAATAGAAGATGCCAACCTCGGACAGAGCCGTTTTGATGCAGTCATGCTTATTCAGACGATTGAGCATCTCGCAGATCCAATGCGAGCCCTAAAAGCCATCCAGCGTTTGTTGGTGCCCGGCGGCCTACTCCTGATCGTCACTGACAACACCGGCTCTCTCGATTTTGCCATCGCAAAACGTCGACATTGGGGCGGGTACCACTGGCCACGACACTGGTACCTCTTCAACGCGTCATCCTTAAAGGAGCTGGCAACGCGATCCGGATTTGAAACCGTCGATATCTCCACGATGACGAGCCCGGTCAATTGGACATACTCAGTTAGAAACGCTCTCGACGACTGGGGAGCACCACGTCGACTGGTGGACTTCTTCTCACTCGAGTCCCCCGTGGCATTGGCGGTGTTTACGGCGTTCGACGCGTTCAATACTTTGGCGAGACGCGGAGCGCTGCTGAGAGCAGTATTCGCGCGCGCGCAATCGACTGAAGAACCTCTCGAGTCATGAGCGCAAGACCAGCAGCGGACGAGGCGCCGATAGCCATCATCGGAAGCGGCGTCTCTGGCCTCGCTGCCGCGCGCGAACTAATGCATTTGGGACTTGATGCCACGGTCTACGAGTCCTCCAAGCAAATCGGCGGCATGGCCAACACACACCGCGATCTAGATGGGTTCATCTTTGACACAGGGGCACACTTCATTACCAACCGTTTTGCGACTGCTATCGGCATCGCGCCGCTGTGCCGCACGGTCCATCGTTACGGCGAGACCGTATGGTCGGATGGACGGGCCTACGACTACCCATTTGGGCTAATGCGTAATCCTCGTTATCTGCGCGGAGCGATAAATGCACGTATTCGAAGTAAACGTTCCGTTGAGACTGCCGCGGACCAGTTCCGATCCGAGTACGGAAGCGAGATAGCGGACGAGGTGGCTCTCCCGCTCCTTGAGCAATGGTCCGGGCTGCCGGCCGACCGCCTCTCACCTGCAGTCGCGGACAAACTCCCTGGTGGCATTCTGGCGACCCTCGCTCTCAAACTTTCCGCGCGCGCCACTAACAGGGCGGTAGCGATTGGGTACTGCCGAGAAGCGCCGCAGAGCGCGAATGTGTGGCACGTCTATCCAGAAAACGGAATCGCAACAATCTGCGCCGCACTCACAACGGAACTCGCTGACACCGTGCAAACGGATAGCCCCGTTGAACGGGTGCTCACAACCGATGGATGCGCAGTTGGCGTGGTGGTCAACGGACGTGAGATACCGGCTGCGGCAGTCATAAGCACCCTTCCTGTCCCACACTTGGCTGCTCTCACCGATGAAGAATCGCTGCAACCTTTTCGCCAGCTGCGCTATCGCGCGATGGTGTTCGTGAACATCATGCTCCGTGGTGGTGACGTCATGCCCGATACGTTGACATGGACCCCAGGAGTTGAGTTCCCCTGTTTTCGCATCTCGGAAACAACCCAATCGATGCCTTGGCTCGCTCCAACAGGATCGACAATTATCACCGCAGACCTCGGCGCTTTAGTCGGCGATTCAATTTGGACACAAGACGACCAAGCGCTCGAAGAGATGGTGTTGAAAGCTCTTTGTGCGATCGTGCCAAGCGCGCGCCGGGATTTCTTGGGATCCCGTGTATTGCGTTCTGCTTTCGCATACCCAATATTCGATCTTGCATACGAGGAAACACGCCTCGCACTCGGTCGCGGTACCGGCATCGAACGATTGTTGAGCGTCGGGCGGAACGGCGAATTTGCGCACATTCTCATGGAGGACTCGTACTGGAGAACACTCCGTCAAGTCCGCAAGCTCGCCGCACAACTCAATGAACCGGTACAGAACTGATGATGTGGGAAAAACCTCCTCTCACGGAGAGCTTTGTTCCACCTCACCAGGAAGGTAGCGGTAGAGCCCGTGGTGCTCGAAGAAGTACGGATTCGGTTCAATAACGCGCACGCGCGCCGGACGGAAGAACGCGAGATAGTCGGCGATGACATTGCACTTGGTTGAGATGCGCCCTTCACCCGAAGTATAAACAAACCAAATGTCATTCTTCGGGCCCGCGGCTGACAACAATCGACGTGCAACATCCAGCGGTGCTCGGTCTGCCACTCTTTCCGAATAATCGGTCCAGTCGATGAGACGCGAAGGAACAAGATCCGGGAAACCGATCTGTTGGATGTCGCTTCCCAGAAGGCGTCTTACATCTATACCGATCGAGTCCGGGCAATAGACGACCACATCACCCGCGTGCGCCTCAGACCCAATCACATTGGCAATCTCGAACGCTTGCGTACGACTCCGCAAAGCATTGCTAGTTCCGCCCCAAAATCCAAGAACCAAGAGAATCACCACGGCGCCATACCTGACCGTCCGACTTGCAAAGACGGTTACACCAAAGGCGGCTGCGAGGATGAACAGCGGGAAGATCACGGCCGCGTAACGAGCTTCAAATGTTGTACCCGCGATCCGAGACAGCACAAGTCCGCCAAGCAAAACCGCTATTCCGATTCCGACCTCTACCCTCACTCCAGGCCTCGTTCGCAGATCTACTTCGAAATGCATCGCATCGACCGCGCGAGCAAACAACGCCAAGCCCGCAACAAGCAGTAGTGCCCAGCCAGCCGCTTGCGTATTCCCACCAAAACTCTTGAAAGCTTCGGCGAGACTCGCGACCGGCGCAATCTGTTCTCCCCACGGCGTTCCGGTGTGTTCAAGTTGGTAAAGGAACGTTGGCAACCAAATAAGAAATGTCGAGATCCCGAGCAACATTGCAATGAAGGTGCGCCACGTCGCGTTCCGTCGAATTGGGTCGCCACGCACCGCGCACACCACTAGCCAAAGAGCAACAATTCCCACAAGGAAGAACGACCAGTAGTGCGTGTACACGAGTAATGCGGCGAGTGCGGCGACGGTGAATAACCTGCCAATCGAAGGCTGGTCGAGTGAGCGCAGAACTGCCAAGTACCCAAGCGTCACCAGCAGGACGACTACGCAATACATCCGTGCTTCGGTCGCGTAACGGATCGCGAATGGCGATGCCGCCAGCAACAACAATGAAGTCCAGGCCACCGTGCGGACTTCGGGACTCTGCAATCCCGCTCCCGCACGTCGATTGTCGAGCCGACGCCCCGCGAACCACATTGGAACCAGGGTGACAATTCCGATTACACCGGAGAGGGAGCGAACGGCGAATGTGCTCGCGCCGAAGAGACCTATCCATGGTTTCAGGAGGAGGTAGTACAGCGGCGGTGCGCCGTCCTGCTCCAAGGCCGCGCGCAGTTCCGAATACGGCAGTTGAGCGATGTTGACCGATAGGGCTTCGTCGGCCCACAAATCGGATCGCGCATACAGACGAAGGAAGATCCCAATCGTCAACACGATGCCAACTGAAAGAATTAGCCAGATCAAATCAGGTGCAGATCTCGCAACAGTTATAGGCGCAGCGTCATATCCTTCAATCTCTGGCGCGCCCGATTCCGTTGCCATCGCGAGAAGTCTAGGAGCGCCTGCACGCATCGAGATACGCGCTAAGGGTCCCGGCTAGATAGGTATCCCAGTCACTCGGAGCCGCCTCTGGCTGCGGCGCGAATGGTGCGGCCGCAAAGTCGACCAACCGGAGTGACAGTTCCTTTGCATCGCGTGGCGCAAACAACAGCGCGTTGCACTCTCGCGATACCAGTTCTGGAATACCACCACTCGCAGCTCCTATGACAGCAATTCCTCGTGCCCGCGCTTCGCTTGCAACCAGTGGAGCAGGATCTGGCCATTCCGACGGCACCACGACTGCGTCGGATTCGGCGAAAACCGCCTCCTTCTCGGGTCCCGTTACCCAACCTCGGTAGTCGACACCCCTCGCTGTGCGAACGATGGATTCGAGCGGTCCTCGACCGGCAACAACTAGACGGAGTTCAACGTCGCTGATGCTTCTTGCGCGATCGAACGCAGAGAGCAAGGTCGCGAGGCCTTTATCGCGCGCTAGGCGACCCAGATACGCGAATGTGATGGGCGAGTTTACCTTCCGTTGCGGTCGCGCTGCTGTAGACATTTCTACAGGGTTGTAAAGCACGCGCATTCGGTTCTGCGCCCATTCGAGGCTCTCATGGCGCTCGGCAACGGCCTTCGAAACTGCTAACAACACATCTGGAGCAGATCGGCCAACCGAGGCATTACGCACTTTAGATACCGCCGAACATGCGAAACACCTTTCGTCGCATGAAGTGCCGTCACGACGTACCAAGGAGTTTCTTTGACAAAGAAGCCAATAGTCATGAACGGTATGTACGTGCGGCAGACCGCGCCTGCTCGGAAATGTGAGAGCTGTCGTCGATAACCCTTGGAGAGCGTGTGTGTGCACAACGTCGGGTCTGAATTGCGCTACGGCCGCATCGAGAGCACGCACGGTAGCCCGCCGATGCAAGTCCGCGAGATGAAAAATTGCGCGACGAAATGCTGGCTGGGATCCCGAATCACGTATCGGATACGGAAATGGCTTGACGACCGCAACGACGGCAGGATCGGAATCTGAACAATCGCTCTCCCCTAGAGATACGGCTCGCACGGCATGACCATTAGATATAAGTCGCTCCGCAAGAGATGCCGCCATCTGCTCAGCGCCACCCAATACCTCGGGAGGCCACAAATTCGAGACCATCAGAATGCGCATGCAGATCCTCGCTCGATGATCGACTTAATACCCGTCTGCTCCATCGCTCTCATCTGACGGTATCGGTTCACCAAGACCCGAACGCGACATCTCCACCTTCGCCGCTGCCGTACGCTGTCAGGCGGTGCGAATCGGGCTGATTGCAGACGCAGTTGACGAACCCGGGGGGATAGGCCGTTACACGCGCGAGTTGCTCGCTGGACTCGCCCGTACTGGCGACGTGAGCCTCGTCGTTTGCTCCCCTAATGCAGGGCTTTCCACCGTCGCACGCCTGGCCGGCGATCGCCTCGATGCACACCTTCCAATGCCGGAGGATTCCGTCGCCGGTGGCCTTTGGGTCCGCCATTTGAGTGGGCGTCAACTAGCAAGCCAAAAGGTCGCCGTAGTTCACGCCACGAAGCACCTTGTTCCCCGAACGCCACTGCCAACCGTTCTTACGGTTCACGACGTACTCACCATCACTAGACGTCGCGAGAATCCAATCCTCAAACGAATCTTGCTACCGCGCCAATACATGCGTTCCATGCACGGAGCTGATCTGCTTGTCGCGGTGAGCGGAGCAACGCGTGATCGGCTGCTTGCTCTAGAACAAACATGGGCATCAAAGACAACCGTCATCCCTGAGGGAGCGAGTCGCGCCCTATTTGAGGCTTCTCCAATTGAAATCCCGAATCTTGGCGACTTCGCCTTAGCGGTTGGAGACGTAATCCCGCGCAAGAACCTGAACGTGTTGATCGACGTTTGGCCTGAGGTCGTCGAACGCGGTGGACCACATCTCTTGGTCATCGGCGCGCTCGGGCCGCGCGGCAATGACATCGGTGCAGCACTAGAGGATCTTGAGGAACGTCACCTCGCAACCTGGATACGCGGCACAGACGACGGAAGGCTGCGTTGGTCTTACGAGCATGCGCGCGTCGTATTGCTGCCAAGTTTCGAAGAAGGATTTGGGCTCCCCCTGGTAGAAGCGCGCGCGTTCGGCGCCGCCGTGATTGCAAGTACTGACCGCGCTTTAGTGGAAGTCGCAGGTGGTGATCTGAACGTGATCCATATCAGCCCAAGTGATCGCAACGCGTGGCGTGATGCGGTGATCGCCACTTCGCCGCGCGTTCATAGCGCGATAGTGGAACCAAGCCCCGATTTGTATAGCTGGGACCGCCATGCGGCCACCGTGGTCCAGGCATATCGCGACCTAGCGTCAATCCTGTAACGCTCCACGTCCAAAAGAACAATCAAACAGTCGGGGAACGAACTGACTTGACAGCCGGCACCATATCTACTTCTTGCGGTGCCATTGTCGCCAACAATCCCATCATCACCCAAAAGAGTTGGATCGCAGGGACCATCTCGAAGTAAGTCGCAACCGTGCTCGAAACCATGATGGCTAGCAATAGCGCGCAGAAACCGGCCGCTAAATGTTTCTCGGGGTCCACCGATCTTCGTTCAACGTCGCGAGCGAACAAGAACATCGAAACAAGCATCGCTACGAAAAGCCACAAGCCGAGGATTCCTAATTCGAATGCCCACTTTAGATATGAGTTATCGGGCAGGTAGATCGCCTTCTCGTCTTGATGTCGCAGTTTGGCAAGTTTCTCTGCGGCGGCTCCCGTAGTTCCCAGGCCACTTCCCATCGGCGCATCAATGAACTGTTCAAAGCGCGTATCCCATGACGATGTACGAGCTGAGAGGCTGTCACTGTTCGTGAAAGCACGCGCGAATGATGAACCCGAAGGAAGCAACAGTGCCGCGACGATCACCAAAGGAATTCCATAGACGAGCACCTTGTACCGATGAAACGCCAGATATAAGAGTCCAATCGCGAGACCTAGAAGTGCTGCGCGCACATAACTCGAGATGATGCCTGACGCGATTAGTGGGATCGAGATGAAAAAGATCTTGCTGCGGAGTCTCCTGGGTTCTGCCAAAGCGAAGGGAGTCACCAGCAGTACGACGAGCATTAGATAAAACGCGAACGGGAACGGTTGGTTGAAGGTCGAGAATGCTCTGAGCCTGAAGTTTTCAGCGAACCTGATCGTCTCGTCGTACTGGTAGCCAACTCGACGCAGGAACTCGTGACCAGCAAGTTGTTGAGCTATTCCAACAAGAGAGACAAAGATCGCGACCGCGAGAAGAATCGAGATCAGGTCATCGCGTTCCTTGCGGGAAAAAGGGCATCGCCAAATGACAACAGCAATAAGCGCGTCGAAAAATGAGATACGCATACCGATCATCGCCGTAGTGCCGCCCACTAGCGCGGCGGAGATTATGCCGATCGAAGCCAGGGCAGCGAACGCTGGCACCCAACCGGGTATGCGTCGGCGCCCAGTTGCCCTGGCGGCGGCGGGACAAACGAACGTGAGCAACAACAAGACGAGGATCGTCGCTTGCTTCCAGCCATCGACGATAGGAGGAAAACGCCCCGATGCTCGGAGCCCATCGAAGGGAACGGCGGCGACGAAGAGCAACACGCCAATCTGTGGGCGCCGCGCCAGCAGAACGATTATCGGAGCCAGTACTGCCAGGAGCAATACCCACGGAGTCCAACCGATCAACATGGCGAACCCGGCTATTACAGATGCTGCAACCAGAATGCTCGGGGTCGGAATATTGAGCCGATTGGTCAATGCTGTGAGCCAAGACATCACCTAGAGGCTAGATCGCCTAAATGGGGCGTACGCGCCGGGCACCGAAACGTTAGTAATCGCGTTGCATGGTGACCATTTCCTCGGTGATCATTCATCGATCACCGTTCGGGCGCCCGTGGTTCCCCGCCGTCGTGACACAACGTAGGATTGTGCGCCCATGGATCTTGCAGCCCACTTCCGAGTTATTGCCCAGAACTGGGTGCGGATCTTGGCGATCTCATTTGTGATTGCGCTAGTCGTCTTGCTCGGAAGCAGCTTGCGCACGAAAGAATTTCAAGCCAAAGAACTACTTGTCGTTGCTCCGGGAGTAGTGACGGGCGGACAGACCGAAGGGGAAGCGTCTTCGTTTCTGGCGCAGACTTATTCGCAGTACACCGATACGCCAACCGTCGTACGCGAAGCGGTCAAGAGGGCCGGACTCGACCTCTCCGTTAAGGATGCAACGGCAAGAATTTCTGGACGGCCAATAGGCGACCTCGGATTCCTCGAGGTCACGGCAACGGGACCGACCGCGCAGGACGCCGAGCGTCTGACCAGATTCACAGCGCAAGCTCTCGTTTGGGCAATCCAGACCCAGGAGTCGGCACGGCAGTTCACCGACCTACTCCCGATTCAAGTTGAACGTCAGCAACTTCAGGCTCAATACGACGCGTTGCCTATCGGTTCAGCCGAACTGTTTGCGATCCAGAACAGGCTCAACGCTTTGAATGACGCCGAAGGCGCTATCAGATCTCGGGCGACAAATAAGTTGAGTGTCCTCTCAACTGCAGTGCCGAATAATGAACCAATTTCGCCGAAGCCATTGCGTGACGCGGTATTCGCCTTCTTGGTATCAATCGTCGTAATAGGCGAACTCACGGTGCTGCTGCACTACGTCGGCGACCGCTTCTCAAGTTCCGAAGACACCGGTGAAGTAACACGCCTCACCGGGCTTTCGGTGCTTGGCAAGATTCCTAAGGGTGCCGACGTGGAGGTACTCGAAAGTTTCCGCGTATTGCGCACGAATCTTATGGTCCTCGAGGGAGCAGGCAGACCACGCACCGTTGCCATTGTAAGTGCAAACCAAGGTGCGGGTAAAACGTTCATAGCAACCCATCTAGCCGAATCCGCCGCGGGCCTTGAAGAGAGAGTCGTACTCATCGACGCCGACCTGCGAAGGCCTGCGATCCACGAACGCTTCGCCATTCCGCGATCCCCCGGCCTAGCTGAAGTTCTTCAAGGCGGCGACCTAACCAGCGCGTTGCGCAAGGTAACGGACGAACAGTTCCTGCGTGTTCTTACAAGCGGTCAAGAAGTCGCTGACCCTTCTGGAGTAATCGGGGCGCGGGCTTTTCGCCATGTTCTCGACGCACTCCGAGCTGTACGGCTCGTTGTAGTTGATACCCCGCCCGCTGCACTGTTCGCCGATGCCATGGCCGTCGCTTCACAGTGCGATGCGACAATCTTCGTCATCGACGTTAAGACCAGCAGAAGGCGCCAAGTACGCCAGTCGATCGAAGCGCTAGAGCATGCCGGAGCCAACCTCATTGGTGTAGTCGTCAATCGCACCGCGACACCGAAACGCTCCGGTTACTACAGCTCTTAGCCCGGCATCCCACCCGTAGGCCCGGGACTATCGAGTCCCTCTTCCATCACTGCCTCAAGAGCAGCGCGTGGGTCGACGTCGTCACGCGGATCTCCAGCAAGCGCGCGTAATCCTCCAGGACCATCAACCGACAGAAGGTGTACGGCTCCTAGGTAAACAACCACGGTGCAAGCGGCAGCTACGTACCACGGGAGAGCAAGTTGCAATGCCCATCCAGTGCCCGCAGCCAACACGCCAGCAACTGCACATTTGGCAATCGCTCGCATCGGAAACGGTCGGACGCCCGGAATGGCGGCCACACCAGCCACCAACAAGGCAAGTACGACCATCTCGGTAACAACCGTCGCCCAACCAGATCCTAGATATGAGTACCGCGGAATAAGAAATAGGTTAAGAGCAACGTTCAGCGCTACACCACCCAGCATCGCGATGGGGTAAAGCCTGTTTCGACCCGCTGCTACCAGCGTTGCGAATGCCAACAACGTGAAGAAGTGAAGCGCTTGCCCTACGACTAACAGTCGAGCGGCATCTGCGGCATCTGCGTACCGATCGGTATATAGCAAGGTGACCAGTTGTTCGGAAAAAACCAGGAAACCTGCGCACGCTCCCATAGCCGCGACCGTGAGGATTATGAACGCGTGCCTGAAGGTCTTCCGAAATCGTGCAGGGTCGTCGGGCCAACTTGCGATCAACATTGCGAGCGCTGGCGTTCCGACAGCCAATGGAATCGCTCCGAGTAGATCCGAAAACTTGTAAGCGACACCGTAGGTCGCTACCGCTTGATACGTGTCTAGGAGCGAGAGCATGATGATGTCGATTCTGAAATAGATCGTGTCCAACGCGGCGCCGAGTGCCAACGGAGCCGCCTCGCGCATCCATGCCCACCACTGAGAAGTGTCAAATCCAATCTGGAATTTCGCTACCCGCCGCGCGACGACAAATACCCAGACCAAAACTGCAACGCCATTGGCTACCGCTACCCACGAGAACCAGATGATCGACGCCAGTCCACTCGCTGCAATCGCGATAGTGAACACGAACTGCACGAACTGTCCGATCACGTTTCCTGCCGCGAGCGATCGAAGCCACAACCTCGCTTCAAAAAGCAGAATGATGCCGAATGCGAGCGATAGAACGATCAAGTTCAGGCCCGCGACCGCGGTGCCCATAACGAGGTCAGACGGATAGCCACTTAAAAGGACCCACGCCATTGCGATCGCATACGACACAAGACCTATTACAAGGCGCAACCCGACATAGGAGCCGACGATCCGACCCGCTTGTTCATCGTCGGCATCCATTACGTCCCGTAGAACGATCCGACTTAGGCGCAGGTCGGCAATGAATCCGACGATACCCAATACAGAGAAAATCGTTGTGAGACGTCCGAAGTCGTCTGGAGTGAGTTCCCGGACGACAACAATCGTTCCTACCCATGCGAGCGCGGCAACTACATAACGTCCCGTCATGAGCACGCTTGCGCCGCCGAGCATCGATCCAGCGGTACGAGGGGCGCGATCCCGGTTCACGGGCATTTCAGCGATCGGAAGGTATCCCGGCACGCTCGGCGCGGGTCATTCCAGGTTGAATCGGCTCTCCAATACACAACAATGATTGGCCGAACCGCAGGGTCCGGTTCTCTTCGAAACGCCTCAACCACGGCACAACTAGACGGTCGTACGCCTGGGCGGCAACAGGTGACGAAGGCACCTGACCCAACTGCCTTGCAAAGACCCACCAGGCGATTGCCCCAATGGAATTGACATATCGCGCTTCGATGATCTTGTAACCAGCATCGTCGAATGCACTTACGAGCTGTGATCGTCGATAGCGACGCCGGTGCCCGATACGCCGATCAAAGTCGGAATAAAGGCCTTCGAACGCGGGAACGAAAATACATAGGCGCCCATCGGGTTCAAGCAGTTCCCGTATATCGACTAGCGCTTGTGCGTCGTCGTCAATATGTTCAAGAACATTTACCATTACCACCGCGCTGTAGCGGTGGTCATTGGCCAACTCTGCCAAATCCGCATGGCGCACTGTTACGTTCGGGCTTTTCTCAAATCGCGTCAGAAGCTCATCGACACACCTCTTTGATAAATCAGTCGCCGTCACGATTCTTCCGTCACGTTGCAGCCGCTCGGTCAACTCACCGTGACCGGCTCCGATCTCCAGAACTTCGGCACCGAGATGCGGTTCAAGCATCGAACCGATCCAATCGGCATAGTTATCGGCGCCTTCGAGAGACGCAAGCACTTCGGATAGTTCTGCGTCTGCGTCATCGAAGAGCGCCGGGGCAAGACTCGAATCGGGCCCGCGATCTAGGCGCGATCGCAAGCCTCGCCAAGCTGACGAATAGCGCACAATTCCATAAAGAGCACGTATGCCGTCGCGACAACCAATCTTCGTGCCTTCATCGTAAGTGCGACCCGAATAGGAGATTCCGACTTCGAATACACGCCATCCGCCCGCCGCGATCTTGGCGGTCATCTCGGGTTCGATGCCGAATCGG
>CAMBEL010000007.1 GCA_945865605.1 Bifidobacterium breve
CAGCTGAACTGACGAGCCTGAGGCTGGGCGGTTATTTGCCCAAGTCCGCCCATCCCGCTTAGGAGGTGTGCCATGGCTCGTCGCCTACCGCTACCCAAGCCCGGCGCGCTTCGTCGCCGTCGTGAAGATCGCGCGCAACGCATGTTGACGAATCGCGCGGTCACCGATGTTCTTGTGTCGGCGGCCGGACTCGTCGGCCAGCCGGTCGTCGCTTTGGAGGGTGCCGAAGTCGGTCGGGTTGTCGATCTCGTGGTTCGCTGGGAGGGTGAGACCTACCCGCCGGTAACGGGCCTTGTGGTGCGAGTGGGCCGTCGCAAGGCCTATGTGCCTGTTGAGGTGGTCGAATCGATTGAGCCCGATCGAGTGGCGCTGACCACGTCTCGTTTGGATTTGCGTGACTTTGACCGGCGACTCGCTGAAGTAGTGCTCAACGGTGACGTGGTTGACCATCAACTTGTAGATGTCGATGGAGTGCGGGTTGTGCGAGCGTCAGATCTTTATCTGACCAGGGTTGGGGATATATATCGACTCGTTGGAGTAGACGTTGGTTTTCAGACACTGCTGCGACGCCTTGGCCCCAGCAGATGGCGTTGGCGAGCGACTCCCGACCGAGTCATCGACTGGGCTGCGATTCAGCCGTTCGGTACTGGCACCACGGAGCCAGGACCGCCCGGAACAATCCGATTCCAGCCAACGCAGCAGGCCCTACGCCGCCTACGGCCTTCTGAGGTGGCGGATCTTCTCGAAGAACTAGGTCGCGAGGAACGTCAGGAACTACTCGCGGCGCTCGAGCCAGAAGCAGCGGCCGATGCCCTCGAAGAAATGGAACCAGATGAACTCGGGGCACTATTGCGGGAATCTGGGACTGAACAAGCGGCGGCTCTGATCGTCGAGATGGAGCCAGACGAAGCGGTTGATGCGTTGCGGGATCTCGAAGATAGCGAGGTCCGAGGAATGCTCGCTGCGATGCCAGCCGATGTCGCCGACCGCCTGCGCGCGCTGCTCGCTTATCGCGAGAATTCGGCTGGTGGATTGATGACGACGAATCTCGTGCTCGTCAGTCCTCAACATACCGTCGCAGAAGTACGACGCATTTTGCGCTCCCAAGCCGAGCACCAAGACGACGTAGACGCGGTCATCATCGTCGACTCCGATGGACGCCTACTTCACGACCTAGGGCTTTGGGAACTTCTCGTCGCAGCTAAGGACGATTTCGTGATCGATGTTGCTGGGCCGCCAGAACCAACGACTGTTTCGCCAGAGGCCCCACTGCGGGAGGTCGTCGAGCAATTCATTGCATCACGTGGTTCGTCGTTACTTGTTGTCGACGACGATTACCGCCCGGTTGGTCGCATCCTCGCTGATGATGTCGTGGACGCGCTCGTTCCAGAACGTGGACGCGTTCGATTCTCGAGACTGTTCGGATAAGTCCAGTGAATGCTGTTCCGGTGTCGCCACCGCCGACGTCGCGCCGCCGACGCCGGTTTGTACGCCCTGCAGCCCTGCTCGTCATTCTTGGGCCTGGCCTAATCGCAGCGAATGCAGGAAATGATGCTGGAGGAATCGCGACGTACGCGCAAGCGGGGGCGCTCTACGAATATCGAACACTGTTCATTTGCGTTTTCGTGATTGGCGCTCTTGTCGTCGTACAAGAAATGGCTGCGCGCCTGGGCGCCTACAGCGGTGAAGGTTTGATTTCCGTCGTTCGCGAACAGTTTTCGCTACGCCTAGGCGCCTTCGCAGTTCTATGTCTTGTAATCGCGAATCTTGGTTTGGTTGTTTCGGAATTCGCTGGCATCGGCGCAGCGCTCGAAATTTTTGGCGTCAGTCGCTATATCTCTGTCCCCATAGCTGCTGTGGTGATTCTCTCCGTTGTCCTCTTTGGGTCTTACAAATACGCGGAGAGAGTGTTCTTAGGTCTTTCACTTGTATTTCTCACTTACCCGATCGCGATGATCCTTGCCGATCCCGATTGGGGTGAGGTGATTTCGAACGCGGTTATTCCCCATTTTGTTGCCGAGCGCGATTTTGTCCTCATCGCAGTTGCACTTGTCGGAACCACGATCACTCCTTACATGCAGCTGTACCAAGCATCGGCTGTTGCCGATAGAGGTATTGGCCCCGACGATTATCGCAATGAACGAATCGATGCAGTTTTTGGAGCACTCTTCGCCGGTTTCATTTTCCTTTGTGTATTGATCGCGACGGCAGCGACAATTGGTGGTACCGGCGGAATCACTTCTGCTGCCGATGCAGCGAGAGCCTTGGAACCGATCGCCGGAGCGAATGCGGAAGCACTTTTCGCGATCGGTCTCTTAGGCGCATCAATGTTGGCGGCGGCCATTATTCCCTTGTCTACCGCCTACGGCATTGCCGAAGCCGTCGGCGTTGAGCGGTCGGTGTCTCGGCGTTTCAGCGAGGCTCCCCTATTTCTTGGGCTGTTCACGGCACAGGTCCTAATCGGTGCCTCGGTGGCACTGATACCAGTCAATCTGATTGAGCTTCTCATAGGCATGCAGATCCTTAACGGGTTCATTACGCCGATAATTTTGATCTTCCTGTTCGTGCTCACCAACAGGTCGTCGGTCGTCGGAGAAGCTGTCAACGGACCGCGTTTCCGAATAGTGGCGCTGCTTTGCGTGGCGGCTGTTTCAGCCTTGGCGTTGTTCGTCATCGCCGTAACCGTCGCAGGTTGGCTCGGCTTTTAGACATATTGGCTATCCGATCAAGCAGTATCCGGTGTCCGTTCGCGCATTCGAAATATTTTTCAATGCAGAGTTCAATTCGGATCGCGTCAATGCGTAGGCGGTCCCCGAAGCACTCGGATCTATAGCGAACGCGACGCCCACGACAGCGCCGCTGAGATCTACGAGAGCGGCGCCCGAGTCACCAGGTTCTAGCTTGGCGGCTAGTACGAAAACATCGCGGTTCGTCTCGCTAGTGCGGTAGATATCGGTCCCTATCGCGTCGATAAGGTCTGTGATCCGAGCCGGAGAAGGCTGGAGCACGCCTCCCGCGGGATGCCCATAGACGACTGCGAGTGAATTGATAGAAGCTTCGCCAAGCGGGAGTTCTGGCAAGGACAACCTCGGCACATGCAGGACAGCAAGGTCTCTGCGCGGATCGAAGTGAACGACACGGGCGGCATGCGGTCGATTTCTGAGGTCATAGACGACCGTGTCGCGTTCACCAGCGACTACATGTGCGTTCGTGACCACGAGGTCTGGTCCTACAACAAATCCGGAACCGTTTTGAATTTGGTCACAGGCTTGGCCTTCCACTCGAACAATCGAGGACCGAACCTGTTTATCCAACAGCGGTGCTAGCAACTGCTCCGAAGGTGCGCCTTTGACTGGAGTTGCAGCATCCGGTGCCAAAACTTCTGGGAAGGGCGCCTCCGCAACCATTCGGCCTAGAGCGAGGAATGAAGATGGTGGCTTCGGCGCAAGTCTCTCGATGACTGACACAATCGCCGAACTCCGCGTTTGTTTTGCGGTCCACCCCGGCGCGCTGGCCAAAGCAGGAACGAGCAACCACACAAAAAGCAATGCGCCCACTACACCGACCGCGGCACCGGCAAATTGGTCGCTACGTCGGACTTCGTGATCTCCGGGAAGCCGTTTATTCACAAACGTGCCAAATGCAAGTCCAATGGCTTGTCCGAGGAGTGCAAGGCCAATGACAAACGACAGCCCTGCAAATAAACGACCTCGGGGGGATGCACTCGCCAGTGCAGTCATGAGGTCTGGGAGGAACCGAATCGCAATCAATAGTGCGAGTGCAAGTCCAATCCATGAAAGGGAACGAGCGAAAAATCCGAGACGGTAACCGCCAATTGCTGCGAGTACCGCAACGACGACGATCACGGCGTCGAAGATATTCATGGTTCTCGCGTCACTCAGTCGGGCCCAGGAGGCGCGCGTAGGTCAGGAACCCGGTATGTGCAACCATCCGATGGTCTGGACGTACCGATTGGCCTTCGACATGCCAAGTTCGCTGTAGAACTTCGAGTGACTCAACCATTCCGAAGGAAGACTCGGCGATTTCTTCTCTGAGACGAGAGACTTGACCGATCGTCGGGAGGTATGAGAGAAGGATACCGCCTGGGCGCAATGCGGACTCCGCATGTTTGATGACTCGCCACGGCTCTGGAAGATCGAGAACGACGCGATCTAGGTCCGTCTCCTCGATTCCGTCGTAGACATCGCGCACTTCAACTGTGAGCGGCATATCAGGGCCCAGGAATCCCTCAACATTGCGCTGCGCACGATCGGCAAAGTCGTCACGGAGTTCGTAACCGAATACATGCCCGGTCGGCCCGATCGCTCTTAACAAAGTCATCGTCAACGCGCCTGACCCGACTCCGGATTCAAGGATCCGCGCACCAGTGAAGATATCTCCAAGCATCAGAATAGGTCCGAGATCCTTCGGGTAGATCACCTGTGCGCCGCGGGGCATTTTCAAGATGTACTCAGACAATGTCGGACGCACTGCAACGATGCGTGCGCCTTGGGTTGTTCGTACAGTTATCCCCTCGTCATTCCCGATGAGTAGCGCGTGATCCAGAACGCCTGTATGGCTATGGAAGGCCCCACCTTGTTCGAGCGTGATGATGTGGCGGCGAGATTTCGCATCGACTAGCAACACGCGGTCGCCTATTGCGAAAAGACGGGGCATATCTAGGCGCTAACTCGGATCGTGATCTTCACGCCGCAAGGTTACCGGTCGCGCCGGAGGCCCTTTATTTCATAACGTTGACCTGGCTCGACCTCGAAGCGAAGCAAAGTTCGTGAGCGCGTAGACATCATGCGCCGCACAACCCGGTAGCCGATTGAAGCCACAGTTAGATACAGCCCAAACCGGCCTCCGCGATGTGCACCGATCGTGCGCATCACTACCTGGAACGGGTTCATATTCGTCGAATCTCTACGACGGTCGCTAGGCGCTTGCCTCGGCGGCGTCCCATCGCGAATGCAGCGAGTACCACCACGACGATTACTACGACGCCGACAGTCATCGCCATTGATCTCGCGTCACCAACGCCGGTGTCAACTTCGCCCTTGAGCTCGTTCAACTTCGCGTGGATGTCGTCTTTGGTTATCGGCTCATCGGTGTTCATGCCGTCTCTCGTTTCTGTCTCCGGCTTGTGCCGATTTTCCAGGTCAGAGCGCCGCCAATTCCGAGCAGCACCGTGATGATGAGGTACGGAACCCACGACCAGTTTCCGGTGAAGGTGGATCCTGTTTCAGTCTGGAGAAGTCGAAGGCCTCCCACCGTGATGCATACGACACCGACTCCGATTAGCAGTGACCCTGCAACTCCGTACGCGACTACGCGTCCAAGGGCCTTGAGGGGCTCCGTTGTCTCCTGTTTGAAGTACGCGACTACGAGTTCGTAGAGCTCGCTGGCGATCTGCGGTATCGGCGGTGGGCGTTGGTTCACGGTTGGAGTCAACACGCGCCCGTAGGGGGCTGGCAAGCCAAGGCATGACGGATTGATGCAATTATGGAGATGGAACCAAGGTTTCGGGTGGTGGTGAGTCTGGGAATGAACCAATCGCGGTAGCCATCCGTTCACGAAGGGACAGTCCGGATTGTTCGCTAAACGCCCCGTTTAGGATGAGAGCAAAGTCGAGTGGTCTGCGAACGTTTACCTGACCCGCGAGGGCGCTGACACCACTTAAAGACCCCGTCTTGGCCCGCAACTTTCCTGTAAGAACACTCCCCTGCAACCGGGGTGCGAGGGTTCCTCGATCCCCTGCGATAGCGAGACCATCCCGCAATGTTGAATATCGCCGTTTATTTGCAAGGTTGAGAACGGCGACGAGCGCATCACATGTCAGTTTGTTTTCCCGCGAAAGGCCCGAACCGTCCACAATCGTGACGTTGCCCATCGGGATACCTAATTCTGTTAGCCGTT
This sequence comes from Bifidobacterium breve, assembly GCA_945865605.1. Classification (GTDB taxonomy): domain Bacteria; phylum Actinomycetota; class Acidimicrobiia; order IMCC26256; family JAENVU01; genus SHUZ01. The sequence goes on from CAMBEL010000007.1 coordinate 5,920, forward strand.
GGGTGAGTACCTTCACTCCATCGACCGTAGTTCCTGGTTTACCGGATCGCATCGCAAGTTCTTTCAGGAGCATTTCGCCGGCAACGTTGTCACTGGAGGAAAGGAACGACGTCAAGATCTCGGACATCGGTCCAGATTTGATTCCTGCAATCGATTTGAAGGAATCGGGCGCGCTGCCAGTGCCCGGAGAGCCTAGGGCGACTCCACGAAGCGCGAGTAGCCGAGACAGTTCAGTGGCAGCATGCAGAGCAGGCGGCTTTTCGGATCCTGCATCTTTCGAGATCGGCACCTTTCCGCTATCGACAACAAGTGCGCCGATGGGGCCAACCTCAGCTCGATACGCGCTAGGCCATTGCGGGAGAAATCGCTGAGAGTCGTAACGCGAATCGACTCCCACTACGCCTCCCGGGATACTTGTTACGCCGGCAGCGACGATTCGTTCCGCAAGTTCGTCGAGCGGAGTTGTTTTGTTTCCCGCCGTCGTGCGGTCACCGTTCAAGGCTGCGATACCCTCCGGCGTCGTGAGCGTCGGGTCACCAGCGCCGACAAGAAAGAGTGTTTCGACACTCCCGTTCTTAGGTTCCGACGTCGCAATAGCGCGGGTTGAATAACGAAAATCTGGACCGAGAACGAAAAGAACGCCGGCGGCTGTCAACAGTTTTAGGGAGGAAGCTGGGATGAAGGCTTCAGGTGTGTTCTCAACAACAACAACTTGACCGGCATCGCGGACATCGAAACAGTGGTCTACGCCACTAGAAATTTCGCCGAGCCGCACCTGCAGCCGCTGTGAACCGACCGTGTCGACGATGGATTGCGGGACCCGTCGTGCAGACCAGAGTGGCGTCGAGAGGGCCGGCATGCTCTTTCCGTTGTCAGCACTCTTCGGCTGTTGAAACGCGAATACGGCTAAGAGGATTGCGACAATTATGAGCGCACCCGCTAGCAGACGCCGAAGAAGGGTGCCTCTTGGATTCATGACAAGCCGCGGTTGCGCCGCCACCTTGCATATTGGTACAAGTGGCCGAGTGCCGTTACGGCGCGATTCGATGACGCATAGCAAAAACGTCCAGTGGCTCGCACTGCGCTTGGTCCAACTCCGCCGGGTTCAGTGACCGCAAGTTCAGTTGCGGTGAGTATTGGTTTGCCGGTGCTGATCGAAATTTCATCTGCGGCCTGCGCGAACCGTTCGTCTTGTCGCTCGTGGTACGCGACGATCCGTTCGAGTCCGTTGTCGGGGTAAAAGGGCCCGGAACGCATCAGGGTTGCCTGGTTTGACTGAATCCCGAGGCCTAGATAGATCAAGGCATCGATGTCATCGTGTTGCGCGATCATTTCCATAACCTCGGGGATGGTGTCGCGCGTTTCCCCTCCGGCTAAGTCGATTGGATTGTTTCGGCTCCACCGCGGTGGGAGCTTTGTATCGATGGCCGCCTTCAGATCATCGGGCATCGGAGCCAGCCGCAAATCTCGACGCGAGTTAATTGCGTCGGCAGTAACTACCCCCCACCCACCCGCAGTAGTCATAACTGCAACATTGGGTCCCTTCGGCAATGGCTGTGTTGCGAAGGAGGCTGCCGCTTCGAAGGCTTCTTCGACATTCAAAGCGCGCGCGACACCCATCTGTGCACACATGCCATCAAAGATCCGATCGTCGGTGGCGAGGGCTCCGGTGTGACTCGCCGCTGCGAGTTGTCCGCCGGCCGTCGCGCCACCCTTCAGCAAAACGAGAGGCATCCGCTCAGTGATCGCTTGTACCCGGTTGGCGAACTCGCGACCGTCTGCGATGCTTTCGACGTAAGCGAGTCCTACGGAAGTTTCTGGATCGTCAGCGTAAAAATCAAGAAAATCGGGAACCGTGACCATGGCCGCATTGCCTGCGCTCACCGCACGGCTGATTCCGATTCCAGAATGCGACGCATAGTTGAGGAAGCTCGATACGAAGTTCCCGCTCTGACTCGCTACGCCAATGTGGCCCGCTGGTGGATAAGGGGCAACGATTTGCGCGCACAAACTTGATGGCGTCGACACAACTCCTTGCCCGTTTGGACCTGCGAGCAATATTCCGAGATTTTCAGCGAGAGCGACGAGGTCGCTCTCGGCGTTGCGTCCTTCCGGACCCGCTTCGCCGTATCCCGCGCTTGTTATGAATGCTGCGCGAATTCCACGCTTAGCGCACGCTCGAAGGAGATCGGGGTTCGCGGCGGCCGGAGTGCATACGAATACGAGGTCTAGCGGAACGTCACTTGGCAATGATTCGATGTCGCGTGCCGTTTCAATTCCGAGAATGGAACCGCCGTCGCGGTTGGTTGCGCAGATGGTGCCCCGGTAACCCTGGCTAATGATGTTGTGCAGGGCTACGAAACCAAATTTGCCCGGGTGAGTGGATGCTCCGGCGACCACGACTCCTCGAGGGTCGAACAAAGCGCGGAAATGTTCGGCCGTGAGAGAGTTCATGTTGTTTCTGCGCTTGCCAATTCGACCAGCGCATCAACTGCGAAGGGCTTCCCATCGACGACGATGAGAGGATTCAAATCGATGGAACGGATTGATTTATCGGTTTCCGCGAGGGCGCTCAGTGCGAGGAGGGTCGCAGCCAATGCAGATCGGTCTACCGCTGGCTCTCCTCTAAATTCTCCGAGGAGAAGCTGAGAGTCGAGCGCATCGATCATTTCTACTGCGTCGATCTCTGTAAGCGGCACCAGTCGGAATACGACGTCGGCTATCGCTTCGGCGAGCACCCCTCCGACCCCCAACATTACGCAGGGACCGAATTGTGCATCTGTGTGAACTCCCGCAATTAACTCGCGTAAACCCGCGAGCATAGGGGCGATCAAGATTGTTACATCGCCATCTTCCGGACGTGCCGCGTAAAGGAGATCGGTCGCTGCCGTTTCCACATCATGTGATGTGCGCAGGTTCAGGCGGACCAGGCCGCGTTCCGTTTTATGTGCGATGGCGGGCCCGCAAAGTTTTGCAACTACCGGGTACCCGATGGCGTCCGCGGCGGCAACTGCCTCGAGCGCTGTCGCGGCAACGCGTTCGTCGGGGACGAGCACTCCGTGAGCCGCAACCAAACGTTTGGATTCGGTTTCCGAAAGGGTCGCCACGACCGATGATCGTACGCTCCCGGCGCGTTCCGGAGTTCTCATCGGTTTCGACACGCGTTTTGGTCGCCCTGGTGCTCAGATTCAGCGCCGAAACAGGATGGTGGGCTAGATCGGTGCTTCTTGGTTCGCCCAGTACTCATCGCGCAGGACGCGCTTTAGAAGTTTGCCAGCGTCCGTTCTGGGTAACTCCGAACGTATTTCGTAGGTCCGTGGACGTTTATATCCCGCCATACGATCCTCAGCGAACGAGCGCACTTCCGCAAGGTCGATCACCTCACCCTCCTTAGCGGCCAAGACGCAATACACGCTCTCTCCCCACTCGTTATCTGGAATACCGAATATCGCGACGTCAAGAACCTGAGGATGTTCGTAAAGGACGGCCTCGATTTCCGCCGGATAGATATTCACCCCACCCGAAATGATCATGTCCTTGATGCGATCGCAGATGTGCAGGTACCCCTCCTCGTCGGCGTAGGCGATGTCCCCCACTGACTTCCACGCGCCACCGTCAATTTCAGCAAGCTGTTCATCGGTGCGGTGGTATCCGTCCATCGCCAGTCCAGTCGACATGAATAACTCGCCCCTTTGCCCGGGTGCAGCAATAGTTCCATCGTCGATGACAATCCGGAACTCGATACCTCCGTACGTCTTGCCGCATGAACCGGGCTTCCTAAGTTGATCCTCGGGGCGCAACACCGTGATGATTCCCAACTCGGTAGACCCATATACCTCGAAGAGAAATCCATCACCGAGTTTCGTGATTACTTCTTTCTTGAGTGCATATGGGACTGGTGCTGCATTCGCGATTAAGCAACGCATCGACGAACAGTCAACGCCTTCGAGTTCAGTTGGAGAAAGGCTGACAATCCGTTTGAGTTGTGTCGGAGCGGAGAATGTGTTCGTGACGCGATGCTTCTTGACCGCCGCCACCCATGCAATCGCATCGAAGCGTCGCAGCACAACGATGGGCGCGCCGAGAGTGTGGTTAATCGCGACAAAGGCGAGCGGTCCCGAGTGGTACATCGGGCCAGTTGTGATGTGCACTTCATTGCCAATTTGGAGACCCAATTCTGCGAGCAGCGCAAAAACTATCCCGGCGTTCGTTCGTGTTCGAAGTGCGCCCTTGGGTTTACCTGTGGTCCCAGATGTGTAAAGCATCTGAGAACCGGTGGAAGTTGCATCGGGTTCATTCGGTTCCGATTCACTTGCTCCCTGAATTACCGAGTCCCATGACAGGAATCCGTCTGGAAGTAGCCGAGCCGTGCGGGTGGCGACGAACCCGATGTACTCGCGAACCTTTGGCATGAATTCACGAACGGATGCAAGAAGTGGTGCGTATTCTGCGTCGGCGATTACGAAGGTGGCGTCTGAATTGTCCACGACGTAGGCCATCTCATCTGCGTTGAAGCGGTAAGAGAGAGGGACTGCAACGAGGCTGGCTTTCCGGGCGGCGTGTATCACCGCGATCGTCTCGAGTGAATTGGGTCCGCACCAGACGATTCGGTCACCAGCTGTTGCTCCGAGTGAGATGAGTCCGTTCGCAAGGCGGTTGACAAGCGCGTTCAATTGCGCGAATGAGGTCGTCAATGGAATCGCATCGTGAACCGGTTCGACAATTACGGCCGCCCTGTCGGGTGTTCCCTCTGCATGAATGGCCAGAACATCTGGCATGAAGTTTCTTCCCCCTTGAATCCGCGCGCGCCGGATCGTTTCGACGCGCATAATGGTCGCCCTGGTGCTCGGTTTCAGCGCTGAAATGTGAACGGTTGGTCCGGTAGCGTACCGAGCATGGCTCGTCTCTTACCGCTGCGTGGCGTTATCGAGGGTTTTTATGGCACTCCGTGGACCCACGAATCCCGTCTCGCCACCATTGAGTTTCTCGGACAGCACCGCATGAACGCATACGTGTATGCGCCGAAAGACGATCCTCTCCACCGCTCAGCATGGCGTGAACCTTACGGCCCTGAATCAGCTGCACACTTCGCCGACCTCGTTGCCGCGGGCATTTCGGCTGGCGTGGAGATTGGCTGGGCGCTGTCGCCCGGCCTAGACATCGGCTATTCCTCCAAGGTCGACCGCGAAGCGCTCCTTAAGAAGATTGCGACCGTGCAGGAGCTCGGCGTCGAATGGATTGTTCTCGCTCTAGACGATATTCCCATGCGAGAGGGATTGGCCGAAGAACAAGCCGATCTCACGTCGTGGCTAGTCGCGCAACTTGGTTCGTCCCGCGTGACGCTCGTTCCGACCGACTACATCGGCACGCTCCCGACTGCATACCTATCGCGACTCGCGAGTGATCTTCCCGCTGAAGTTGATGTCATGTGGACGGGTCCAACTGTTTGCTCACCAACAATTACCGCTGCTGATGCGCAATCTTGGGCAACGGCTCTGGGAGGTCGACGACCATTTGTTTGGGATAACTACCCTGTGAATGACGGAACTATGTCGACTGCGCTTCACCTCGGCCCGTATAGAGGAAGAGAAGCGGACCTCACGGATGAAGTCGACGCGATTCTTTTAAATCCAATGACACAAGCACGCGCGTCTTGGGTTGCATTAGCGACAGCAGCTGAATACTTCGATGACCCTGTTGCTTATGAACCCGCACCCGCTTGGGAACGAGCGCTCGATGAGGTCGGAGGGCTACACGCTCGCGGACTGCGGTCTTTGTCGATGGCGTGTGCCGACTCCCCTATATCGAGGCCGAACCAGATCCCACTTGCTGTGTTGATCGAGAGCCTCGAAGAGTCCAACGACACCGATAACCGAAACGCGATTCGCGCTTCTTTACGTGAAGCGAAAACGGCAGTTCTCGAGTGGAGTGATCCAGGTGAACTGCATGACGAGGTGAGTCCCTGGCTGGCAGCCGTTGCCACAGCAGCGGCGACGGGAAATGCGGCGATCAAGTTGCTCGGGCGCTTAGCGGAAGTTTCGGCAACACCGTCGCGAGAAGAAACCGAGGCGCTCCTCGCACATGCCTTTGGCTTGCTGTTTTATTGGTCTGGAATTCGCGAAACAAAGGAAACGGTGTACGGCCCTCGATTCATTATCTATCCAGCCATCGTTTCGCGTTATGACGGCGCAACCGTTCTAGATTTGTCCGAGGCGTTGAGAGAGAACGCGAACGCCATCGATCGACTTTGCCGTTTTGCCCTTGATTGCTACGGCAAGTGGGCTGATACACCGATCCTTGCTCGGTCCGATGGAGGGACACTGTGATTTCCGTAGTCATGCCCGCGTTTAACGAAGCGGCAATGCTTGGAGCGAGCGTGCGTGAAGTTGTAGATGGACTTCGTGCGCTCGGCCAGCCATTTGAAGTCCACATTGTTGAGAATGGATCGACGGACGGAACCCTGGCACTCGCTTTACGGATTACTGAAGCTCTTCCTGAGGTCGAAGTTCATGTGATGCGGACGGCCGACTACGGCGAAGCGCTTAGAACCGGCCTGCTCGCATCCCGAGGCACGATCGGCGTTGTGTTTGATGTCGACTACTACGACATCGGATTCCTGAAGGAAGCGCTCGCAGTCGTAGATGGCGCTGTAAATCCGACTGGTCCAGTGATAGTCGTCGGATCGAAACGCGCGCCCGGGTCGATAGACGAACGATCTCTCTTACGAAGGGCCGCCACGTCGGTCTTCACCGGCATTCTGCGAACCGTATTTGGTTTGTCGGTTTCGGATACGCATGGCATGAAGGCATGCAACCTGAATGTATTGCGACCGGTTATCCGCACATGTCGTTTGGGCACTGACCTGTTCGACACCGAAATGATCATTCGAAGCGAACGGGCCGGTTGGAAGATCGCTGAGATACCGGTAACTGTTCGCGAAACGCGCCCCGCGCGAACATCATTTGTGCGGAGGGTCCCGCGCACTCTTATTGGTCTCGTGCGTCTTCGTGCGGCCGTAGGTGGTCGGCGCAGCAACCGATGAGTTCAACGCAACTTTACGACAATCCCTGGATATTTCCGGGCTTCGTTGACTTGCAGTGCAACGGAATCGGGGATGCCGATTTTGCTTCTGCTGATTTAGAGGGTTTTCGAGTCGCAGGAACATTGCTCCTCGCTACCGGCGTGACTTCCTATCTCCCGACGATCGTCTCGGCACCTCTTGATTCCTACGCGGCCGTTCTCGATCGAGTTGCGCATGCTCAGGTTGCATTGGCGAACCAGGGGTTACCCACTATTGAAGGCGTGCATCTAGAGGGTCCTTTTCTAGGTAGCGCGCCTGGCGCGCACGCTCCCGAATATCTGCGCACGATGGATGTCGGTTGGCTTACGTCGTTATTGGACCAATACCCAGGGCTAGTGCGACTAGTAACGCTTGCCCCCGAGGCGGATCCAGGTTTCGAAGGAATTCGCGCTCTTCGTGACCGAGGTGTCGGTGTTGCATTGGGGCACTCCAGGTGCAGCTACGACGACGCGGTTCAAGCCGCCGCCGCCGGCGCAGCCCTAATAACTCATGTCTTCAATGCGATGAGTGAACTCCATCATCGAAACCCTGGGCTGGCGAATGCGGCGCTAGATTCGGCGGTGCCGTTGACACCGACCTTGATTGCCGACATGGTCCACGTCCATCCTTCGGCCGTACGGTTGGCGATGGCTGTCGCCAATCCGATTCTCGTAACTGACCGTGTCGCAACAGGGGTGCGGTACCGCAACCAGTTGGTGATCGAACGAGATGGGGCTGCCTTTATCGAAGACGGAACGCTCGCGGGATCAGTCCTCACGATGGATAAGGCGATTCGAAACATCGTGGATCTGGGGGTATCGCTCGAGGCAGCGGTTCAAGCGGCCACTACCGCCCCAGCCGATGTACTTGGACTCAATGTGTTCGGGGCATCCTCGGAGATTGGGCGCGCCGATCTAACCGAACTCGATTCGGTGACCTTGGAAGTTCGCAGAGTTTGGATCTCCGGCGAACTCGCATACACGCGCTCCGCCTAACCGCTCTCTACCGTGAAGAGATTCAAATCGCCGGGTGCTGTCGGCGACGATGCTCGGCACCTAGCATCGGCGGAGCGGACGGAGGAGGGGCTTCATGCTGGTTGAAAACACAACACGGGATCTCGAAGATCGCGCCATAAACACGGTCCGTTGCCTCGCCATTGACGCGGTACAGAAGGCCAACAGTGGTCACCCCGGCACCCCAATGGCCCTAGCGCCGTTGGCCCACGTTCTTTTTACGCGCGTGATGCGATATGACGCATCCGAACCCGAATGGCCTAACCGTGATCGATTCGTACTCTCGGCCGGGCACGCATCGATGTTGTTGTATTCGATGCTCTACCTCACGGGGTTCGGTCTCGAACTCGATGATCTACGCGAATTTCGTCAGTGGAAGTCGCTCACTCCAGGCCACCCTGAGTATCGGCACACGGCAGGCGTAGAGGTAACCACCGGTCCACTCGGACAAGGACTGTCGAACGCGGTGGGCATGGCACTAGCCGAGGCGAACATGCGCGCGCGTTTCGGCCCAACCGTGTGCGATCACCGAGTTTTCGCAATTTGCGGTGACGGGGACTTGGAAGAGGGACTCAGTCATGAGGCCGCTTCGTTGGCCGGGCATCTTGGGTTGGGGCGACTGATCGCCGTCTACGACGACAACCACATAACCATCGATGGACCGACGGAACTCTCTCTAACGGACGATGCGGCCGCTCGCTTCCGCGCCTACGGATGGCACGTGATCGAAGTGGGTGAAGTAGCAAACGATTTAGATGCATTGGAAGGCGCTATAAAAGAAGCGACTGCCGAAAGCGAGCGCCCAACTCTCGTCGTGTTGCGCAGCCATATCGGATGGCCCTCGCCTCGGTTTACCGATTCCCCTAAAGCGCATGGTGAACCTCTCGGTGCCGAAGAGATCCGAGCGGTCAAGTTGTTACTCGAAATGGATCCGGAAAAACATTTTGCAGTCGCTGACGAGGTTCTCGAGTTTTATCGGACCTCTGGATTACGCGGCGTTGCGGGGCGCGAGTCTTGGGACAAGAAAAGAGCGGAATTTTCGTCTGCGGAACCGACGCTGTCTGCGGAATATGAAGCGTGTCTCGTTCATGGTGGCCTACCAGGATGGGAAGACGCTCTCCCTACCTGGGACGAGGGCGAAACCATTGCGACGCGTCAAGCTTGCAAACTTGCACTTGATGCGATTGTCGACCTCGTTCCCGGTTTGGTCGGTGGAGGTGCGGACCTGACTGGCAACACGGGCACGGCGGTACCCGATGCCGGAGTCATTGATCGGCATCGATTCGGTGGACGCCAGGTTCATTTTGGGGTTCGTGAACATGGCATGGGCGGCGTGATGAACGGAATGTCAGTCAGCGGCTTACTGCCGTTTGGTGGAACGTTCCTTGTCTTCAGTGACTACATGCGCGGAGCCGTGCGTGTCGCTGCGTTATCGGGCTACAAGGTCATGTTCGTCTGGTCGCATGATTCGATTGGCGTTGGCGAAGACGGACCTACCCACCAACCCATCGAGCAGATCGCTGCTCTTCGCGCGATGCCAGGTATCCGCGTGGTCCGTCCAGCCGATGCGAACGAAACCGCTGAAGCGTGGCGCATTCACATCAATAGTGATGGCCCGACAGCCCTGATCTTGAGCCGCCAGAAATTACCGGTGCTCCCAGATACCAAAAATCTCGCACGCGATGGCGTTGCACGCGGGGCGTATGTCTTGATTCGGGAAATTGGCGACCTTAGTCTTGTGCTCGTTGGTACTGGATCTGAAGTGCAGTGGTGCGTCGGGGCTGCCGCGGCATTGGCTGCAGAGGGTGTTGGCGTGCGTGTCGTGTCGATGCCGTGCTGGGAGAATTTCGCCGAGCTTTCGCGTGAAGAACAGATCGCTGTACTGCCCAAGGGAATACCTACGCTGGCCGTAGAAGCTGCGACCTCATTTGGCTGGGATCGTTACGCGGATGACGTTGTGGGAATTGACAGGTTCGGAGCATCGGCGCCAGGCGAACGGGTATTTGAAGAACTTGGTTTTAGTGTTGACAATGTCGTTGCACGTGCACGCGCTCTACTCGACCAGGACAACTAGGAGACATCGATATGGTTAGTTCAATTGATCGCCTCAATGAACTTGGTCAGAGTCCCTGGTACGACAACATCACAAGGACTCTCGTACGAGAAGGTGGTCTAGCCAGCCTCGTTGCCAACGACGGCATACGGGGCGTTACCTCTAACCCCACGATTTTCGACAAGGCGATCGCGGGCGGCGAAGGCTACGACGAACAATTGCTCTCATCGAATGCGCAGGGGCTGAGTACAGAGGATTGTTTCTGGGCGCTGGCGGTAGATGACATCGGCGGTGCTGCAGACATCTTGCGACCTGTATACGACGCCCACGGAGGCGGCGACGGCTTTATCTCAATCGAGGTTTCGCCGTTGCTTGCCAAAGAGACATCCAAGACGATCGAACAGGCGGCGGCGTTGTTCGCCCGACTCGGGCGCCCGAACATCATGATCAAGATTCCTGGAACAATCGAGGGATTGCCCGCGATCGAAGAAACGATTGCAGCGGGGATCAACGTCAACGTGACGTTGTTGTTCGGCCTCGAACGTCATGCTGCCGTGATCGATGCTTATCTCAGCGGTCTCGAGCGGCTTGTTGCTTCGGGGGGCGATCCCTCCAAGGTGTCATCGGTCGCGTCCTTTTTTGTGAGTCGAGTTGATACCGAACTAGATAAACGACTTCCCGAAGGTTCTGCGCTCAGAGGCAAGGTGGCGGTCGCAAACGCTCAGCTTGCTTACGAAGTTTTCCGGAATCATTTCTCGGGATCCAGATGGGATGCGCTTGCGGCCAAAGGCGCTCGGTTGCAGCGTCCGTTGTGGGCTTCGACATCTACGAAGAATGCCGAATACCCACCGACGCTTTACGTTGACACACTCATTGGTCCAGACACAGTGAACACTCTCGCTCCGGCGTCGATTGAGGCTCTCCAATCAGGTGAAGCGACCCTTCGTGCCAACTCAGTTACGAGGGGTATCGCCGAAGCGCGTCAGGTAATGGTGGATCTTGCTGAAGCTGGCATATCAATCGATGACGTAACCGAAACCCTGGAACGCGAGGGCGTCGCATCTTTCGCTCAGTCCTACCGTGACCTTCTCGCAACGCTTGAACGCCGCCTCGGAGTCCTTAAGGCTGGTTGATTGAACCGAGGCGCCATGCCCATATCATCACGCGATCGGAAACCAGGAACAGGAACCTACGCAAAGCGACGCCACAGTTGCGAACCCGTTAGCGGGGATGCGCGTTGTTCCCGACGTTGCACAGGCTTTCGCCGATCTAGTCGTCGAACGGCAACCCAGGTCTATTGCACTTTCCGGCGGTTCGACAGCGGTGGCATGTTACGAAGCTCTCGCCGCACGAGACATCGACTGGTCGCAAATTGAAATTTTTATCGGGGACGAACGTTGTGTACCGATTGACGACCCCGACAGCAACGAAGGAATGATCCGGAGGGTTCTTCTGGAAGACGGCTACGGGGATTCACTGCACTCGCTAGTGGGTTCCTCTGCAACGCCAGCGGATGCTGCCTGTTCATATGAATCCTTACTGCGCGAACACGGGCCGATGGACCTCATACATCTCGGACTTGGGCCGGATGGGCATACCGCATCTCTATTTCCGGGTGCATCAGAACTCCTCGAGACCGAACGGTTCGTTGTTGTTGCGGGCGATGATCAGCATCCTCATCGCAGACTCACGTTCACCTTGCCAGCAATTTCGACCGCTCGCCTAGTCGTTTTCACGGTGGCCGGAGCAAGCAAGGCGGCAGCTCTCGCAACCATTGCTGCAAATGTAGAACTCGTCCCTGCGAGCCAAGTCACAGCAGCCGAAGTGATCTGGCTTGTCGATGAAGCGGCTCTCAATGCGGCCTGAACAGATTTAGTCTGGTTTTCGGGTGCCGTTATGCTGCGCAGCGTGATTACCGCAAGTGAAGCCAGAGCGCTTCTCTATGAACCCATCGATCAATTGCTTGATTCGGCGGGACGGATTAGGGACGAAGGACACGGCACCCGTGTCACGTACTCACCCAAGGTGTTTATTCCGCTCACAATGTTATGCCGCGACAGGTGCGGTTACTGCACGTTCGCGAAGCCCCCTGCTCGACTCGATGCGCCATTTCTTGAACTCGACGAAGTGCTCACGATCGCCCGCGCTGGAGCTGCAGTAGGTTGCCATGAAGCGCTATTCACGCTAGGCGAAGCGCCTGAAGATCGTTACCCATCAGCAGCGGCTTGGCTTGCTGAGCGCGGGCATGGCTCGACAATCGATTATCTCGTGGCGGCGGCAGCTGCGGTGGCGGCAGAAACTGGATTGCTTCCGCATGCGAACGCCGGTGCGATCGATTATGAGTCACTCGTTCGTCTTCGCGCGGTAAGCCCTTCGCAGGGGATGATGCTCGAAGCGTTGGCGGATCGCCTGCACGAAACCGGAGGCCCTCACCACGGTGCGCCGGACAAGACTTCTGCGCGTCGGCTCGCGACGCTCGACGCCGCGGGCAGGGCGCGGATTCCGTTTACGACCGGAATCCTTGTCGGATTCGGAGAATCTCCAGAAGAACGCATCGACTCCCTGCTCGCGATCCGCGATTCCCACCTTCGACATGGACATGTTCAGGAAGTGATTGTCCAGAACTTCCTACCGAAGCCAGGCACTCGAATGCACGATCAACAACCGTGTGACCCAAGCGAGTTCGTGAGAACAGTCGCTATCGCGCGGATTCTTCTTGGAGCAGCAATGCACATCCAAGCGCCACCCAATCTCACCGATTCCGATGGCCTGGCAGCGCTCGTCGCCGCAGGTATTGACGATTGGGGAGGTGTTTCTCCCGTCACCCCGGACCACGTGAACCCCGAACGTCCATGGCCCGCTCTAGAAGCATTGCAAAGAAGTACTGAAGCGGCAGGCAAGGTGCTCGCGCCCAGGCTCACCATCTATCCAGAGTATGCGCGGCACGCCGAAGAGTGGATTGATTCTTCGTTGCGAACTGCGGTATTGATGGCGTCTGATTCCGAGGGCCTCGCTCGCGATCACAAGTGGTCTCCAGGGAGTGAATCACCGACTCCCGTGTTATTGCCTGCAGCGGTCGCGCGTGCGGGAGGCGCCGTAGGCGAGGCGCTCGAAGGAATCTCGCTCGGCCAGCAAGTTGAGTTCGCTGAGATCGTTTCTCTGCTTGGTGCTCGCGGAACCGAAATTCCTGCCGTTTGTGATACCGCCGACAGGTTGCGACGAGATGCCGTCGGCGACGTCGTTACCTTTGTACGAAACCGCAACATCAACTACACCAACATCTGCACTTTCAAGTGTCGATTCTGCGCATTCTCAAAGGGCCCGCTATCTCTCAATCTTCGCGGTGACCCGTATCTGCTCGACCTCCAAGAGATTCAACGACGCGTTGTTGAAGCGGTAGATCATGGAGCGACCGAAGTGTGCCTTCAGGGTGGTATCCATCCCGATTTCGACGGGAATTATTATCTCGACGTCGCTCGAGCAGTGAAGGCAGTCGCCCCGGGGATTCACATCCATGGCTTTACCGCGCTTGAAGTAACCGAAGGAGCTAAGCGATTGGGAATGCCGCTCCGGGATTACCTCTTGCTTGCAAAAGAAGCGGGTCTTGCAACACTGCCTGGCACGGCAGCCGAGATCCTTGACGACGAAGTGCGTGCCGTGATCTGTCCGGACAAAGTCACGACCGAAGAATGGCTAGAAGCGCATCGCGTCGCTCACTCTGTTGGCTTGAAGTCGAACGTGACGATCATGTTTGGACATGTTGAACGCCCGGAACACATCGCTCGTCATTTCATTCGTACGAGGACCTTGCAGGAAGAGACAGGTGGCTTCACGGAACTCGTGCCGTTGCCGTTCGTGCACATGGCTAGTCCTATTTACTTGCAAGGCAAAGCGCGGCGCGGCCCGACATTCCGTGAAGTCTTGTTGCTTCATGCAGTCGGGCGTATCGCATACCGAGGCACGATCGACAACATTCAAGTTTCGTGGGTGAAGACCGGGATCACCGGCGCGCAGCAAATGTTGATGGCTGGATGCAACGATCTCGGGGGAACCCTGATGGACGAGAACATCTCACGCGCCGCAGGGTCTGAACATGGCCAGGAAGCCGACGATGACTACTTCCGCTCGATAACAGAACCCCTTGGTCGGCCACTCGAACAACGTTCGACGCTTTACGGGCGCGTGGAAACCGAAGGTCGCCGTCTTCGACCCGCGATCGGAGCCGACGTCGCCTCAACGCACCCCGAGCAGTCGCACCAGCCGACACCGGTCGATATTCGCTCGCGCCGTCCTGTAAATCTCTCGTGAATACAGATTTTGCGGTCGTCGGGATTGGCAACGCACTGGTAGACGTCTTGGCGCAGGCGACAGATGAGTTCATCGAGAACCAAGGGTTGGCAAAAGGGTCGATGATGCTCATCGATACCGACCAGGCCGTCTCGCTCTACGAAACAATGGGCCCTGGAGTCGAGATTTCCGGCGGTTCGGCTGCAAACACCATGGCAGGAATTGCATCGTTTGGTGGTCGTTCGGCATTTGTCGGCCGTGTGAATGCCGATCAACTCGGCGATGTGTACTCCTACGATTTACGCGCAGCGGGAGTTCACTTTGTGTCCGTAAAAGAGTCTGAAGGTACGCCAACGGGCCGTTGTCTCATCCTGGTTACCCCCGATGCGCAGCGCACTATGAACACTTACCTCGGGGCATCATCGGAGTTCAGTCCCGAAGACATAGACGCAAACCTAATTAGCACTTCGGCAATTACATATTTAGAGGGTTATCTCTGGGATCAACCTTCGGCGCAAGAAGCATTCCGTTACGCGGCACAGATCGCGCACCAATCCAGTCGGAGGGTCGCCCTCACTCTTTCAGACGGTTTTGTCGTCGAGCGACATCGTGATGGGTTTCTCGAACTTCTCGACGGGGACGTGGATATTTTGTTCGCCAATGAGACTGAAATCTGCTCGCTTTATGAGGTCAATTCATTCGATGAAGCGCTCAAACGCGTCACGGGGACCTGCGAAATTGCAGCATTAACAAGAGGGCCGCAGGGTGCCGTTCTCAAGCGAGGCGATGCGGTGCACATCATTGACCCCCTCCCGGTACCTGGCGGCGTGGTCGTAGATACGACCGGAGCAGGCGACCTGTTCGCCGCTGGTGTTCTACACGGACTCGCAGAAGGATTAGACCTAGGCGACGCTGGTCGACTCGGTGCGCTGGCCGCAGCTGAGATCATTTCGCATATCGGAGCCCGGCCAGAGCAACGGCTTGCAGATCTTGCAACAGCAAATAACTTGTTGTAGGTCGCTAGATACCGTCGAGAACATTGATGGCTTTTTCAACGGCCCTGCGTGCCTGGTTGAGCTTTTTCTCAGATGAACTCGCATCATCGCCCTGTGCCACGGCTTCTCGCAGATGGTCGTATGCGAGGTCTCTCAGCTCCAACTCGATTCCACGTAGTTGCTCAAGCAATTCATTGAATTCACTCATTGTCCTCCTCGATTACGGCGGCGAGTAGTTCGGCGGGATGTCGAACATCTAGACCTGCTGCTGACAAAAACATCGCACATCCCGGATTGGCTGATGCAACGGTCACTTCGTCGGATCCAGCTGCAGCACGAATGGCGGCCACCTTCCGATCTCGGACCTGTCGCGCAATTTCGGGATGCGTGATCGAATATATCCCTCCTGCGCCGCAACAAAGAGCGTCGTCATCGGTTTCAAGTAACCGATAGCTCGCGCTTAACGCTGTTCGCACGCTTGTCTCCGCGTGCTGAACGTGGCGTAGATGGCACGGATCCTGCACAACAACGGTCTTGTTTGAGGAGAGCATCTTTGGAAGACCGGTTTCCACTACCCATTCCGTGAAGTCGCGTACGCGAGCGGAAAAGGCGATCGCTTCGGGGGTCCCCAATAGTCGCCCGTAATCCTTCAAGGCGGCCCCGCACCCAGCGCTGTCAACCACGACTGGTATCTCGCCTGGCATCGAAGCCACAACGGCCACGGCCAAACGTTGAGCGTCCGAACGGCGCCCTGCATGTACGTGGAGTGCGCCGCAACACGACCCCCCATGCCCAGGGAGCCCAACACTCGCACCCATCGCTCGCATGACCTTCATGGCGGCACGGTGTACATCACGCTGCCACGCATCCATTACGCACCCGGTGTAGAGGAACACAGTTGGGAATGCGTCTGACGACAATGATCTGCGCAGAGATGAGGTCGAAATTGGTGGCACTCCAAATCGTTTTGGAACGATATGAAGACGTTGTGCAACGACCAGAGCCCAGGTTCCCAAGAGGAGCACATAATGCTTCGGCAGGACATGTCGATAGAGAATTCGATCGAAGACACGTCGCGTAATTGGCCGACGGGTAGCGATGGCGACCATCGCCGTTTCGGCCATGTGTCCATACTGGACAGACGAGGGGCACGCCGTTTCGCACCCGCGGCATTGAATGCACGCTTCGAGAATCGCAGTGAATTCTGAACTGATCGGCGCTCCCCCTTCGACGGCACGCATGGCGTTGATTCGCCCGCGCGGTGATGCACTCTCTAGGCCTGTTACGCGGTACGTCGGACAGTGTGGAAGACAGAGACCGCAACCAACGCAACCTGCCAATTCATCGGGGTTTAGGCCAAGGATCGTCACGGCGTAAACCGAGCGAATGGGAGCCTTCCGGGATTTAATTTTCCCAATGGATCGAATGCATCTCGAATACGTCCCATAACTTCCCTATTCGACGGGACTGCTCCGAAGGGGTCGAGCAAAGGAGCTCCCGCTTCGCGTAGGAGCCACCCGCCTTCGCCATGCGCCACAAGGCGAGCATCGTGTAATTCTGCGGCGTTGTTGGTGGCCACATGCATTGTGCCAACACCGATCTCAGCGAGCCAAGGGACCTTGATATCCCCCAGGCTCTTCGCAAGGGATCCAATCCGCGTGGGATCAATTGAGATACGACCGCGGTGTTCACCGATGGGATGAGGCGGAGGTTGAGCAGGCTCTAGTGACAGTTCAGAGGCCTGCGAGAGAACATCGATTTCGTGACCTTCGAGCAATACGTATGTCATCTTTCCATTCCATGCGATGCATGCAGGGCGATAGATGGAGGTGCGAAGAAGATCAGGGGCGAGTTCTGAGGTGTACCAAGAACTCTTATTTGCTATCGGCTGCGTTTTCAAGACGACTTCAACGAGCATTCCCAAAGTTCCATGTGAGCCGACCATCAAACGGGGAAAGTCATACCCGCTGACGTTCTTGACCGTCGGTCCTCCACCGCGCACCAGCCGACCACCACCAGTAATGAAGCGAACCTCAAGCACGCGGTCCCGAATGGGTCCGTATCTGATCCGTCTAATCCCCGAACAGCCGCACGCGAGAACTCCGCCAACGGTAGCGGCGGAATTTTCGGGGTCTAGGGGACACTCCTGCCCCACTTCAGCGAGGGCCGCAGAAAGCACACCGACAGGTGTACCCGCTAAAACCCTTACCGTCATGTCCGCTGGATCGAGACTTACGATTCCCGTTGGAGCGCGGACCTCGACAATCGGTTTAGATGCATCGACTGCACCTCCGATTCCTCGTTGGGTTCCGGCCCCCATAATTTCAACGGCCGTAGCGTTCCCGATTTGCTCCGCTAACTCGGCGAAGGCAGTCATACCCAAGTTCCTTCTGGTGCCCGCTTCATTTCTCCGCAACGACTACCGGTGGGCAGAATCTTCTCAGGGTTAGCGAATCCATCCGGATCGAACGCATCCCTGAGTCGCGCTTGTGCGTCGAGATCTTCTGCCGAATACGCAAGCGACATGTAGTCGCGTTTTTCGAGACCGATTCCGTGTTCCCCTGACAGCACGCCTCCAGCATCGAGGCATGCCTGAATGATTCCGTCGCCTGCCGCATACACGCGTTCCCAAATGCCGGGTTCGCTGCCGTCGAAAACGAATAGCGGATGCAAGTTCCCGTCGCCCGCATGAAAGACATTCATGACCAGGAGATTTTGTTCATCTGCGATCTCATAGACGCGTTTGAGAACTTCCACTAAACGCGTACGGGGAACAACGATGTCGTGAAGGTAGTAATCGGGGGCCACTTTCGCGATCGCTCCAAATGCAGACTTCCGACCCTTCCAAAGCAGCATTCGGTCTTGTTCGGTGATCGCTACCTTGACTTGCCTCGCTCCACGCTCGAGTGCCACGCGACGAATCGCATCGACTTCTGCATCAACACCTCCGATTAGCCCGGTTACTTCAATGAGTAAAACGGCTTCCGCATCGAGCGGATAACCGGCGCCTACAAACTCTTCAACCAGCCGCGTAATTGGTGCGTCCATCATCTCCAGCGCGGCAGGAACGATACCTTCAGCGATAATCCCACTCACTGTTTCCGCAGCTGCATCTACTGAAGTGAAGTCGGCTAACAGCGTCCGAGTTTCCGGCGGGTCAGGAGTTAGCCGCACTGCAATGCTTCCTGCAATACCCATTGTGCCTTCGCTGCCAACGAAACAACCCCGCAGGTCATAACCGATGGCATCTGGCTCCAATCCGCCGAGACGGACGATGTCCCCATTCCCGAGAACTACGTCAGCCGCTAGAACATGCGCTGATGTAACTCCTGCACTCAGGCAGTGCGGACCACCCGCGTTGGTGCCTACATTGCCGCCGATTGTGCATGCCTGTTGCGAAGAGGGATCGGGTGCGTAGTGCAGCCCGAGATGCCTAACGGAACGAGTGAGGTCGAGGTTCAGAACCCCAGGCTCAACCCAGGCAACACGACCCACGGGATCAACTTCGAGAATACGGTTCATCCGCGTCATGACTATTACGAGTGAATTAGCCACCGGGGTAGCTCCGCCAGCGAGCCCCGTGCCACTCCCCCGTGCCACGAAAGAGACACAATGACGATTAGCGGCTCGAATGGCGAACGAAAGGTCGTCTATTGATTCTGGAAAGCACACGACGCTTGCCTGTCCGCGTGCGGTGCCAGCATCGGACTGGTAGAGGATCAACTCGAGGGGCTCAGCGCGAACGCGACCCCTGCCCATCTGCTTTTCAAGGTCCGAAATCAGGCCAGCGATATTGATGCGCGGATGTTACCTAGCGTTCCCACTACATTCGCGTCCAAAGGCGAATGTAATTGTTGAGGAATCGACTCGGAGGATTGAATGACGGCTCCAACCCGGGAATGGGTCACTTTCGATGACCCACACCGCAAGAAGCACATATGGCATGTAGACGTAACCTTCCTGACGTCGCCGTGGACCTGCATCTTCGGACGCGGTTGCCAAGGCATCCACGAAACGCCAACCCCCGAGCTCGTGCAGGGTTGTTGTTCCTTTGGTGCACACGCTTCGAGTGCGAAAGATCGCAAACTCGTTGCCAAGGTCGCGCAGAAACTCTCGAAATCAGACTGGCAGTTCCGCAAACGCGGAATGAAGAAGGGCGTTTGGATCAAGGTAGACAAAGATGATTGGCGTACGAGAATGGCCGATGACGCTTGCATCTTTTTGAATCGCCCAGGCTTCGAGGGTGGAGCAGGTTGCGCGTTGCACGTGTACGCCGAACGTGTCGGTATTCACCACAGCGATGTCAAGCCTGAAGTGTGTTGGCAACTGCCACTGCGCAACATTGAGGAGCACGACGAGGACGCTGCAGACGGCAAGGTTCACCATCGACTGACGGAATTTGCCAGACACGGTTGGGGCGAGGGTGGCGATGAGTTCGCATGGTGGTGCACCGAAGCACGCGAAGCGTTTGTCGGCGCTAATCCTGTCTACCGGAGCCAAGAGCCTGAACTACGCAAGATGGTCGGCGACACGCTCTACGAACAAATTGCCGAATATTTAGACGGCCGGATGTCTGTTGGTCCCCCACCCGTTGTGCATCCATCGGCAGTTCCAGTGCAGCTTCTAGCGGCGCGGCCTCGCAAGACCGTTTAGTGGTTTCGGACGGCATCGACGTTCTTGTCGATGATCTCGCTGCAGAACAGCAATCAATTGTTGACGCAGTCACGTCGATCACAGAAGACGAGTGGCTGTCCCCTACGGAATCATGGGGATGGGATGTACGCGACACGATCTCCCATCTTGCCGATACAGACGACATCGCTGTGGCTACTTGCGTTGGAGGGCTACGGTCTCTGGGCTCGCTCATTGAGGGCTGCGGATCACCGGAAGATCTGACGCTCTTAGGGGTGATGATCGGACGAAAGATGCCGGGTCGAGATGTTCTGCAATGGTGGGAAAGAGCCAGGACTCGCGAACAAGATGCCCTGCGCGATTTAGACCCGAACACGCGCGTTCCGTGGGGTCTTGGGATGAGGCCTCCTTCCTTTGTCACTGCTCGCATGATGGAGACCTGGGCGCACGGCCTAGATGTTCGATCTGCACTCGGGATTCCCGACGTAGACACTGACCGGCTAGCGCATGTCGCATGGCTCGCAGTGCGCGCGCTTCCGTACGCTTATATGGTCGCGGGCGTAGATACGCCAACTACGCCATTGCGCATTGAGCTGACGCTTCCATCCGGGAAGAAATGGGTGCATGGCCCTTCTGATGCACCCGATTACATCCGCGGACCCGCTGGACAATTTTGTCGGGTGTTTGTCCAACGCATGAGGGCATCAGATGCCTCTGAACTTAAGGCAGAAGGCATCGGCGCATCGTTGGCCCTCAGCGTGGCGCGCGCTTACCTCTAGCCGCCAAGCGAGGCGTGCAACAACGCTCCGCCATCCACGACCGTGGTTGTTCCCGTAATCCAAGATGCGGCATCGGAACACAAAAATAATGCGGCCTGGGCAATATCGCTTGGCTCACCAAGTCGTTTCATCGGCAGAGAGCGTGCGATCGCAGCTTCATTCTCTTCCCACAAGGCGCGGGCCATGTCGGTCTTAACTAACCCTGGAGCGATCGCGTTAACCCGCACTCCTGGAGCTAACTCGGCCGCAAGTGTGCGCGTTAGATGCAACAAAGCCGCCTTCGTGGCGTTGTAGACCCCAATTGATGTCTCAACCGAGAGACCACCTATCGATGAGATGTTGAGAATCACTCCGCCATGCTCTTGCATCCAATGCGCCCAAGCACGTTGAGACCAAACGACCGGACCGCGGAGGTTGACCGCAACCGTCTTGTCGAAGCGCGGTACATCGATGTCGATCGTTTTCCCCATGTATGGGTTGGTAGCGGCGTTGTTCACGAGGATGTCGAGCGAACCAAAGCGCTCCACCGTGGCGAGTACAGCAGTATCAGCGTGTTCCGGATCACCGGCATTCGCCACAGTCCATGCGGTGTTGCCATCGATTGCTTCTGATGCAGCGGCGAGGTCCTCGGCCTTGCGCGATGACAGCATGACTGAGGCGCCAGCAGCACAGAAACTTTCGGCGATTGCTCTACCGATTCCCCTCGAGGAACCGGTGATTAGGGCTACCTTGCCATCGAGGCCAACTTGCATGTCGCGCGATTACAGGTAGAGGCCGGTGCGGCCAGAATCACGCTGTGAGGCGACAGCGTGTACATCACGTTCGCGGAGTATCAGGTAGTCGTTCGCTCGGATTTCAACTTCGTAGCCGGTATCTGGAGCGAATAGGACCTGGTCGCCTTCTTCGACGTTGCGCACCGTTGGACCAACTTGAATCACTTCAGCCCAGGCAAGGCGTCGATCAACGTTGGCCGTCGCAGGAATCAAGATTCCCGATCGAGATTTGCGTTCGCCGGCTTCCTTTGACGGGGCCACCAAAAGGCGGTCTGCCGTCATTCGAATCGATGGCTTGGAACTGTCGTCGGCGGCGCGCAAAGGTGTCGGATCGGGCATCTCCACAGGGTACTGCCGGGAGCCACAGCGGCCGAATAGAGCGCTCCTGGTGGAACGCACGATCGTGTTGTCCATTCACGGGTCGAAGGCCGCGTGACATGTCCTGGTAACGTCCGAAGCGTGGTTGCCCTCCCTGACGACCTCGCACCAGTCGTGCCGTCTGACTCGCCAAACAAGGCCGAATCCCCCGTCGTCGTACGGAGGCGTTCTCGTTTCGCTGTGTATTTGGCTCTTACTAAACCGCGAGTCATCGAACTACTCCTTGTAACGACAGTTCCAGCGATGATTCTCGCTGACAAAGGTCTTCCCCCGCTCGCCCTTATTGCCGCTGTGCTGTTCGGAGGCACGATGGCCGCAGGCGGAGCAAACACAATCAATTGCTGGATCGAACGGGATCGCGACCAATTCATGCGTCGAACCCATAATCGACCGCTACCCCAAGGTGACGTTTCGCCTGTCGCAGCATTGATCTTCGGTCTCGCACTCGAATTGATCGCCTTCATTTGGTTGTGGGCAACCGTAAATCTTCTTTCAGCGATGCTCGCTGTTGGCGCCATGCTCTTTTATGTTTTCGTCTACACGATCTGGCTAAAGCCCCGGACGGTTCAGAACATTGTGATCGGCGGAGCGGCAGGTGCGGTTCCAGTCTTGGTCGGTTGGAGTTCGGTCACCGGATCTTTAGCCCTTCCAGCTTGGATCATGTTTGCGATCGTTTTCTTGTGGACGCCACCACATTTCTGGGCCATCGCTATCCGTTACCGCGACGACTACGCAGCAGCCGGCTTCCCGATGCTGCCCGTCGTCAAAGGGGTACCGGCGGCTACCAGACAGATCGTTGCTTACTCGGTAATCGTGACTGCAACATCGCTTCTGTTGGGACCAACGACAAACCTGTCTTGGGGATACACCGCGGCAGCGTTAGTGCTTGGAATCGCGTTCATCGTCGAAGCAATACGTTTGAATCGTGATCCGTCAGAGCAGCGAGCCATCAATCTGTTCAAGTTTTCTAATATCTATCTGGCGTTGTTGTTCGCTGCGATTGCAATTGACAGCATTGTTCAGTCTTTCTGATCGGATACGGCCAGCCTGCCGCATTCTGCGTGGGACCTTTTGGCTAATCATCGGTGCCCTTGCTGTGCTGCCGACCACCGCATGCTCTGGATCCAACGATTCAAGCGAACGCGCCGGTAGCGGGCGTTCTATTAGTGGACCCTCCTCGCTAGTAGGCGAAAAGGCACCATCCATCGACCTGCCCGCATTGACCGGAGCGTCGCGCATCAGAAGCTTAGAGCTGCTCGGCAAACCAGTAATCGTGAATTTCTGGGCATCTTGGTGTGTGCCATGTAGGGAAGAATTCCAGCAATTTAAAAACGCTTTGGATCAATTCGAACAAGATAGTTTGAAGATTGTCGGGATCACGTACAAGGACATCCCGAAAGATGCGCGCGATTTCGCGAAGCGACAAGATGCGACGTGGCTGCTGGCCGACGGTGGAGTCGATAATGCCGTGGCGAAGGAATACCGCGTGAGGGGTCTCCCGCAAACATTCTTCATTGACGGACGCGGAAACATTACAAGTCGTTACTTTGGAAGACTGTCTGACGCGGAACTGATGACTCAGATCCGACGCATTCTCTAGTTCATTCTTCCCATCGGAATTTCTTCGCTGCGAGCAAGGGTGCGCCAACGGCCCACACGAGTAACACAACGAGTTCACGAGTCGGAATACTTCCAGCAGGTTCAAGTACCCCGCGTACGCATTCCGAAAGTGCGGCTGCAGGCAACAAACGCGCAATCGATTCGAGTGCAGTTGGCAGGCGTTCGAGTGGGTATGCCATACCACCTAGAAACAAAAAAACAAGGAACAATCCGTTCGCCGCTGCCAAGTTCGCTTCGGCTCTGAGTGTCCCCGCCATCAACATGCCGATTCCAGCAAATGCAATCGTGCCGATAAATAGGAGCCCTATAGCGGCCACCAAACCTATGGTCGGTTTCCATCCGAGAGTGATAGACGCAACAACAATCAGCAGAAACTGAAATATCTCCAGGGCAAGGATGTTCAACGTTTTGGCTGTGAGTAAACCCGATCTACCCAGCGGCGTGCTTCCGAGTCGTTTTAAGACTCCGTACCTACGTTCAAATCCCGTAGCGATACCGAGGCTGACCATCGCGCTGGACATGACAGCGAGCGAAAGGACCCCTGGAACGAGGAAATTTAGCGCCGAACCTCGCGTTAATTGCACCGCATCGACCTTGCTGAAGAAAATCAGAATACCGATAGGAACAACAAGCGTGACTAGAAGACTTTCGCCTCGGCGAAGTGTCATCGACAGTTCGAGG
Source organism: Bifidobacterium breve (assembly GCA_945865605.1). Lineage (GTDB taxonomy): Bacteria > Actinomycetota > Acidimicrobiia > IMCC26256 > JAENVU01 > SHUZ01. The sequence continues at coordinate 30,191 of CAMBEL010000007.1, forward strand.
CGCGTTTGGGCGACGACCGCGCGCGCATTCATGCGCGGCTCTCTTCAGTTAGGCGCAGGAATACTTCTTCGAGAGTGGCGCGAACGGTGCGAAGTTCTGCCAACGTGATTTCTTCGTCCCGTAACCACGCCGTGAGGTCAGCGAGCAGATTGGGCGTTGCCGGCCCCGGCAACGCGTAGTGGCCCGGCCGTTCTTCCCATACGGCGTCTGGTGGGAGTCCGAGTGCAGACGACAGAGCGGCCAAATCGACAGGAGCTGCAGTGATGAAACGGATTGTTCCGTCGCCGCCAGCGCTGGTCACATCGGTCGGAGTGCCTTCTGCCACGATCTTGCCATGGTCGATAATTCCTACGCGATCGCAAAGGTGTTCGGCTTCATCCATCTGATGTGTTGTCAATAAAACTGCGACACCAGAGTCCGCGAGGTCGCGCACGAGTTGCCATGTGATCGCCCGAGCGCGGGGATCCATTCCGCCCGTAGGTTCATCCAAAAACAAAACCTGAGGTCTCCCTACGAGAGCAACTGCGAGCGAGAGTCGTTGAGCCTGTCCGCCCGACAACCTTCGCACCATCGTCGTCGACGAATCACTCAAACCAACGAGGTCTAGGAGTTCAAGTGGATCACGGGGATTGTCATAGAACGCTGCGAATAACTTGAGTATCTCTAACGGTTTCGCACCCGGGTACAAACCACCATCTTGAAGCATTACACCGACTTGAGAACGAAGCCATGCGTTATTGCCGCTTGGATCTTCGCCGAGAACAGCGACACTGCCGGCGTCCGCCCGTCTGTACCCTTCGAGTATCTCGACCGTCGTCGTTTTTCCGGCTCCGTTAGGTCCAAGAAGACCAAATACTTCCCCTTTATGGACCGAGAGCGAGAGCCCATCGACAGCCGTGCGGCCGTTGTAGTGCTTTTTAAGGTCGACTACCTCAATAGCGAGATCTCCGGGAGAATTTGACATCGCGGCGAGCCTACCGGCAGTGCCCTTGAGTGAGACGCGTCGGGTGGCGACCTTTAGCGATCACGCCACGCGACGAAGTTGGTTAATTCGGTGAGAGCGTGTTGGGAGCGTTGCTCCAACGGCGCACGATCGAGGGCATCGAGACTCTCAGCCACCAAGCGTTCGATTTCCGCTTCCATAGCGTCTACCGATCCTGATCGAATGAACAATTCACGTAGGTCGCTTATCGCTACATCATCCAAGTCGGTATTACCGATGCGTTCCAACAAGGCGAGGTCACTTCCCGTGCTACGGGCCGCAGCTTCTGTGATTAACGGCGTGAGTTTCCCCTCGCGAAGATCGTCGCCCACCGGCTTGCCAGTGACCGCTGAATCGCCGAATACTCCAAGCAGGTCGTCGCGGATCTGGAATGCCTCACCAAGCGGAAGTCCAAAGGCCGAGAGTGGTTCCGCCAATTCATCCAACTTCCCTGCAAGTGCGGCGCCAAGATGAAGAGGTCGTTCAACCGTGTACTTGCCAGATTTGTAGATCTCGATTGTGCGGGCCGCAGGGGTTGAGCGGTCCGATCCTGCCGTTCCCAACATATCTAGGTATTGCCCTACACAGAGTTCTATACGGAGTTCATCGAATATCGCTCTAGCCGGTGGAGGGACATCGGCCATCAACTGATCCGCATATACAAACGCGAAGTCACCGATGATTATCGCCGCCCCTTCGCCAAACCTGCGTCCCTCGCCGTTCCATCCCGCTTCCGCGTGCATGTTGATCAGGTGACGATGAACGGATGGTTGACCTCGTCGCATGTCTGATCCATCCATAACGTCATCGTGCACCAGAGCAAATGTGTGAAGGAGTTCCAACGCGGCTCCGGCGTCGACCACCAACTGGTTGCTATGAATGCCGCCGGCTCCGATGTATGCCCAGTGGCAGAAAGCGGGTCGCAGGCGTTTTCCACCCGCCATGACCAGCCGACGAAGTGCTTCAATCGGTTCAGCGAGCATCGGATTGATTTCTCCCCAACGATCTACCTCCGCATTCAATAACTCCATAATTCTTGTTTCTGCGGCTAATCCAACTGCGGCCAAACTGGCAGGGACAGTGCGTGGAGTTTCCCTGGTCATGGATTGGAGATTACGCGCAATATGACTACGATTCCAAAGCCCATCTGGACACTATGGAGAAGATAATGAGCGAAGGCCCACCCCTAGAAAACTTCCTTGCTGAAGCCAAAGGCTTTCTTGACTCCAATGCCAATGCGCGTGGTGAGTCGCGTTTCGTATGGGGTGAGGGATCGGATCGGGTAGGCGTACTCGAGGAAAAATCTCCAGACCAAGAACGTGCCGAAATTGACGAAGCCAAGATTTGGAAAGCCAAGGAGTTCGACGCGGGCTTCGGTTGGATCACGGGACCGACCGAGTATGGGGGTCGCGCGCTTCCGAGCAATTTTGAGCGCAGCTATCAGGCGTTGGCGGCGAAATATTCCACGCCATCGACAACGCCATTCGGAATCAGTCTCGGGATGGTTGCGCCCACGATTCTTGCCCATGGAATTGTTGATGTTCGTGAGCAGTATCTCGAATCGATGTATCGGGGTGATGTGATCGGATGCCAGCTATTTTCCGAACCCATCGCTGGGTCCGATCTCGCCGGCATTCAGACGCGGGCAATTCGTGATGGCGATGAATGGAGATTGACTGGCCAGAAGGTTTGGACGTCGAACGCGCAGTATTCGGACGTCGGCGAAATCATTACCCGCACCTCCCCCGATAAACCGAAGCACAAGGGTTTGACGATGTTTCTCGTTGACATGCGCGCACCTGGTGTGGAAATTCGTCCGCTTAGGCAAATGACCGGCGGCGCTTCCTTCAACGAAGTCTTCTTCGAAGATGTCCGCGTTCCTGACTCACATCGTCTTGGCGATGTAGACGAAGGTTGGACGGTTGCCCTGACGACGCTGATGAACGAGCGTGCGGCAATTGGCGGTGGCGGTGCAGGGGTCGGGACGATGAGCATGACGCGTTTCCTCGAAATGGCGCGCTACTACGGAGTGGATGGTGATCCGCTTATTCGGCAAGCTCTTGCTGATGTTTATATTCGGATGTCTGTTTCCGGTTACACGAACCAACGCGCGATGGCGAAGATTCGCTCGGGTCAACTTCCAGGCCCAGAAATGTCAATTGCGAAACTCGCATTGACGCAGAACATGCAGAAGGTCGCTCAATTGGTTTCCGACATACTGGGACCACGTCTAGTTGCAGATTCCGGTGACTGGGGCGCTTACGCATTCGGGGAGTTCGTATTAGGCGTACCCGGGATGCGTGTTGCTGGGGGTACAGACGAGGTAATGCGCAACATCGTTGGCGAACGCGTTCTGGGATTACCCAAGGAACCGAAACCGCTGTCCTAACGCCACAGCGGGAGTACGGTCAAGGCGTGCTGCCGTTCGAACGCCTCAGATATCTAGCTCGTTGGACTGATGGCGACGGTGTCGATTTGGTTAACGAAGCCGCTGATTGTTTGGCTGCTTTTGAAGGAGATCCCGCGGGTCTGGTCGTCGCATGTCGCCGCCTACTGTTTCATCATCCGGCGTCGGCGCCGCTTTGGTGGCTTTGCGCACGCGTTCTTGCTTCTGCTGACCTGGGATTCGAAGCATGGTGCGCCGCTGAAGAATTCGCTCATGACGGTACGCCTAAACGTCTCGCCACCGCATTTCAGTTCCCATCGAATGCACCGATTGCGGTACTCGGTTGGCCAGATCTGACGAGCAGGGCATTAACGGAGCGCCCAGATATCGAAGTGCTCGTTGTTCGAGATGGCGATGACGCCGAACTTTCGATGCGCCTGCGTCATGCCGAAACAAATGTTCGGGTGATTACCGATATTGAACTGCAGGCATCGGATTCGACGCACCTAGTTGTCGAGGCGATCGCATCTGGAGGCGGCAGGGTTCTACTTCCTGAAGTGGCAAACGAGTTGCTGCCGCTCGTGCAATCCAGTGGAATCAAGATATGGCTAGTGGTTGGGTTGGGGCGCGCTATGCCTCTTCGACTTTTCGAAGCCATGTTGCGAGCCTGCGGTGATGACGATTCGGAATCAGATCACTCGTTCGGTACGAAATACGCCGTTGTTGAAACGGGATTCGCTGAACGTATTTACGGTCCTAATGGACGTGATTCACCCTCGGGATTATTCCGTCGCTTTGATTGCCCTGTGGCACCAGAGCTACTTCGACTCGCTACCTGATTTATCGGAACTACCGCGTAACAGCGTTACCGCCGGTGCCTTAGGCTCGGACAATGGCAGCCTCCGAAGGTCATGATCCAGATCTCCCGATCAAATTAGGACCTGCTTCGAATGGAGAGTTCCTGCCACTGCCACTTGGTCCGGTTGAACTAGAGGCCATTCGAAGGACAAAGGACGAATCCGCGCGACACGCGCGGCGTCTTGGCATTGATCGCCGCGATTTCTTACGCAGTATTGGCGGAGCGGCACTCATGCTCGGCGCTATCGCTGCATGTGGTGCCGAAGAAAAGGGCTCCCGTGGCGAGCGGGCGGGCGGCACTTACAAAACACCGGATGATCCGGCTGATGCAGATGCCGCAGCAGAAGCATTGTCAGGCAATGAGATTGTTTTTGATGTTCAAACTCACTACCTCAATTTCGAGTTGGGGGCGGTTGGCGGGTTTACTGGATTGCAGGGATTGGCGGACTCCTTTCCGCAGTCTCGATGTGGTGAAGCCGATTCAAAAGCCTGTTTTTCGGTTGAGCAATACCTAGACCTGTTGTTCGCTCAATCTGATACCGCCATGACCGTTTTATCCGCGATCCCCATCCCAGACCAGATCAATCCGCTCGGCATCGATGACATGGAACTTGCACTCGCGATGGCCGATCAACTCTGCGGCGACGGCCGCGTGTTGTTGCACGGTGGCGTGCAGCCCACGATGGGTCCTATGGGTGCACAAATCGAAGGTATGGCATCACTCGTGCAGGATCATCCGATTAGCGCATGGAAGATTTATACCCATGCGCCCGGCCAGGGTTGGTGGCTCGATGATCACGATGCCAACACGCCGAAAGTTGGACACGACTTCCTGCGTCGCGTCGCTGAGACAGGACCCCGCATCGTTTGTGTACACAAGGGATTTTCCGCGGGCAGCGATTACGCATCACCGATCGATATTGGACCAGCAGCGAAAGCAAACCCCGACATTGATTTTGTTGTTTACCACTCTGGATTTGAAGCGGGAGCCGTTGAGGGCCCATATGTGGCCGGTAATCGCCCGCAAGGCGTTGATCGGCTGCTCGCCTCGGTCCAGAGTTCTGGAATCGGCGCTAAAGAGAATGTTTACGCAGAACTTGGTTCTACCTGGTGGATATTGATGCGCGATCCAACGCAAGCGGCGCACGTGCTGGGGAAACTCCTCAAAGTTTTTGGACCGGACCGCATACTTTGGGGTACCGATTCTCTTTGGTACGGATCACCGCAAGATCAGATACAAGCCTTCAGGGCATTCGAAATTTCTTCGGAGTTTCAAGAGACCTACGGTTACCCGGCGTTAACACCCGAGACCAAGGCCAAGATCCTCGGCAAGAACGCGCTTACTCTTTACAACGTTGAACCACCCACAACGCGCTGTAGCTTCACCTCCCAAGAGTTAGCCGAAGCGCGTCGAGCGCAACCTGCTTCATGGCGTACGTTCGGCCCTTCGACGGAACGCGAACTCGTGGCTCTGCTCGACGCCCACGGCGGCATGATTTAAATCACGCGCTCTGCAGCCAATTGTTCAGCGCGGTGAAACAGTTCCTCGCTTCCGAGACGAATTGCCCACTGCTTAAAATCTGTTGTTGCACCGGACCAACGCCAACTATCAACGGTTCCAAGGTCAGCCGTTGTCCTCAATGTTGCTAGATCCAAAAACAAATTTGCTAGTTCACGATTTTTAGCCAGGGCGGCTGCGAGGCGATCTGCACCCCTCACCGGGATCCCCCAGTCCGCTGCGGAATCGGGAATTTGTTCAATGTGACCGAACTGCGCCAACACGAGTGCTGAGGATTTCGCACCCCAACCTGGAAGGCCAGGGAAACCGTCGGCGGCATCTCCCGTGAGTGCCAGCCAGTCTGGTATCGAAGCTGGTCTTACCCCAAACTTCGCGATTACGCCTTCTTCATCTCGCACTTCATTCTTGCGGCGATCTACCTGGACAATCCTGTCTCCTGAAACACATTGTGCGAGGTCCTTGTCGGGGCTACAGACAAGGACCTGAGATACCCGAGCATCGGCGGCTGCGATCGCCACTCCCGAAGCAAGCCCATCATCGGCTTCGAACTCGACCATGGGCCAGACGGTCACGCCGAGCGCAAGCAACGCATCTTCAAGAATTTGGAATTGTTTATGGAGATCAGGGTCCATCTCCTCACCGCTCTTATAGCCATCCCAGAGTGCGTTGCGGAAACTTTCCACGACGTGGTCGGTGGCGACTACGAGGTGGGTAGCTCCATCTTCCAGCATCCGCAAAACAGAGCCAACTGCTCCCCGGGTAGCGGCAATTTCAATACCAGCGGGATCCGCGCGAGGCGGAAGTGCGAAATGATGTCGAAACAGTTCGTAGGTGCCATCAACAAGGTGAACTCGCATCAACGAACATGGTCCCATATCAATGCCGTGCATCGGTTGGATCGGTGGCACTATTCACTACATGACTACCGAAGAAGGGCTACTCGACGAATTTCAAAGTGAGGAAGAAACGCAAGAAACGCTCGAACTAACTCGGGCGGGTCACTCATTCGCCAGGCGTTTGGCCGACGGTGACACCTACGGCACGCTTCTAATTCTCATAATCGTCACTTACTGCCTGATGGCGGTGCTCGAACACAGCCTCTGGTCTCGCGCCATCACGGGATCATGTTTCGGGGCAATCCTCTTGCTTGCATTGCACACGTCAAAAGTTCGCAGCAAGTTGTTTCGGTACTCAGCGCTGGCTGTGGTGTCCTTATCGATCACGTTGAACGTGTCTTCGGCAATTCTCGGCGACGAGCTTTTCTTCGGCTCGAGCTACATAATTACAATTTTAGTCGTCATTGTTCCTTTCGTGATTCTTAAACACATCCTTCAACATCCCATAATCAATTTGGAAACCGTTGTTGGAGCTGTAGATGCATACATGCTCATCGCAATAGCGTTCGCTGCTGTTTATAGAATGATGGATGGTCTAGTTGAATCCGACTTTTTCGCGCAAGGACCACAGGAGCCCATCCACTACTTGTATTTCAGCTTCGTAACAATCACGACGCTTGGATTCGGAGACCTCACGCCGGCAACAGATCCAGGCCGCGTACTTGTCAGCCTTGAAGCGGTGCTTGGTCAAATATTTCTAGTCACGGTTGTGGCCTTGCTCGTTGGGAATCTCGGAAAACAGAATCAACGTGCCCCCAAGAATCCAGTCAAAACGCAGCGTAACAACAAAGCCGAGAAGAACTAACCTTCGCTCATCCCGGACGCACGCCGAACTGGAAGGTTGTACGCCATGCGGTTGCAATCTTCACAACGTCGCCAGTTTGTGGAGCATGAATCATTTTGCCATCTCCGATGTAGATCCCGACGTGGTGCAAGTCTGCATAGAACGCCACGATGTCGCCGGGTTGCAATTGCTCCCACGTCACCTTAGGGAATTTCGCAGCCTGTGCTCCTGAGTAATGAGGCATCGAGACCCCGGCAGCACGCCAGGCGGACATCGTCAATCCAGAGCAATCATACGAGTCCGGTCCAGAAGTGGCGAAGACATACGGCTTACCAAGTTGCGCTCTGGCATAGGCGACCGCGGTGGCAGCTTTTCCTGAGACCGCGGGCGCCGGAGCTGCACTCGTGACGGGAACAGGTGGGGTCGCCGTCGCGGGAACTGGTGCGGGTGGCGTCGCTGGACTTGGTGCAACCGTCTGAGGTGTTGGTGATTGTGGGGTGCTGGTGACGGGCTTCGCAGCCGTTGCCGTTGGTGCAGTAGCTGTCGGTTTGGCTGGTGCTGCACCAACCGGACCAGCGCCATCCCCCGGCGCAGGTGGTCGCGCTTTTGCTGCCGCCGCTTCCCGCTCCAGGCGATTCTTTGCTGCTGTCGCCGCTGCCGCTTCGCCACGAAGTTGTTCTCGCAGTCCTTGTTGAGCGGCGCGTTCCTTCGCTAAGGAATTGACGCTTCGGCCAAGGTCTTTGAGCATTTCCCGATCAGGAACTGCTGCGGCATTTATATATTCAGTGCGGCGTGCGAGATCGTTCATATTTTCAGCGACAAGAACTTGGGGCCCATCCCCTGCGGCCTGTCGATAGAGATAGGCAGCACGCGAGCGAGCAAGTTCTCTTAACGCGTCGGATTTGGCACGCGCTTCCGTGATCCGTCGTTCGGTACGCTCCAACGCCGCTGTCGTTTGTTCGATCCGATACCGGGCGAGGTTGTATTGCTCGGCAATGAGTTCGATTGAATGTTCGGAAATCGGCTGTGGCGGTGCGGCCTGGGCGGGAGGCGTGCCGATAAATACACCGGTACCCGTTGTTGCAAGAAGGACCGAAAGTGCAAGAAGGAACCAACGCGATCGAATGTGGCTGAAGTGCATAACTAATCCATCGGCACGTTTCCGGGCACAGTTAACTCGCCAACCCAGCCAGTGGCCTCTAATTGCTAAAAAGCCAAGGAACTCAATAGGTATCCGTTGGTTTCGGGGCCTCGACCTCGGCTACTGGCTCGTAACACCGCAGTAGGAGTAACAGAGTTGCGGTCCATAGGAGGGTTGCACCAGCAAGGTGGAATCCGACCAAGAGAGCTGGCACCCCCGTGAAGTACTGCCAGTATCCGAGCGCACCTTGGAGAAACAAGATCATAAGAAGTAGAAAAAATGACTCCTTCAGGCGTTCAAGGGCGTTCACCCGACGGGCGAGAAAAAGGCCTCCGACCACAAGAACCAGGAAGACAATTACGGCAGTTCCGTGAACGCGAGCAACATCGGGAAGAGAGAGATCGAATCTTTTTGCGGTCCGATCTCCCGCATGCGGTCCTGTATTTGTAACGACAGTTCCTGTAACCACAACGATGCTGGCTACGCACGTGAGTAACCACGCGTATCTGAAGATCGGCATTGGAACCGCTCGTTCGACGATGTTCTTATCGGGATATCCCGATCGAACTGCCAGGACGATCGCATCCGAAAGCAAGACCAACGAAAGTAGAAAGTGACTCATAACCGCACCCGGGTGCAGCTCGCTCAAAACCGTGATACCGCCCAACACAATTTGGCCAACTACTCCGCCAACAAGACCGACAGATAGCCACACGAGATCACGACGGCGCGGGCGACGGATCAATGATCCAAACACAGCAGCAATGACGGCTATTGATACGAAGCCGGTAAATATGCGATTTACAAACTCGACTGTTGCGTGGATTCCACTTGCTGGTCGAGGCGCGAGTGAGCCGGACTCACAGTTGGGCCAACTCGGACATCCCAAACCAGATTCGGTGAGTCGAACTGCTCCCCCGGTGACAATGATTACGGCTACAAAGATGGTTACAACGATGCAGATCCAATGAAAGGTGCGCGGAGCGATGCCGAATCGAGTTGCTGAATTTTCTTGGCGAGGCATTCACGCGCGATCGTATGACCAACCACTCCGCCTAGGCTGATCGGCAATGCGCCGTAAATTCTCGGCAGTTGTGATTGCGGCAGTTGTTGTTGGGACCGCAACCATGCTCGTCCTTCTCTTTGCACCAAATGATTCATCCGAGCAGGGGCAGCAGGTTCGCAATCCAGCCCGGTCTACTTCATCGTCAGCACCAACGACACTGCCGACTACGACCACGATCCGATTGCGGCGAGGCAGTCTTCAACCCGTCACCTTTGCATTTGGCGGGGATGTGCATTTCGAGAAGCACTTACGAAGCAAACTGGACGCAAACCCAACACAGATGTTTGCTCCGATCGCTGGAGATCTATCTGCGGCCGACATCGCTATGGTCAATTTCGAAGCGGCAATTACTGAACGTGGGACTCCGGATCCCAAGCAGTACAACTTCCGCGCACCTGAGCGTGCTCTCGACGCGCTCAAATCAGCGGGAGTCGATGTCGTGACGATCGCGAACAATCACGGACGCGATTATGGGACCGTTGGCATGGCGGACACTTTGACCGCCAAAGCTGCGGGTCGATTGCCAATCGTTGGCGTAGGGAAGGATGCTGCCGAGGCATACAGTCCTTGGCGCACCCAAGTCAAGGGTCAGAACATTGCCATCTTTGGGGCGAGCGATGTGATTGAAACAAGTCTGCGTTCGCAGTGGATAGCGAGTTCAACACAAGCTGGCATCGCTTCCTCTGAACCAGAAGAAGAAGCGCAACTGCTCGCTGCGATTATCGCGGAACGATCGATTGCCGACACGGTGGTTGTATATCTTCATTGGGGACCCGAGGCGGTTGATTGTCCGGATGATCGCCAGAAGCAGCTCGCCTCCAGCCTTCTTGTTGCCGGCGCGGACATTGTTGTTGGCACTCACGCACATCGGGTGATGGGTGCCGGGCGACTAGGTGCAGGTTTTGTCGCTTACGGACTCGGGAATTTTGCCTTCTACAACGAGAGCGGTGGCTCGGGCATTACGGGTGTTCTCACCGTAACGGCGACCGGTCGCGATGTGGATGCGTATGCCTGGAGGCCGGCCAGGATTCGCGGTGGCATTCCTACGCCGCTTAGCGGTGAAGCGGCGGCCGCAGACATATCTAGTTTCGAACAACGTCGTGCGTGTACCGGGCTGATGGGCTGAAGTGAGGCACTAGACCTTACGAGGTTTGCTCGAATTGCGAAGCCGCCCACGAACCGACCCTTGGAGTTCCAACTTTCGGAGTCGTACAGTTGCCGGGGTTACCTCGGCACACTCGTCATCCGCAATGAACTCGAGGGCTTGCTCGAGCGAAAGGATGCGGTGTGGCGTCAACCTAACGGTGTCATCCGACGATGACGTTCTCATGTTCGTCAACTTCTTTTCCTTCGTCGGATTCACGTCCATTTCTTCGACACGTGAGTTCTCTCCGACGATCATCCCCTCGTAGACCTCTACCCCAGGTCCGATAAGCATCTGGCCACGTTCGCCGAGGTTTAGTAATGCGAATGTTGTGGTCGGGCCTGAACGGTCGGCGACAAGTGATCCATTACGACGCGTCCGCAAATCCCCGCACCATGGCTGATAACCATCGAACACATGGTGCAGAACGCCTGTGCCGCGCGTCTCGGTCATGAACTCAGTACGAAAACCGATCAGACCGCGAGCCGGCACTACGTAATCCATCCGAACCCACCCTGTGCCGTGGTTCACCATCTGGACCATCTTGCCTTTACGCAGCGCAAAAAGTTGCGTGACGACACCGAGGTAGTCCTCTGGTACATCAATCGCGACTCGCTCGAAGGGTTCGTGCAACTTTCCATCGATCTGGCGGGTAACGACCTGAGGCTTACCGACTGTTAACTCGAATCCCTCTCGGCGCATCGTTTCGACGAGGACAGCTAGTTGCAGTTCGCCGCGCCCCAATACTTCCCAGGTGTCTGGCCTTTGTGTAGGGAGCACCTTCAAAGAAACGTTTCCGACGAGTTCACTCTCAAGGCGGTCCGATACTTGACGCGCCGTGACTTTGGTCCCATCTTGGCCAGCCAACGGCGAAGTGTTGATTCCGATGGTCATAGCGAGGCTGGGTTCGTCGACCGTTATCGCTGGCAACGGCCGAGGATCATCGGGATCAGCCAATGTTTCGCCGATCGTGACTTCAGGCAACCCCGCTAGAGCGATGATCTCTCCGGGTCCAGCACTATCGACGTCTTGCCGGTCGAGTGCTTCGGTTATGTACAACTCACTTACCCGAACCCGTTCGGTAGTGCCATCGAGGCGACACCAGGCTACGGAGTCGCCCTTGGTGATTGTTCCGTGAAGCACGCGACAGATTGCGAGACGACCGACGTACGGCGATGCATCTAGGTTGGTTACCAGCGCTTGCAGTGGGTGGTCGGTGTCGTGCATGGGCGCCGGGATGCGATCTAGAAGTAATTCAAAAAGTGGCTTCAGGTCGCTACCCTCAACCTCTGGATCGGTACTCGCCCATCCGGCGCGAGCGTTGGCATAAATAATGGGGAAATCGATTTGCTCTTCGGTCGCGTCGAGATCGAGAAAGAGTTCGTATACCTCGTCGATCACTTCCGAAATACGTGCATCTGGGCGGTCCACCTTGTTGACCACGAGAACAACAGGAAGGTTGGATTCAAGAGCCTTACGAAGAACAAAACGCGTCTGTGGGAGTGGTCCTTCGCTTGCGTCTACCAGCAATAGAACGCCATCGACCATGGTTAGCCCACGCTCAACTTCGCCACCGAAGTCCGCATGGCCAGGGGTATCAATGATGTTGATCTTCACGTCGCCATAGTGAACCGAGGTGTTCTTGGCGAGGATCGTGATCCCTTTCTCGCGCTCTAGGTCATTGGAGTCGAGAACGCGTTCTGCAACTGCTTGGTTCTCTCGGAACGCGCCGGTTTGCCAAAGCATGGCGTCTACCAGCGTGGTCTTACCGTGATCTACGTGGGCGACAATCGCGACATTGCGAAGATCGTCGCGCCGGGCATGCGTGGACATAGCTGCCTTCTGGGGACGAGGAAGAGACGAGTCTACGGGTCAGCTTGCTGATTTGGGGAACGGAAGCGATGAATCGTCTACTCCATCGTCGCGTTCAACTCCAAATGCGTTCAAGGCAAACGACACCAGGTGGTATTGCCCAATAGCGAAAACAAGGTCCATGCACTGTTGCTGACTGTACGAATCCGCCAACGTGCCCCATGTTTGGTCGCTGATTGTGGAGATGAAATGCAGTTCATCAGCTGCTCGAAGGACTGCCGCTTCATTGGGTGCCCAACCGGGGGCGTCTGGCCCTATCGCAATCTCATGGATTTCGACGTCCGTAATTCCTTCTTTGCCGGCGATGATTATGTGCTGCCCCCATTCATAGGGAGACCCGCATAGCCAACCAACGCGCAGAATCGCTAGCTCCCTAATGCGACCCGGCAAGGTCGACCCAGAGAGGACGTGATTCGCAAAAACCAACCAACGTCTCAAGAGTTCAGGGTGTTGCCCCAATGTTCCGAAGACATTGAGGACGGTGACGTCATTGCCACGGAATTGAGAAACACGTTCCAATTGCTCTTTCGCTTTGTCATCTGCCTTGGCTAGGGATATCGGCGGTATGCGAGGAGTCATCCAGGCAGCGTACGGTTACCGAGTGCCACAGAGTGAATACGACGAATTCGCGCTCTTTCGAGAGAACGCAGAGGAAGTAGGGCTCTCATTTGATTCCGCGCCGATTGTCCACCGAGTCGGCTTTGAGGTTGCGCCAGGACGAAGTATCAGCGCGCTGCAATGGGGTGAGGTGGAACCAGAACTAGTGCTCTTACATGGTGGCGCGCAGAACGCGCACACATGGGACACGGTCGCTCTAGCTCTGGACCGTCCGCTCGTAGCGTTCGACCTTCCGGGGCATGGCCGCTCCGACTGGCGCGACGACAAGGCGTATTGGCCGACGGAAAATGCTCTCGCGATTGCAGAAGGGATCGCCCAGTTAGCACCGAACGCGTCGATGGTGGTTGGCATGTCGCTCGGGGGTCTCACGTCACTCGCATTGAGCAAGCAGTCCCCGGAGTTGGTTCGCCGTTTAGCGCTTGTAGACGTCACGCCCGGTGTAGATCGCGAAAAGGCTTCGGCCATCACGGCGTTCATCGCAGGGCCAGAGTCTTTTGGAAGTTTCGATGAGCTCCTCGAGCGAACCATTGCCTTCAACCCCACGCGGTCGGTGTCTTCGCTGCGTCGCGGCATTCTCCACAATGCGTCTGAACGGCCAGACGGTACCTGGGCGTGGCGATACGACCGATTCAATCTGCCGGAAGGAACCGCTGTCCCCGATTTTGGCTCCCTCTGGGACTGCTTCGATTCCTTGGAAGCGCCGTTGATGCTCGTTCGCGGCGCCGACTCCCCTGTCGTTGATGACGCAGATGTGGCTGAATTGTTGTCAAGATATCCCGATGCTCGCATCGAGGTGGTCGAGAAGTCCGGTCATAGTGTTCAAGGTGACCAACCACTCGAGCTGGCTCGCTTGATTGAATCTCACTTAGGAGAAACACGATGACGGCAGACACATTCACGCGCATGGACGAATCCTCGGCGCAACAGTGGTCAGTGATTGGCAACGAGACTTTCGCTAATCAACCGAGGGTGGCTGATTCGGTATTGGGGATGCTTCGGTCGCTAGGCATGATCACAGATGGCTTCGCTGTCGATCAACTGACGCATTGCTTGCAAACGGCGACCCTCGCTGAGAGAGCTGGAGCCGATGACGAAATAGTGATCGCGGCGCTTTGTCATGACATCGGCAAAACCGTTTCCGTCGCCAATCACCCCGCCATCGCCGCCGAAATGCTGAAACCGTATGTTCGGCCTTCGATCTACAACATGATCCGCGTACACCAAGACTTTCAAGGGCGCCATTACTACGGCCACTTCGGAATGAACCCCGATGCTCGCGAAGACCACAGGGCGACACTCAGCACTGAAGATTTCTCACTCGCAGAACAGTTCGCAGATGAATGGGATCAGATCGCGTTTGATCCTGACTACGACACGCTCCCGATCGAACATTTCGAGGAACGCCTTCGTGGAACGTTTTCACAGCCGCGTTACTGACCCGCCGCTTCGCGTGGAGCGTGTTTGGAATGGATGACCTGGAAAACGAGGCTAGGTACCGCTCCCGAAGCCTTTGGCTCGACACTTTGCCTGGTTCTTTATCTCCGCGAGCGACCCTCGATACCGATATCGATGTGGACGTTGCAATCGTTGGAGCCGGATACACGGGTTTATGGACAGCCTATGAACTCGCCAAGCAAGACCCGACGTTACGAATAGCGGTTCTCGAAGCTGAGATCGCAGGATTCGGAGCATCAGGTCGTAACGGGGGCTGGTGCTCGGCGTTATTCGCAGGAAGTCGCGATGCTACTGCCGCAGAACACGGTCGTGACGCGGCTATCGCCCTTCAGCGAGAGATGTTCGCGACAATCGACGAGGTTGGCGCCATCTGCGAAACCGAAGGCATCGATGCCAATTTTCACCGTGGCGGCAACCTTAATTTCGCTACCTCGCCGGCACATGTGGAACGCATCCGTGCCGATGTCGAATATGAGCATTCCTGGGGTTTCACCGAAGATGACTTCCAATGGCTCAGTCCTTTAGAAGCCAGCGAACGAATTGCTATCGAAGGATCTTTGGGTGCGTGCTACACGCCCCATTGCGCGCGCATTCAGCCAGCGAAATTGGTACGCGGCCTCGCCGAAGCGGTAGAGCGGCGCGGTGCGACTATCTACGAACGCTCTCTGGTCACCGAAATCGCGCCCCATCTTTTGAGAACCGAAGCAGGAACAATTCGGGCTGAAGTGATTGTTCGTGCGACCGAGGGATACACGCCGAACCTCAAGAGCCATCACCGGAACCTCATTCCGGTTTATTCACTCATGATCGCAACTGAACCTCTTCCCGCTTCCTTTTTCGATGAGGTTGGGTGGAACGAACGCGAAACCTTCGCGGACGGGCGGCACTTGATCATTTATGCCCAGCGCACTTTCGATGACCGAATTGCATTCGGAGGTCGCGGTGCGCCGTATCACTTCGGTTCAAGCATCAATGACGCGTTCGATCGAGATGGCAAAACATTCGAGGAACTGCGCAGAGTCTTGTGGTCTTTGTTCCCAAGCCTCGGCAATACAAAAATCACTCACCGATGGGGAGGGCCGCTCGGGATACCCCGGGACTGGTATTCATCAGTCGGATTCGATCGTGCGACCGGCATGGCATGGGCTGGCGGTTATGTGGGCGATGGTGTCGGGACATCGAACCTTGGGGGCCGCACTTTGGCCCACCTAATTACTGGTACCGATAGCGATCTAACGGCATTGCCCTGGGTCGATCATCATTCACGGAACTGGGAGCCGGAACCATTTCGCTGGATTGGGGTAAACGCAGCTCGGCAGGCCAGCCAGGCCCTAGATCGCAGAGAAGCAAAGACGGGTAAGCGGGGAACGGTCGGTGAACGGATCCTTAAGCGCGTACTTGGCGGGCATTGACGTTCCGGTCAGTAGGAATAATTATCCACCGATGCTGGAACTGGAATAGTCGGCTCGAGGTCTGGGTCCGGAATGGGATCGAGAGCGACGAGTGTCAAGGGAATCTCGCCCGCCCAAATCGGCAACCCAAGGTCTTCTGGTTCCTCAAGTGGAGGCCCGGATCGAATCTTTACACTGGCCTCGGTTAGCGGAATCCCGATCAACATGGTTTGTGCGAGTTCCGACTCGCTTGGTGGACGGACTGTATCGTAATGATTTGGAACGAGGTGATCGAGAACGGCACGGAACACGACCGCTCGATCGGCGGCGTCTTGGATGAGTCGCGCCGTTCCATGAATGACTACTGACCTGTAGTTCATTGTCATGTTGAATGCTGATCGCGCCAGAACAATGCCGTCTACGACGGTAACGGTCACGCAAGCGGGTATGCCGGATCGCAATGCGCGCATCAGTCTGCTCGCGACCGAGCCGTGCAGGTAGAGGGTGTCACCGACTCGCGCGTAGACCATCGGAATAACTACAGGACTTCCATCATGAATTATTCCAACGTGAGCGATCAATCCAGCATCAAGGACCTCGCCGACCGTTTGCGAGTCATAAGAAGCGTGCTCCGCAATCCTATGAATGATGGTGCGTTCCGTTGGACCCTCTGTTGTCATTCTTCAAGTCTCGCAGGCTCAACAATCGCCCGCGCTCAACGCCTTCTAGGATTTCTAGAGAATCAGATATTCACTCGTCGTGAAACTGCGTAGTTCATTGAGATCGAGGAACGCAGTGACACTTCCGAGCATCACAGTCAGATTGGCGTTTATTTCTTCTGGAGTTCCGGCGTTGTAGAAGAGCGCTGGATCAGTGATGTGCTCCGGCGAAGGCCAGGCTTCCTCGACGATGCCTCGGAGTTCAGGCGCATCAGGTGTTATCGAGCGAGCAATCGAGTTACGTCGGTAGCAGGTCCGCGGTTGCATCGCTTCGGAAACGGGCGACTGCACATCGTGCCAATGAGCGAACCAATCTTCGTCCGCCATTTGGGCAGGCTTGCGCAAGAGTGTCACCATTACGACACCGGGTGATCGCTCACCGTTCTCCCAATCGCGCGGAGTGCTCCATTGGTTGCCGCCGTAGTCGGTATAGAGCGATTCCGTCACGATGTAGCCCGCGATACTTTCGCTGTTAGATCGTAAGACTTCTTCGTACGGTGCACGGTCGTCGTAGCGATCCAACCAGATAGAAACGAGTGCGCCGGGTTGGGGTTCATCAGCTGGGGCTGGCAGTGGAACGGGCACATCTGATGCGTCGTCATCTATTTGCATTGACAGTCCTCGCGGGGCAAGCGCGAGAAGTGCTGGTGTGACTTCATTCAAAAAGAGTTCCCGGCGATCAACCGCAGATTTATCGAGCGCTAGCCAACAGAGATATTGAAGTTTCTCCATTTCACATCCTTTGACGACTTTGGTGCATTGGGGACTCGGAGCATTGCACAGTCGATGGCGCGCTCTGTTCCTGCGCTTCCTCAGTTCACCGCCTGGGCCACGGCGAGCGCTCTAAGGTTGGCGCCTTCTATAAAGCCGGGCCCGGTGCAGTCGCCTACCTGAAAGACCTGTACCCCCTCGACGGCATAGACATCGCTAAATGCGCTCGCGTCCGTTTGCATCGTGGAGGAAATGATTACCGCTGTGGCTGCCAACACAAGTGGGCCGTTCGCCGTAAGCAGTTCGACATGGTCAGGAGAGATGGAGGTGATATCGCTGCTTTTAAATATTGCGACTCCAGATTCCCTGAGATCATGAACCAAACGCCAGCGCCCCGGTAGGCCTAGCGCAGCGCCGAATACCGGTGACGGCTCCACGATCGCGACTTCCAATCCTCGTTGCCTGGCAGCAGCCGCAATAGATAGTCCGGGTTTGTCGCCTCCCAGCACCACAACGTGAGAACCCAGATCCAAAGAGGACGGATCCATCAGCCAAGGCTCAAGTTCGGTCGATTCGAAGACATGATGCAAATCTGCTCCGACAATGTTGGGACGCATTGCGACGCCACCCGTCGCGATAACCAATACCTCAGGGGCGGAGGCCTTGAGTACTGAAGCGTCGACGCGCGACTCAAACGTCACCTCAACATCTGAGGCGTCGACCATTCGAATCAACCAGCGTAGATAACGGTCCAGGGTAGGGTCAACTAAGCCTGCGATTACCAACCTCCCACCTAAACGATCACTCGCTTCGTGCAAGGCGACAGAGTGACCTCGCGCGTTCAGCAGCCTTGCCACCTCGAGCCCAGCGGGACCACCACCTACTACGAGGACCCTCTTCGGTTCAGCCGTCGGCGGCAACAACGCCGCTTCTTCCCGGCCGGTAGCCGCATTCGCAACGCAATGCACAGAGCCGCGAATGAATATGTTCCCGATACAGCGGTACTGGTAGATGCATGGTCGGATGTCGGCAGCGCTGCCATCGTGAAGTTTGTTGGGTAGATCTGGATCTGCCAAAAGATTGCGCGCCATCGCGATGAAGTCAGCCTTGTCGTTCTCGAGAACGTTCTCGGCCTGTTCAACGTCGAATCGTCCGAAGGTAATAACTGGCACATCAACTGTGGAACGAACGCGCGCGGCGTAGTCAGAAAGAGGTCCCACGACGTGTGGGATATACGAATCAGTGGGCCCTGTGGCTACATCGGTGCTCGAATAAGCCGTAACATGCACCGCGTCAACGCCCGCTTCCACCGCCAAACCAATTGCAGCTAGTTGATCATCGAACTGTTCGCCATCTATTTTGTGACGCTCGATTGCGTTGATACGGATCCACAAGGGGAACGCTTTTCCCACGCGACTGCGGATTTCCGCAATAACTTCGCACAACAGGCGTGCGCGGTTGACAAGGGATCCTCCCCAATCATCGATGCGAGAATTGGTCGATGGGGACAAGAACTCGTCTAGTAAATAGCCGTGGCCAGCGTGTAACTCGATCGCGTCGAAACCTGCCTCGACAACGCGCTGTGAAGCCGCTGCGAACCAATCCACAATTGACGCCAAGTCGTTTTCATCTGCCACGTAGTATTTGGCTTCGGATGTTTCCTGTGTGTACGGGCTCATGGCGGCTTCGAGTTCGGCACCTGTAACCATCGATGACAGTTGATCCGGACGCGACCTTTTGGGTACGGACGGTACGAGCATCGGAATACCGGTTTCAATGTCGTGGAGCGCCAACATTCCGTTGTGCACTAACTGCGCGCCGATTTTCGCGCCGTGCCTATGCGCGCTGTAAGCCAGTTCAGCGAGGCCTGAGACAAAATGATCTTCTCCTGCGCTTGTCTGCCGTGCGTCGAAACGTCCGTGGGGGTACGTAACCGCCACTGACCCCACAAGCAATAAGGCGGCGCCACCCCGTGCTCGCGCTTCGTAATAGGCGACCTGCCGTTCGCTCACCGTTCCGTCCTCATTACCGAGGCAGTCACCCATGGGGGCCATCAAGATTCGGTTCTTCAATACCATCGACCCAATCGCACCCGGTGCTAGCAGGTTCGGGTACTGATCGGTCATGGGCCGAAGCGTACGGGTTCGTCTACGAACAACTCCGGAAGGAGGAATGTCTTGCAATCGAGTTTGGCGGCACCTTCATAAATTGCCTGCGAGAAACAAGTGATCTAAATGGGATCGAGAAACACATCTACACGAGCACTTCTCCTCAATTGTGGCTAGTCTCTTATTGCCTAGGAGGTATGAAAGATAATCATAAAGGGACACATAACCGTAAAAACCTCGCTCTTCCGCATCATGGTTGCAAGTGTAATTGGGGTCTCTACAGTTTTTGTAGGTTCGATGCCCGGTGGCACCATTGCAGATCAAGTTGTCGCATCGTGGGAAATGAACGAGAGCGTTGATGACGCGACTGGGGTTCTGATTGATTCGAGTGGCCATGGATTCGACGGGACTATCGGCAGCGAAGTCATTCGGGGAGTTGCCTTCGACGGTGCAGTGGGGCACGGATTCACACCGGTACTCCCGAACCAACCTCCACCTAATCCGAATCGCATAGACCAGGTTCCGCACCGAGAGGAATTGAATCCGGGTTCGAGCGAATATGCGGTCACGATCCGTTATCGCACAAGGCGCAACTTCGGGAATCTCGTTCAGAAGGGCCAAGCGGGTTACTCCGATCTAGGAGGATCGGGTTATTGGAAATTTGAACAACCGAACGGCTACGCAAAATGTCTTTTTCGCGGTACGAACCTAGACGTGAACGCGAGATCCCCCATTGCGCTCAATGATGGGTTGTGGCACACGGTTCGCTGCAACCTCACCGCCACCAGGCTCACAATGACGGTTGACGGCACCTATGTCGTGCGTCGGAAGGCCGTAGAGGACTACATTGCGAACAGCAGACCTGTGACGATCGGCGGCAAAGTCAATTGCGACCAAGTACGCGTCACATGCGACTATTTTGTCGGCGAGATCGACTACGTAAAGATCGAAAAAGGGCTTTAGTCCGAGGCGAAAACGATAGGTGGTAGTCAGTTCAGGAACTCCATGTCTTCCTACTGACGCCCCATCTCTTGACGAGCAGCGGCATCCGTTCCATCGGGACTATGGGTAAGTAAGCGGATAGAAACACTCTCGATCGAACCTTGGAACGCGAATTCGTCTGTGTAGTGATCGCTCACCGGCGAACCGTGGTCGTAACCGAACGTCGGACCAATACTCGAGATAATCCGCATTACGAATGGAATGTGGAGGGCGGCGCATTCCGCATCATTGATGAGCAATGTTGCTGTGCCGTCTTTACCTGTGCGCCTGAACTGCACACTTAGTACACACGCGCCGATCGGGACCTCGCGGTCTGACTCGACTACATGGTGCTCTCCAAAAATGTTGTAGTCGAAGATCAATCGGTTGTTCTGGATGAACAATGAGAGACCCGAACTCGACGTACCTGTCGCGTAGATCACACCACCGGCATCACTCGGGCGATCGACCTTTGCATCGAGGTCCCAGCTTCGGCCCCCGATACTGGCTCCGACTTGGGCGGGCATCGGAGACATAGGTGGATGGTAGAGATATTCACGGTTCGCTGGATGGGGCGAGTGATCGCGAAACCGCGCACCGAACAATTCAATCGTTCGCTCATCAAGCGGTAGAACGTTGCGCGCTTCGGCCTCGGTCCACCAGAGAGCAATCATCTTTTGGAGTTTGTCCGGTTGCTCAGCTGCAAGATCTCGACATTCGGACCGATCATTGGCGATGTTGTACAACTCCCAAACATCGTCGTCGAAGGAAACACCCGGAAGATGGCGGGTTACCGCTTTCCAACCGTTCGAGTAGATGCCGCGGTGTCCCATCATTTCGAAATATTGGACTTCCTTGCGGTCGGGAGCGTCGGGGTGGTCGAAGGTGGAGAGCATCGAGGTTCCGGTAACCGGAATTTGGTCGTATCCGCGGTACACATCGGGAGGAGCGATCCCCAATGCCTCGTAGATGGTCGGCACGATGTCGTTCACATGATGGAACTGGTCCCGCAGTGTGCCGCCGTCTTTAATGCGTGCGGGCCAATGCATGACCAACGGCACGTGTACGCCACCTTCGTGGGTGTTCTGCTTGTACCACTTGAATGGCGTGTTCCCCGCTTGTGACCAACCCCATGGGTAGTTGGTGTGTGTGCGTGGCCCCCCGATATCGTCGAGTCGAGAAACGGCTTCGTCGGCGTCTTCGAGAATGAAGTTGAAGAACTTCCATTCGTTAAGTACACCGAACGGGCCGCCTTCTTGGCTCGCTCCGTTGTCGGAAAGAATGACGATCAGTGTGTTGTCGAGTTCACCGAGACTTTCGAGGCTCTGAACTAGACGCCCGATTTGGGAATCGGTGTGGTCCAAGAACGCAGCGAACGCTTCTTGGAGGCGCGCTGCGAGTAAGCGTTGATTTTCGGAAAGATCTCTCCACGCGTCAACGCCCGGATTACGCGGAGCGAGTTCTGTCCCCTCGGGCAGAACTCCTAGTTCTTGCTGACGAGCGAATACTTCGTTTCGAGTTTCATCCCATCCGGCATCGAAGCGACCGCGATATTTCTCCATGAATGGTGCAGGTGCTTGATGGGGAGCATGCGTAGCGCCGAACGCGAGATACATAAAGAAAGGTTTGTCGGGGCGTATTGACTTTGTGTCGTGCACGAAACCAATCGCGTGGTCGACTAGATCTTCGCTGAGGTGGTAGCCCTCTGCCACGGATTTTGGCGGGTCGATCGAGTGGTTGTCGTAGACAAGTTCCGGATGGAATTGGTCAGTCTCGCCATCCATGAAACCGTAAAACCGATCGAAACCACGTTGGCAAGGCCACTGGTCGTAGGGTCCTGCCGCCGACGCGTCTTCCATGGGGCACAAGTGCCACTTGCCTAGAGCGAAGGTGGCGTAACCCTCGTCACGCATTACTTCAGCCACGGTGGTTGCGTTGTTGCTTATGTGTCCTCGCATGTTCGGGAAACCCGTGTTGAAGTTGGATATCGCGCGCATCCCAACCTCATGGTGGTTGCGTCCGGTCAGCAATGCGGCACGCGTCGGCGAACAAAGCGGCGTCACGTGGAAGTTGGTGTATCGGAGCCCTGCCTCTGCAAGACGGTCGATGGTGGGGGTCTCAATCGCAGACCCGAAACATCCAAAGTGACCGAACCCAAGATCGTCCAGAAGGATGACGACGACGTTTGGAGCATCTTCGCCTGGGTGGGCGCGTGTTGGCCACGAAGGGGTCGAATCTGCGAGTGTGCGACCGATCACTCCGTCAAACTGTTCAGAGTTTTTCATGCATCCTCCGTAGACTACGTTCGTCCATCGATGGCCAATAAATAGGTATTAACTAACAGATTCCTTCGGAATGTATCAGCGAGCGGCAGTCGGAATACGGAGGCGAGATTCAGTGGTCTCGAGGCCCCGGGTAAGTGGGGGAAAACCTGGATGGCGCGAGTTGCTCATGTTGTGCGCTCTCACGGGCTTCGCGATTGCACAACCACTCTTGGATTTATTTGGGCGTTCTCCAGAAGCGTTCATTGTGAGCTCTGCCCAGGGCCCTGATGTTGTCTACTTCGCGTTCGTTGTGGCGTTTTTGCCGCCACTTCTGCTGTGGTTAGTCGTTCTAATTCTTGGTTCGATAAATCCCAAGGCGGGTTCGTTCGCTTGCTGTGGTTTCCTGGCACTACTCGCATTCTGTTGGGTACTCGTAGCCCTCAATCGAGCCGGAAATCTGCCGACGGCTGTATCCGTTTTGTTCGCGCTTGCAACTGGAGCGCTACTGATCTTGGCGTATGCCCGGTGGAACTGGTTCCGCTATTGGTTGATGTTCGCGGCGATTACTCCGGTGCTGGTTCTAGGGCTTTTCTTGTTCTCTAGTTCAAGTTCTGAACTGATCGCTAATTCCAACGGAAAAGCAGCTGATGTCGAGATCTCTTCCGACGCGCCACCAGTCGTATTAATCATCTTCGACGAAATGCCAATGAGTTCGATGATCGACAGCAGCGGGGAGATCGACAAGCAGTTGTATCCAAACCTCTCCGCACTGGCGGCCGACGGAGGCTGGTACCGCAACGCAACGACGGTTTCTAATGCGACGCAGTTCGCGGCGCCAGCAATTCTGTCGGGTCGATTCCCTAGCAACGATAGAAGCATCCCGATCGCCAGACAACATCCCGAATCCCTCTTCACTCTGCTCGCGAGTCGGTATGACATCGAAGCAAACGAGTCCGTAACAAAACTCTGCCCCGACTCATTATGCAATGGCCCTTTTGTGGATGATGCTGACGGGCTAAAAAGGCAGTCGGAACCCGAGACGCAGTCGACGACCGAGACGCAGTTCGCGCTGATAAGAGATGCGCGCCTTGCTTACGCAGAGATGCTCAAACCCGGAGAGGCATTGAAAACATCTGCAGAACCTGCAGGAAAGACGCGCAATACCGGCACGCATGGATCCACCACATCCACGCGTCTTTTTTACCACGCGGTCAACGAAGCCAAAACCGACCCAACTGTCTCCGGGGTAGTGGGTGGGCTTATGAGTAATCCCGAACTTCATTTGAGTGATGCCGACAAATTGGTCGAATCGATAGAACCCGGAGAAGGTCCGACGCTGCATTACCTGCACATGAATCTGCCTCATCAGCCATACCGGTTGCTTCCTACGGGCGAACTATATGAAATCGCACCAATCGGATTTGATCCTGAACTCAGTCACTTAGCCTCGGCAGTGCGCGGTCCGACGCAGCAAGCGGCCGACGCAGACCGGCATCGATTGATTTTGCAGGTAGGCGCCGTTGACAGTGTTCTCGGTCGAGTCATTGCACGCCTGAAAGAGACTGGGCTGTATGAGCGTTCTGTCATTGTTGTGACGTCCGACCATGGCGTCGGGATGACCGCCGATGCACCGATACGTGGCTTGACTGGCATTGGACCGATGCCGGGAAAGGTTTATGCCGACATTCTGCCAATTCCCCTAATCATCAAGGGACCCGGGATTGCACCCGGGTTAGTCAGCGATGAAAACGTTTACTCAATCGATGTACTCCCCACAATCGCCGACATGGTCGGGGCCGACATCCCTTGGAAAGTGGATGGCCGATCCGTTCTTAGTAATCCGCGCGGATCTGCGACGAAAGAATTTCGCGACATCGTATTGGATACAAATGGAGTTGCAATTCTTGGACCATTTAGACGGTACGACGGTGAACGAGTTCTTAGTCAGGCCCTACAACGGAATGTGGACACGCTCCTGCGTCGCGACAATCCAAAGTACCCCTTCTACAACGCGAACGATGCAGGTGAACTCATCGGCAGACCATTGAAGCAAGTTGCAGTAGGCGCATCAGTACCGCTGTCGTTCACGGTAAAAGACCGCGATGCATTTCTCGATGTTGATCCAAAAGTCATGTTGCCAGCACATGTGCATGGGGAGCTGACATCAATAATGGCGCCAACCACGCTTGCGTTCGTGCTGAACGGTGTAGTGGCGGGAGTCACGACGACGTACGTCGAGGACGGGCATGCGACATTTGACACGATCCTGATACCGAACGCTTTCAAGACCGGTCGCAATAATCTGAAGGTATTCATGGTGCGAGGGCGCGAGGGCGCTAGGTTTTTGCGGCCGATCGCGGCCTGATCCCTAGTGAGCTAACGAGGCCCGTGGTCGAACAGAGCAAAGAAATCGGCTAGCCCCGTTAGATTACCGGATGTTAAAACCATGTTCGCGCCAACGATCGCGACACGGCGCGCACGCAACCGTGCCCATTCAAGAACAGTGATCTCTAGCGCTAAAACGCTTTGGGGTGCAGTTCCGATTCCGAAACGGGCTACCCCACCCACGACATGAAGCCACGCGTGTTCTTCGGTATCTGTGAAATGGATGGCGAACATGAGGTCGGTGTCGGCGGAGGCCACTGGGTCCAGTTGGACGCGCAGTGCATGCAATGAGCGCACTCCCCCTGCACGCATTGAGATTCCGACGGCAGGGATCTGTGGCGTTTCGCCAAGCGGATCGCAATGGCCTTCCAAGAAGAGAGCCTCGCTCAGATAGTGCGCGCGTGTGTTGGCGGCCGTGGTGCGTTGCGCGAGGTACCGAAGGCACGCCGCCTTCGCTGTTTTGGCTTGGGGATCATCTGGATTCACCCGCAGTAGGTGGCTGCAAAGTTCGGCCGCCCATGTTTGCTCGTTGCCGTCAATGGCTTTTTGGATCAGGTCGAGAACTGCATCCCGACCTCCCATTGCTTCAACGGTGAGCGCTGCGCGTCGGTCGGGAGATACAGGGTGCAACGTCGAAGTGTCAGTTCCGAACCATCCAAATAAACCGTTATGAATCTGGCGAACATGAAACGGAACCTCGCCATAGAGAGGTTGTAGCCAGGGGCTAGTCGCGAGACGTGGGGGAAACTCGATCGTGGCGGCGAGTTCGTCTGGGTCTGCGCCGGCGTTGATGCCACGCACGGTCTGATCCCAAAGATATTGGATGCTGTCCGCATAGTCGGCGACAGCCTGCTGGCATTGTGCGCGCCCGTCAATGGGCACTCCGTGCGCTCCTACGAGGTGTTCTGGGTCGCACTCACGAATCATCTGAAGCCCATCGAGGAGCACCATCGGATCCCTGTACCGCTCGCCGCGTAACGGATAAATGTTGAATAGAACTGGCCAGACGTGATTGTTAATCACGATTTCAAGTTCGGGGAGAGAAATAACAATCGTGTCTTCGCTGTCGGACGCATGCGATTCGAAAACCCATTCAAGGCCCGCCATAGACGTAGTCGTTCGCCCCACGCGCGGGATCGTGTGCGTGGGGGCTACGAAGCCGACAGTTTTTGGACCCGGTCGAAAGAAGAAACTGCTTAAACCGACATTGCTCATTGAATCGGGGCCGTCAGCGGGTAGGTGGTAGCCAAATTGGAGGCGCATCCGTCGCGTGTATGCGGGGCCAATTTCGCCACCGACATGTGCGATGGTGCGCTCGATGTCTTCATGCCCCCAAATCTCGATGTCCCGTGTCGGATAGTCCTCGATCGCTGCCGTGCCCCACAGGTAGTGGGAGTGCGTGTACACCACTCCAACGATTGGTCTATCGAGACGGTCGCCAAATGCTTCGAGAACTTCTGTCAGTTCTTCCCGACACTCCCCCGAGTCGATGATGACCGCGCCTTTGGGGCCGAGCACGAGAGTTGTGTTGGCCATCCCGTAGCCGACGGCACAAAAGACCGAGGGCGTCACTTCGTGAATCCGTCTTTCGTATTGGGCGCTGCGGGCCACGAGAAGCGGGTGCGCAAGGTCGCCGGTAGGACCGATTACGGGTTCAATAATTGGCTCAGGCATTCGCGAGACACTAGTTACGTTGTTGCCTCTCGTCTTCTGTCAGGCTGAGTGAATGACGACGAGGATCCCGCGGCCTACCCCTCCGTTCGAAGGAAACATCCAGCGGTTGATTGCCGATTCGACGCCGCGGCTTCTAGAAGCAGACGAAGCGCCACCTGGAGCACCGAACGTAATTCTGATCCTTATCGATGATGTTGGTTTTGGTTCGGCAGACCTGTTCGGCGGACCTGTTCCGATGCCGACGTTGGCGCGTGTTGCCGAAAATGGCGTGTATCTAAATCAGTTTCATACGACGGCACTGTGCTCACCCACGCGGGCGGCGCTGTTGACGGGACGTAACCACCACACGGTTCACATGGGTGCGATACCGGAGATATCTAACAGCTTTCCGGCTTACGACAGCGCGATCCCAACAGAGGCCGCGACGGTTGCGCAGATCCTGTCCCAGAACGGTTACGCGACGGGTTGTTTTGGGAAGTGGCATCTGACTCCGCTATGGGAGCACGGTCCGGCAGGACCGTTCGAGCGTTGGCCTACCGGACTTGGGTTTGACCGCTTCTACGGAATACTCGGAGCGGAATCATCCCAATGGGAACCAGCGGTTTACGACCAGACCACACCGGTGCAACCCCATCTCGACCGTGACGATTACCACCTAACGGAAGACCTGGCGGAACACGCGATTGAGTGGATACAGCAGTGCAATGCGACTGCGCCGGGTAAGCCATTCTTTTGCTATTTCTCGACCGCTGCCATGCATGCGCCTCACCATGTGGCTCCCGAGTGGAGCGACAAATTTCACGGTCACTTCGATGGCGGATGGGATGCACTACGCCAAGAGATATATGAGAGGCAACTTGACCTGGGTGTGATTCCAGAAGGAACAGTGCTCACGGAACGTCCTGAACAACTTCCGGCTTGGGAGGACTACCCAGAAGAATTTAGGCCGGTTGCCGCGCGGCTCATGGAAGTGTTCGCTGGCTTGCTGGCTCATACCGACGCGCAGATTGGAAGAGTGCTCGACGCTGTTCAAGAACTTGGGTCTTTAGAAAACACGCTCGTGCTGTTTATCAATGGCGATAACGGAGCTTCTGGTGAAGGCACATTGAATGGAGCGTGGAGTGCGCCGTCTTTCCAGAACGGAGTGCCCGAAGACCCGCAATGGCTGCTAGATCACATGGATGATTTTGGAACGCGCCGTTGCGAAAATCACTACAACGCAGGGTGGGCGTGGGCGTTGGATGCGCCGTTCCAATGGATGAAGCAGGTTGCTTCACACTTCGGTGGAACGCGTAACGGCGTGGCGGCTAGTTGGCCGCGCGGGGTCGCGGGACGGGGTGAATTGCATAACCAGTTCCATCATGTCGTTGATGTACTGCCGACCATTCTGGAAGCCACCGGAGTGACGGCGCCCACGCATGTGAACGGCATAAAGCAGTTGCCCATCGAGGGAATCAGCATGTTGCCGAGCATGACGGGCGACGATCCGGCGACGGCAAGGCAAACGCAGTATTTCGAATTGTTAGGCAATAGAGCGATCTATCACGATGGTTGGATAGCGGCGTGTTTCCATGGACGTCTTCCGTGGGTTCGATTCGCAGGCTATGAGTTTGATGGAGATCAGGAACAGTGGGAGTTGTACGACATTCGTAACGACTTCTCACAGAGCAACAACTTGGCGGCGGAGTTCCCTAATAAAATGCTTGAGTTGCAAGACCTGTTCGACTCTGAGGCAAAACGAAATGGTGTGTATCCGTTGCGTGATGGGAGCGCTCCGTTTGGCGGGCCGTACAGCGTTCCTAACGCGCTGAAGGGCGTCAAGAAGATGACGTACACGACTGCGCATGTGCGATTGCCGGAAGCTGTGGTTGTGAACTTGAAGAACAGTTCGCATCGGATAACGGCCGACATTGCGGTGTCGCAATCCCCCGCTACTGGCGTGATTGCATGCCAGGGCGGGAACATGGCCGGGTGGAGTCTTTACCTAGATGAGAGCGGCCGACCGACTTACCTATACAACCTGTACGGACATGACCTCACATTTGTTGCGGCCCCCGATCCGCTCAATGTAGGTGACCACATCATCGAAGTGAACTATGTCCACGATGGTGGGTTCGCGGCAGGGGGTATGGCCGCACTCTTAGTTGATGGTGTGAAAGTTGGGTCTGCGCGAATCGAAGCGACAGTCCCGATTGTGTTTTCGATGAGCGGCGAAACTTTTGATGTGGGATGCGACACGGGTGCGCCGGTTGGTCCATATCCAGACAATTTCCACTGCACTGCAGAGATAAGAACCGTGACACTCGAACGGCTAGACGAACCCGACGCGGAGACCGCCGACCTGACGAAACAAGGGGCAGTAACGGCCGCACTTGCGAGCCATTAGGTGAAGACTGGATTCAGATGTTGTTGACCCGATGCGGTCAGCCCTTCAGGAGTTGTGGTCTGGCGTAACCCTCAAGCGCCTTGCGGTCGGCCTCCAGCGCGAAGCCAGCATCGATTGCCGCGTCAACCACTTTGTTGTACGCCTTCATATACGCCTTGCGGGTCGGGTACAGCTCGGCGAGGCGTTCTGCGACCATCGGATTGGTCGATCCCGACAGCATGCAGATGATCTGACCGCTCGGACCCTGAACCCCCGAGAGCACTTGTGCGGGAACATCAACCGAGGGCGTGCGTATACCGCCATGCGCTATTCCATCATCGTCTCTGCTGATGACAGGCGCTGCGCCCTCTACAAGCGCGAGTCGTGGTGCGGTGGGTGGAGCCACCCCGTCTGCCACCCACGCGACCAAGTGACGGAATGCCGCCTTGGCGACGATGTGCAATGGACCGTCGTTGATTGGAACACCGCAATCGATCGCATCGGCGGTCGTTCCACCCATTAGATGCCGGTCAGCGTGCGCCGTTCCCGCGACTTCCCACAGGCGGAACATGTCGTTGTCCGGTTGCCGCGCCGCCACGGAACCAAGAACTCCTACGACATCGTTTTCGGCCTGGAGATCGAGAACCGGAACCTTGGAGTCTGCACGAAAGATCGTTGGTGTCCCACCGATGGACCTCGAAATGTCAGCGCTCTCCCCTGCTACGGGTAACGGGAACGCGGATGCTCCCCTGCTGTGCACAAAAAAGCCGTCGAAGATCTCAGTCAGCGGCTGAACTCCGTTGATGTATGTCACGAGTGCGAACGCCGACTGCGACTCTCCCGATGCGATGACGTGTGACACATCGAGGTTAGGAGCGACTGATCCTTCGCGGACCACCCGCGCGACCTGGGTGAATATGTCATTTGCATACGCGTCACCAGGGTGCTTTAACGATCCATAACGAGCCGGATCGATAGCCTTGAGGCCGCGACCCGCGTCCCCTGCGCCAGGCACGTTGACGCGTACAAGCACGGGACCGCCCTCTATACCGAGAGCTTGCGCTGAGACCCCAACCCATACATGGCCTTGCCGTTCGATCTCTTCGCGAAGCGTGTTGAACTCTGGGTCCGCATCGACACCGCCGCTCACGTTCAACCATTCGAGGACAACTACGCCACTCGCGTCCGAAGCGCGTTTCGGTCGCCGCACGACAATGCGCGTTCGGTAGTCCGCAGCGGTGCCGCTCTCGAGAGACCACTCTCCATTTCCTGTCAATGGTTCGGGTGAGCGATAGGAAGTCGCTGTACCTGCGGCGGTGTATTCCTCTTCGACATATCCAGGTGCCGGTTCGTAAGGGGCCGGGGAACCGACGAATACGCCCTTGCCGGCAGTCAATGGCCCAGTCAATTTGGCCGCGAGTCCTTTGGGGCGGGTTGCGTTTGTGGTGCGCGTACTGCCAGAGGTGCCCTTGCTTCCCGATGCATCACTACTGCCGTCTTGCGAGCAAGCACCGAGCGCGAGCGCGATTGCAACGAGAAGCGCGAGTAACACAGAGCGATTAGAAGTCGTATGTGATCGCATCCGGCGAATCGTACGGCACAGGCTTTCTAGAGTGGTGGCGGCAAATCGATGATGGAAACGACGGTGGTCTCGGAGGTAGTAATCAAGCCCCATCCTTCAACTTGCTCGACGACAACGATGCCGAGGTATCGCTGTCCGACTTCGCGGGATCACAGGTGATCCTGTACGCATACCTCGCAGCAATGACTCTGGCTGCGCGACGGGATCACCTTTCCAGTGTTGTCCGATCCCGACAAAGAGGTCCTCGCGGAGTAGGGCTCATTCGGCGAGAAGAAGATGTGCGGCAAGACCGTGACCGGCGTGATTCGCTCAATATTTGTCATTGACCCAACGGGAAAGATCGAAGTTGCGCAGTACAACGTGCGCTCCAAGGGCAATGTTGAGAAACTTCGCCACGAACTAGGGATCTAGCCCCCGCAAGCTACGTTTTATTCATGGCAAAAGCGCAGATCCAGGAACTCATTGGCGTCTACAACGCCGACGGTGGATTCCGCGGCGAGTTTGCGTACCTATTTGGGCGGCTCCGTAAGACCCTCCACTGCGAACTCTGCGACATCACCCATTCACCTGTGCGACGCAAGCGAGAATGGGATCTGTTCACATCGACCATGCCCGTGCCGTTCACCCTGCTGCACAAGAACGAACTTGATGGCTTGCCAGACAAGATTGTTCACATGGCGCTGAAATCCCTACCGTGTGTGATCGCAGTAACTGATGGCGACCCAGTGGTGTTGATGTCCACGACTGACCTGGCAAAAGCCCGAAGTGACGTCGCCATCTTCGATGGGATTCTCAGGAACAAGATCGTCGCTCACCAACTGGAGCTACCCAGCTAGATCAGCCACTTCTTCTACCGGTTAGACCACAGATAACGCACGCCTCACTGCAGCCAAACGAGGCTCACCTCGACAAGTGAACCAATGATGAAGGTCGCGGCTCCGGCTCCGGTCCAATGATCGCTCGCTACAGCAGGTGCTGTGGCCGCCAAGCCATCATTGAACACCGGCATCATTGCAGCGGTCGTAGCAGTAGCTTTGATATTTGGTCTTTTTCTTCTGATTGAGAGTGGCAGCAAAAACGAAGCCGACACAGGTGTCGAGCCAACGGATTACCAAACCTGCCCCGAGGATTACCCACTTAAGGGTAATCAGTCAG
>CAMBEL010000008.1 GCA_945865605.1 Bifidobacterium breve
TAAGCGAGATGACTAGCTGGACTCTGTGGAGTCGAGTGTTCCTGACCTGCAAGACCCATGATACGAACAAATGTTCGCCCTGTCAAGTTCTAATCAATAAAATCTTCAAGAAATCTCAATCTCTTCAACGTGGTCAAGACTGTGTTCCATCGCGCGAACTGGCTGCGGGCTCACCCGGTCCGAGCCAACTATTGCGTCGTGGTGACCTTGGCGCGCTCGACAATATTGTCTCCTCGATCTTTGGACAATGACGACTTCACCTCATCCCATGCGATATCGAAGACGTTGTCAGCGCCGTAAATCGGTTCGTGAGGCCAAGGGCACTCTCCATCCAAATCGAGAACATCGAGTTCGTCGAGAGTCCCGACCACTTCGACAATATTCAACGGCATTGCCTGCCCTCGATTACAACATCAACTGCATCACGACTACATCCAGCCAGCGGCCAAGTTTGCGGCCCACTTGCTTTTCAGTGCCGATGATTTCGAAATCACAAGTCCTATGCAGAGCGATCGAGGCGTCGTGACCGCCCACGATGCGAGCGACGATCGAGTGGTACCCGTACCCGCCACCGAGCCGAACGAGTTCTGCAAGTAGCCCAGAACCAATCCCTTTCCCACGCCATTGTGTGTGCACATACACCGAGTCCTCGATCGTTGTGGCATATGCGGGGCGTTCCTTGTAAGGACTGAGCGATCCGAACCCGATGACCTCTCCTTCGGAGACCGCAACAATTGCCGGGTGCCCTCCAGAATGCCTTTCCAGCCATTCGATCTGTTCCGCCGCGGTACGAGCCACAAGATCAAAGGTGACCGTGGTGCCGACGACCTCGACGTTGTAAATATCCCGAATCGCTTCGGCATCGCCGTGGTTGGCCAGACGTATCGCAAGATCCACCGTCGGAGGGTAGCCCGAGGGCCGTATAGACGGGTTGTGATTCGCGTTGGGTTCTTGGATCAATACGGGGCTATCCTGTCTCGCTCTGGTCAAGAGCCGTACTGATGCCCCCTTAGCTCAGTTGGCAGAGCACTTCCATGGTAAGGAAGGGGTCTACGGTTCAAGTCCGTAAGGGGGCTCCATAACCCCGGCGGGGTAGCTCAGTCGGTTAGAGCACACGGCTCATAATCGTGTTGTCGCGGGTTCGAGTCCCGCCCCCGCTACGAACAAAAATACAGCCAAGCGTTCAGAACCGAATCACACCAAATGAGGAGTAATAGAAGATGGCAAGTGACAAGCGGGTGAAGGTGACCCTCGCCTGCGAAGACTGCAAGCGACGGAACTACATCACCAAGAAGAACAAGATCAACGACCGTGAGCGCATCGAGATGAAGAAGTACTGCCGCTTCGAGCGCAAGCACACCGTGCACAAAGAGACCAGATAGCCCCGTTTCCCCAGATGGGAGGCAATAATTACCAAGTTCCACCAAGAGACGTAACCTTCTAGGACTCCCAAGGGTCGAACTTCTACCTACATCAACCGGAGTGCCCATGGTGGACCTCGCTGAGCTGGTTGTCGCCGCAAGTAACGGTGATCGATTGGCCTTTGACGAACTCGTTCGCCAGACCTACGTAGACACCTACACCCTTGCGCTGCGGTTGACGTCTAACGAGGAGGACGCCCGCGACGTGGTACAAGAAACGTACCTACGAGCATGGAAAGCGATACCTCGCTTCCGTGGCGATGCCCAGTTCACAACTTGGCTTTATCGCATAACGGCAAACTGCGCCTCGACCCACCTCGATCGCCGCCGCCGTCACAGGCACGAGCCGCTCGGCCCCATGCACGAAGCGATCGAGATGAGGCCCGAGGCGCAACCGGAGCAGATGGCCGAATCCTCAGCCGAATTGGCCCTGATCGGGCGGGCTCTCGAGGAGTTGCCAGAAAAAATCAGGAGTGTGGTCGTACTCAAAGATGTCTACGGCCTGTCGCATGAGGCAATCGCCGAAGAACTTTCGATATCTGTCGCTGCGGCAAAAGTCCGACTGCATCGAGGACGCAAGCGCCTTCAAGAAGCCATCAATGAAGATCCGAGGTCTGCCCATGCGATATGAGGATGTAGCCGAGATTCTGCCGGGGGTCGTAGATGGCACGGTAGATATAGACGAAAACACCCGCGCTTTCATAGAGTCCGATCTTCGCTGCCAGGCCGAATTAGCTAGATATAAGCGACTTTTGCGGTCCTTAGAACAGTTACGAGACCAACGTTTTGAGCCGGCTCCAGGCCTTCTGGCGGCAACCCTCGCGGCATTGTCCGAAGAGGGGGAACGGCGTGCCATACGGTCGCTGTTCACAGGAAAGCGCCTCGCGATTGCCGGTGCTGCGATAGGAGGAGTGGCCGTAGCCGGCGCCGCTGCGACCGCCGTCATCTTGGCTAGACGTCTGCGTGCCGCTTAGTCACTTGGCTTCGACTTACCTCTGCGTGGGAGAGTCGGCTAACGTCACACGTCCGGCCCCCGCTATACCGGAGGGCAGTAGCTCAATTTGGCAGAGCTCCGGTCTCCAAAACCGGCGGTTGGGGGTTCGAGTCCCTCCTGCCCTGCTCGGCATCGACAGAACCTAAAGGCCACGCGGTGAATCGACAGACGAAGCGCATGATGCAGAAGCAGGGATCAGATAAGCCCCGCGCGCCGGAAAAAAAGCCCGCATCAGCACAAGCAACGCACGAACGCACTAGCCCAGCCCGTTTCTTATCCGAAGTGCGGGCCGAACTCCGCAAGGTCGCATGGCCCACCTCAAACGAAGTAGTCAATTCCACAATCATTGTGCTCATCACAGTTGTCGTTATGACAGCACTTATATTCGGCTTCGACTACCTGTCTGCCAAATTCGTCCTCTTCCTCTACGGCTGAAACCATGACTGAAAACGATTCCACTACCGACCCAAGTTCCTTCGACCCGCCTGCCGACGAGGCTGCCATTCATGGTGCCTCGGCAGTAGATGTCGCTGATGCTCCAGAGGTTACAGAGACCCAAGACGCGGGATCTGTGGTACCCGAGGTGGTATCGCTCACGGGAGGCGAGGAGCTCATCGACGTCATCGACGAAGAAGAAGACGACGACGATGATGAAGACGAGCCTGTAGTAAGTCCTTACGACCGTCCGGGTCGTTGGTACGTGGTGAATACCTATGCAGGATACGAGAACAAGGTGAAGCAGAACCTCGCGAGTCGAGTCCGCTCGATGAACGTTGAGGAAGCGATTTATGAAGTTGTCATCCCGATGGAAGATGTCATCGACTTTAAGAATGGCCGCAAGGTCGTAGTCCAGAAAAAAGTGTGGCCTGGGTATCTCCTCATTCGTATGGTGCTCGACGATCAGTCTTGGTACGTGGTCCGCAATACCCCAGGGGTCACAGGCTTTGTAGGAAGTGGCGCGAAGCCGAATCATCTCACCCGTCGTGAGGTCGAAGAGACTCTCGGTACAGGCGAAAAGATCGAAGGCGCGCCCGAGAAGAAGGCAAGACCGCGTCTCGAATACGAAGAAGGCGACATGGTTCGGGTTACACAGGGCCCGTTCGCCGACTTCAACGGCGCCATCAGCGAAATTGATGTCGAGAGGTCACGCCTCAAGGTATTGGTGAATATTTTTGGACGTGAAACCCCGGTTGAACTGGAGTTCGGCCAAGTAGCGAAGCTTTAGGAGAACAAGAGTACGTATGGCAAAGAAGAAGCTGTCCACAATCGTGAAGATCCAGATACAGGCTGGCCAGGCAACGCCTGCACCTCCAGTTGGAACGGCGCTTGGCCCCCACGGAATCAACATCATGGATTTCTGCAAGGCCTATAACGCGGCCACAGAGAACCAACGCGGCCAAATCATTCCCGCTGAGATTTCGATCTACGAGGATCGGACGTTCACTTTCATCACAAAGACGGCTCCGACCCCGTTCCTATTGCGTCAAGCAGCAGGGATCGAGAAGGGTGCGTCGCTAACACCGCGCGATAAGACGGGCTCGGTCACCAGAGCGCAAGTTCGTCAGATTGCAGAGACAAAGATGCCAGACCTCAACGCGATCGACATCGATGGAGCGATGCTTCAAGTTGAGGGCACGGCACGCTCGATGGGGATTGACGTAGTCGGTTAGCAATACCCGGTACCGCGGACGACCTCACCGCTTTACCGGCCAATCCGAGGGAGACGGCAGCAAGACTGCCGCCGAGTAAGGAGCAATCACCACCGATGGCCAAGGCATCCAAGAAGTACAACGAAGCAGTTTCCCAGTACGACCACGAACGGCTCCATGAAGCGCCAGAGGCGATCGCGCTAGTCAAACGCTTCGCTTCAAAACGTTTCGATGAGACGATCGATGCGGCCTTCAGACTCGGCCTGGATCCCCGCAAGGCGGATCAAATGCTGCGTGGGACAGTGTCGTTGCCCCAAGGCACAGGCAAGACGGTTCGGGTAGCCGTATTCGCTGCAGGCGATGCCGCAAGGGACGCGCAGGAAGCGGGAGCAGACATCATCGGTGCCGAGGATCTCGTAGCAAAAATTGAAGCAGGGTTTCTCGATTTCGATATAGCGATAGCCACCCCAGACCTCATGGGTCAAGTGGGCAAGCTCGGTCGCAGCCTCGGGCCACGGGGGCTCATGCCAAACCCTAAGACCGGAACCGTAACTACCGATGTCGGCAAGGCGGTTTCTGAGTTCAAGGCAGGCAAGGTCGAGTACCGCACCGATCGTTACGGCAATGTACATGTGCCGATTGGCAAGGCGAGCTTTGAAGCCGCTGCGCTACTCGAGAACTACCAGGTGGTCTTCGCCGAAGTGCAGCGCGCTAAGCCGGCATCTGCCAAGGGCCGCTATCTCAAGGGAGTCTCTATCAGTTCAACAATGGGACCCGGAGTGAAGATCGACCCATCTCGTTCGGCCGACTCGCTGGACTGATAGGTAAACGGCTAGCGTCGCTCGTCTACCAACCGAATCTGCGCCGCAGACCACCGGCCCCGCGGGATTTCCCGAGGGTTAATGGGGGGAATCCTCCACCGGACGAGGCGACTCCTCCGATTATGGGGCGTCCCTTGCAAGACCGCGGCGCCCTATTTTTCCTATAGAGGAGCGTTACCGCATGGCACGACCGGAGAAGGTCGCCGTCGTAACCGAGATCCGCGAGAAGATCACGGGTTCCGACGCCGCTGTGCTTGCCGAGTACCGCGGTCTCAAGGTAGGGGAACTAGCGGAGCTTCGTGGAGTTTTGCGGCCAACGGGCACCGAGTTGAAGATTTTCAAGAACACATTGGCGCGTAGAGCAGTCGACGAGGCTGGACTCGCCGACCTAATTCCGTTTCTCCAAGGTCCGACAGCGATTGCATTCATCAATGGCGATGCCGTTATAGCTGCCAAAGCTCTCAAGGAGTTTGCAAAAGCGCACCCGACGCTCGTACTTAAGGGCGGCCTGCTCGGCACTCGAGTGATGGCAGCAAGTGAGGTTTCAGCGTTGGCAGAAGTGCCGCCGCGCGCCACGCTGCTAGCGATGCTCGCAGGTGGTTTTCAGGCACCCCTCGTCAAGGCCGCTGGCTTGTTCTCATCGTTCACACGCAACTTTGCCTATGGCCTCAAGGCCTACGCAGAACAGCGAGAAGCCGGCTCGCCGGCCCCCGACCCTTCTGAGACCCCCACCGAATAATTCCCGAACAACGAAAGAGAGTCACCACAATGGCGACCATGAGCACCACTGAACTGCTAGATGTTTTCAAGAACATGACCGTTCTTGAACTCAATGAGTTTCTGAAAGCCTTCGAAGACGAGTTCGGCGTTACTGCCGCTGCTCCGGTTGCAGTAGCTGCGGCTGCTCCAGCGGGCGGCGATGCTGCCGCCGCTGCTGAAGAGCAGGACGAATTCGATGTCATCCTTGCGGCAGCGGGAGACAAGAAGATTCAGGTCATCAAGGAGGTTCGTTCCCTGACGAGCCTCGGCCTCAAGGAAGCCAAGGACCTAGTGGACTCGGCGCCTAAGGCGGTTCTCGAGAAAGCAAGCAAGGAAGACGCCGAGAAGGCAAAAGCAGCCCTAGAGGGTGCCGGCGCCACGGTCGAACTCAAGTAGCACCAACGGAGCGGGGCAATGGACACAAAGCCTTGACCTCTATAGGTGCCCGTCGTAACCTCCTGGGAGACGACTGGCACCTACGGGTGCCCTATCTTGGCTTGTCCATTTGCGGAGCCCAGTTCTACTCGACTAGCGTCCGCCTCAGTCGTGTCGTACTGCTCGCCCTGCTTCTGAACTTAACGGCGTCGGCTTCCGCGCGCTCACACTCGTCTCGTATTAATTAGGAGTGACGTTGACTCGTCCCGCGTCCAGGGAACGGTATTCATTCGGTCAACTGCGTGAGGTTCTTCCTCTGCCCAACTTGATTGCGGTTCAACGCGAGTCTTTCGCGTGGTTCCTCGAAGAGGGGGTAATAGATGTCCTTCGCGACATCTCGCCGATTGAAGACTTCACCGGCCAACTAAAGCTTGAGCTACTCGATCCCGTTTTCGATCCTCCGAAGAACTCAGAGGACGACTGCCGTGTGAACGACCTCACCTATCACCGGCCGCTATTTGTTACAGCGCGCTTCATGAATGCCGGTACTGGCGAGATCAAAGAGCAGAACGTATTCCTTGGCGACTTCCCCGTGATGACAGATCGCGGCACGTTCATCATCAATGGCACTGAGCGGATTGTTGTTAGCCAGCTCGTGCGCTCGCCAGGTGTGTACTTCGACATCAAGGCTGACAAGACGTCGCCAGACAAAGATGTCATCAGCGCCAAGATCATTCCTGGGCGCGGTGCATGGCTCGAGTTCGAGGTCGACAAGCACAACGTTGCTTATGTGCGAATCGATCGCAAGCGCAAGCAGCCTGTGACTATTTTGCTCAAGGCACTGGGTTTTGGTGAAACAGAAGAGGAGTTGCTTAATCTCTTCCTCGACCCGCAAGGCCGCCCTTACGACGCGATGCGAAACACTCTTGTCAAGGACAACACCGAAGATGCAGACGCGGCATTTATAGATATCTACAAGAAGTTGCGCCCAGGTGAGCCACCGACCCCCGACAGTGCGCGCAACCTCATCGAAAGTTTGTTCTTCAGCCCCAAGCGTTACGACATGGCCAAAGTAGGTCGCCACAAGGTTTCCAAAAAACTTGGTGACGAGTACAAGAAGTTGGGTAATGAAGTTCCGAACGCCGACCCCGAGGTTGGACCGGTCGACTACACGCTTCAGCGCGCCGACATTCTTGCAACCGTTTCCTATCTCGTGAAGTTGGCGTCCAACGATCAGCCCAACGACTACTTCCCAGACGACATCGACCACTTCGGAAACCGGCGCGTGCGTTCCGTTGGTGAACTCATCAACAACCAAGTGCGCGTTGGATTGTCTCGCATGGAGCGCGTTGTTCGTGAGCGCATGACTACCCAAGACCACGAAGCGATCACTCCGCAAACCCTCATCAACATCCGTCCTGTCGTCGCTGCGATCAAAGAGTTCTTCGGATCATCGCAGTTGAGTCAGTTCATGGACCAGACGAACCCACTCGCCGGACTCACCCACAAGCGCCGTCTCTCGGCGCTTGGCCCCGGTGGTCTAAGCCGCGAACGCGCTGGCTTCGAAGTCCGTGACGTGCACCCGAGCCATTACGGCCGCATGTGCCCGATCGAGACACCAGAAGGTCCGAACATCGGCCTCATTGGTTACCTGGCCACGTTTGCGCGTATCAACAGGTTCGGATTCATCGAGACGCCGTACCGCAAGGTCGTCAAGGGTGTCTCTACAGACGAGATTGAGTATCTAGCTGCAGATGATGAAGACCGCTATGTCATCGCCCAAGCGAACGCGCACATCGATCTAACCGGTCGGTTCCTAGACGAAAAAGTATTGGTGCGTGCAGGACGCGGAGACTTGGCGTTCGTCGACCCACATGAGGTCGACTACATGGACGTTTCGCCCAAGCAGATCGTCTCAATCGGCACGGGCTTGATTCCGTTCCTTGAGCACGACGATGCCAACCGAGCACTCATGGGTGCCAACATGCAGCGGCAAGCAGTTCCGGTATTGCGCCCTGAGGCGCCATACGTCGGCACCGGTGTCGAAGCTGCCGCAGCCCGCGATGCTGGCGATCTTTTGCTCGCAACAGGCGACGGCGTCGTAACGGAAGTCGGCGGCGACACGATAACGGTTGATTACGCAGGTAGCGGGCGTCCGTTTGTGCATCCGCTTTCCAAGTTCCGACGTTCAAACCAAGGCACGTGCATCAACCAGAAGCCGGCTGTTTCTACCGGACAAGCGGTCGTCGCTGGCGACATTCTCGCCCAGGGACCGTCCACTCACCGAGGTGAACTTGCACTTGGCAAGAACCTTCTGGTCGCATTCATGCCGTGGAAGGGTCAGAACTTCGAAGACGCGATTGTGCTTTCACAGCGCCTCGTGCGAGACGATGTTCTCACGTCGATCCACATCGAAGAACACGAGATCGATGCTCGCGACACAAAGCTCGGCGCAGAAGAGATCACCCGTGAGATCCCGAATCTCTCTGAGGAGATCCTCAAGGACCTAGACGACCGCGGGATCATTCGCGTTGGTGCAGAGGTTGGCCCCGGCGATGTGCTCGTTGGCAAGGTAACGCCAAAGGGCGAGACCGAGTTGACTCCCGAGGAGCGCCTACTGCGTGCAATCTTCGGCGAGAAGGCTCGCGAAGTTCGTGACACGAGTCTCAAGGTGCCTCACGGCGAGACCGGCAAGGTAATCGACGTGCGAGTTAGAAGTCGTGATGACGGCGATGAACTCCCGCCAGGGGTCAATCAGTTGGTACGCGTGTACGTGGCGCAGAAGCGCAAGATTTCAGAGGGCGACAAGCTCGCTGGACGACACGGCAATAAGGGAGTGATCTCCAAGATCCTCCCCGTAGAAGACATGCCGCATCTTGCCGACGGTACGCCCGTAGACATTGTTCTTAACCCGCTAGGTGTACCGAGTCGAATGAACGTTGGCCAGGTGCTCGAAAGTCACCTCGGTTACGCGGCTCGACACGGTTGGGAAGGCCAAGAAGAAGCCCCGGCCAACCTCAACAAGACCCGTCCAATCACCGAGCCAGCCGTCTGGGTAACAACACCAGTATTTGATGGCGCGCACTGGGACGAGCGTGAAGACGCCGGAGTTCACGGCACGATCCAAGACCTGTTCGCCAAAATGCATCCCGACGGAATAAACGGCACGAGGCTCGTTAACACCGACGGTAAGGCGACGCTGTATGACGGTCGTACTGGCGAGGCTTTTGACAGCCCGGTAACCGTCGGTTTCATGTACATCTTGAAGTTGAACCACCTAGTCGATGACAAGATCCACGCGCGTTCTACAGGCCCGTACTCAATGATCACTCAGCAACCACTCGGCGGTAAGGCGCAGTTCGGTGGCCAGCGATTCGGTGAGATGGAGGTTTGGGCCCTCGAGGCGTACGGCGCGAGTTATGCGCTGCAGGAAATCCTGACGATCAAGTCCGACGATGTGCTTGGTCGCGTCAAGGTTTACGAAGCAATCGTTAAGGGCGAAAACATTCCTGAGCCCGGAATACCCGAAAGTTTCAAGGTTCTAATTAAGGAGATGCAGGCTCTCTGTTTGAACGTCAAGGTGATCGACGAAGACGGCGCGGAGATTGTGATTCGCGAACTCGACGATGAAGCCTTCCGCACTACAGAGACTCTAGGGATCGACCTCTCCCGTCCAGAACGTGGAACGGACGAAGAGGACGAGGCCCGCCGCAACGCCACGTAATCAGTTCTGAAAGCACAAGTTCCGATACCAAGAAGAGGTAGTACGTGCTCGATGTAAACGACTCTGCCAGGCTCTCCATCTCGCTAGCCACTGCGGAACAAATCCGCACGTGGTCAAACGGTGAGGTCAAGAAGCCAGAGACGATCAACTACCGCACGCTCAAGCCAGAAAAAGATGGCTTGTTCTGCGAAAAGATCTTTGGTCCTACCAAGGACTGGGAGTGCTACTGCGGCAAGTACAAGCGCGTCCGCTTCAAGGGGATCATGTGCGAGCGGTGTGGCGTTGAAGTCACGCGCTCCAAGGTGCGCCGCGAGCGCATGGGGCATATCGAACTTGCTGCTCCTGTAACTCACATCTGGTACTTCAAGGGCGTTCCAAGCCGACTCGGCTATCTCCTCGACATCGCCCCGAAGAGCCTTGAGAAGGTCATCTACTTCGCTGCGAATCTCATCACCTGGGTCGATGAGGAGAAGTTGCACACCGATCTCCCGTCGATTGAGACAGAGATCAAGGCGGAGATCGGCGACGAAGAAAACAGGCGTTATCTCGAGATCGAGAAGCTCTTCGCCGGTCTTGAAGCAGAGGTAACAACGGCCGAAGAAGGCGGAGCCAAGAAGGCTGAACTCGACAAGCTGCGCAAGGCTAGCGAGCGCGAGGTAGAAGAAGTTCGCGAGAAGTATCAATCCGACATCGACTTCTTGACGGCGGTTTACAACGAGATTCGTACGATCAAGCCAAAGAAACTTATTGACGACGAGCGCGTGTGGCGCGAGGTCAAGTACCGCTGGAGCGAATATTTCGCGGGGGGCATGGGGGCAGAAGCAGTAAAGGACTTGATCAGTCGTCTCGACCTCGAGACGGAAGAGGTTGAGCTCAAGGAAATCATCGCTACTGCCAAGGGCCAGCGTAAGGCGAAAGCCATCAAGCGCTTGAAGGTGATTTCGGCCTTCAACCGTTCTGGTGAAGACGGCCGTCCCGTGAACTCACCCATGGGAATGGTCCTCGACTCTGTACCGGTAATTCCACCTGACCTGCGCCCAATGGTGCAACTAGATGGTGGCCGGTTTGCGACATCAGATCTAAACGATCTCTACCGACGTGTGATCAACCGCAACAACCGACTGAAGCGACTTCTTGACCTCGAGGCACCCGAAATCATCATCAACAACGAGAAGCGCATGCTGCAAGAGGCAGTCGACGCGTTGTTCGACAACGGCCGTCGCGGGCGTCCTGTTACCGGCCCAGGAAACCGACCCTTGAAGAGTCTTTCCGACATGTTGAAGGGCAAGCAAGGTCGCTTCCGTCAAAACTTGCTAGGCAAGCGCGTCGACTACTCAGGCCGTTCGGTAATTGTTGTTGGACCGACGCTGAAGTTGCGGCAGTGCGGTTTGCCGAAGCAGATGGCCCTCGAGTTGTTCAAGCCGTTCGTAATGAAGCGGCTAGTCGATCTTGAGTTTGCTCAAAACATTAAGAGCGCCAAGCGGATGGTGGAACGCTCACGCCCGCAGGTATGGGATGTACTAGAGGACGTAATCAAGGAGCACCCTGTGTTCCTGAACCGCGCTCCGACTCTTCACCGACTCGGCATCCAGGCTTTCGAGCCCGTGTTGATCGAGGGCAAGGCCATTCAGATTCACCCACTGGTCTGCGCTGCGTTCAATGCGGACTTCGACGGCGACCAGATGGCGGTGCACCTTCCTCTCAGTTCCGAGGCGCAAGCTGAAGCGCGTTTGCTCATGCTTTCGGCGCACAACATCTTGTCTCCCGCGCATGGCCGCCCGGTCTCAGTGCCTAGCCAGGACATGATCATTGGCGCGTTCTATCTAACGGAAGTAGTCGAAGGCGGACTCGGCGAAGGACGCATATTTTCGACTATCGAAGAAGCGCGCATGGCGTACGAACTCGGTAACGAGTTGTCGATTCATGCTCTCATCAAGGTGCGCGTACCTACGGCAAGATTCCCCGTCGGTGCGTTCCCTGTGCGCGATGCTGCGAATCCAGAATCTCTAGTGATACGTAGGGGCGGTGACAACGGTGAGGGCTGGGTAATAGCTGAGACGTCACTCGGGCGTTTGCTGTTCAACGAGGCGTTCCCACCCGACTTCCCGTTCAAGAATTGTGTTGCGAAGAAGGCGGCGTTGTCGGAAATCGTCGGTGAACTCGTCGATGGCTACACGAAGTCCGAAGTTGCAGCGAGCCTCGACGCGTTGAAGGACCTCGGGTTCGATTACTCGACGCGATCAGGTATAACCATTTCGATCTCCGACGTCCGCACGCCATCTGCAAAAGCGGA
Source organism: Bifidobacterium breve (assembly GCA_945865605.1). GTDB lineage: Bacteria > Actinomycetota > Acidimicrobiia > IMCC26256 > JAENVU01 > SHUZ01. The sequence goes on from CAMBEL010000008.1 coordinate 12,037, forward strand.
GATTCTTGCAAGGCATGAAGATGCCGCGGAAAAGGTCGAAGCACAGTATTTCAAAGGCATCATCACTGACGACGAGAGACGCCAGAAAGAAATCGAAATCTGGACCGATGCTACGAATCAGGTCACAGAAGCGATGCAGAAAGAGCAGAGCGCGGAGCAGTTCAACCCCATCGAAATGATGGTGGGTTCGGGTGCTCGTGGCAACGTCATGCAGGTTCGACAGATTGCAGGCATGCGAGGCCTTGTAGCGAACCCTCGTGGAGAAATCATTCCGCGTCCTATCAAGAGTAACTTCCGCGAGGGGCTCTCCGTTCTTGAGTACTTCATCTCAACTCACGGCGCACGCAAGGGTCTTGCAGATACAGCTCTTAGAACTGCTGACTCTGGTTACCTAACGCGACGCCTTGTCGACGTAGCCCAAGAGTTGATTGTCCGCGATGAAGATTGCGGGTCTGTCAGAGGCATCTGGGTAGAAGGTGTCAGTGCCGAGCGCGAACACGTGCGTGCGATGGAAACCAACCTGCTCGGACGTTGCTTGGCAGACGATGTCAAGCTCAAGGACGGCACTTCCGTAGTCCGCAACACCGAAGTTACCGAAGAAGTGCTTGCACAACTGACAAACGACGAAACCGTAACTCGGGTACGCGTTCGTTCTGTTCTCACTTGCGAGTACCCGCGCAATGAATCGACTAGCGAAACAGCACCGGAACCTGTCGAAGAAGGCGCTCCAATTGAGAAGTACCGCGCTGGTGTGTGTACCAACTGTTACGGCACGATGCTCGCGACCGGAAAACTTGTCGATCAAGGCGAGGCGATTGGAATCATTGCCGCGCAATCGATCGGTGAGCCTGGGACGCAGTTGACGATGCGTACTTTCCACACCGGTGGAGTGGCCGGCGAAGACATCACCCACGGTCTCCCGCGCGTTGTCGAGCTCTTTGAAGCGCGCACACCGAAGGGCGCTGCGCTTCTTGCGGAGAGTTCTGGCGTGGTTCGCATTGGCGAGAACGAAAAGGGCGAACGGACATTGACCGTCGTCGGTGATGACGGCGTCGAAGAAATTCATGTTGTTTCTATTCGGACGCGGTTGGCGTTGGGAATCGACGAGGGCGTGGAAGTGCTCGCCGGAGCCCAGTTGACTGGCGATGAAAAGAGTTCGCGTGATCCCAAAAAAGTCCTCGATATCGAAGGCATCCGCACGACGCAGCAGTACCTCGTAGATCAGGTTCAGCGTGTGTACAGGGAACAGGGCGTGTCGATTCATGACAAGCATGTTGAGGTAATTGTTCGCCAAATGTTGCGAAGGGTCGGCGTTTCGGATCCAGGTGACTCAACTTTCTTGCCCGGACAAAAAGCAGATGCTCGCTTGTTTGCCAACACAAATAAGCAACTCGTATCTGAAGGAAAGCGTCCTGCCGAAGGTCGTCCTGAACTGATGGGAATCACCAAGGCGTCGCTCGCGACTGAGTCATGGTTGTCTGCGGCATCCTTCCAAGAGACGACCCGCGTACTTACCGAGGCTGCTATCGAGGGCAAGAACGACGGCCTTGAAGGGCTCAAGGAGAACGTGATTATCGGCAAGTTGATACCTGCCGGAACAGGAATGCCTGTCTATCGCGATGTAGCCACCGAGGCCCCTGATTACAAGCCGCTCGAGTTCTACTCAAGCGATTATGACGATGTCATGGACCTCGCTGAGCGCCTGCGCGCTAGCCATGACTTGCAAGCCGCAGCCAATGAGGCGAGCCGCTCATCGTTCCAGGCGACGCCTGAAAATGAGGCAGAAATGGCTGCCGAGGCTGATGCTGCGGCCGTTTTAGAAGCCGCCAATGAAGGCACCGAATCGATGGTTCCAAACACAAAAATAGAAGTGGCGGAGCCGACGGTTCCAAATACGGTCCCTGAAGAAATTCCGGAGTCCGCTACTGGAGAGTAATAATCGTTATCGGTCCAGGTTGATATTTATCTGCCTCAGCGCGTAGCATCCTCGGGTTGCGCGCATTTGCGCGAGCCCTCAAGCCTCGGATATATCCGAGCGCTTTACACCCGCATCACATCTTTTCAAACGGGAGCATTGTGCCCACGATTGCCCAGTTGGTCCGCAAGGGTCGACAGTCCAAGATAGAAAAGTCCAAGACACCAGCTCTTAAGAGTTCGCCACAGCGTCGTGGCGTCTGCACCCGCGTGTTCACGACTACTCCTAAAAAGCCAAACTCGGCCCTGCGCAAGGTTGCTCGTGTGCGCTTGTCGACCGGCGTTGAGGTCACCGCGTATATCCCGGGTGAAGGGCACAACCTCCAAGAGCACTCGATCGTTTTGGTGCGCGGCGGCAGGGTAAAGGATCTTCCTGGTGTGAGGTACAAAATAGTGCGCGGTGCACTCGATGCATCTGGCGTTCAAAATCGCAAACAAGCACGCAGCCGCTATGGCGCGAAGAAGGGTTAGTAATGCCAAGAAAGGGTCCCGCAGCGCGTCGCGAACTAATTCCCGACCCCGTGCATCGTTCAGTTGTTGTGACGCAGCTTGTCAACAAGGTTCTTATTGCTGGCAAGCGTTCTGTCGCAGAGAAAATTGTTTATGACGCGCTTGAGGAGATTGAGCGTAAGACGGGCGGCGACCCTATTCCTACGCTGAAGCGCGCTGTTGAAAACGTTCGGCCCGCGCTAGAAGTACGTAGCCGTAGGGTCGGTGGCGCTACTTACCAAGTTCCCGTCGAGGTTCGGCCTCGCCGCGCAACCACGCTCGCGGTCCGGTGGCTGGTTGGTTACTCACGCCAACGTCGAGAGAAATCAATGGCCGCGCGCCTTGCTGCCGAGTTGCTCGATGCAAGCAATGGATTGGGTGCAGCTATCAAGCGCAAAGACGACCTACAAAAGATGGCTGAATCCAACAAGGCCTTCGCTCACTACCGCTGGTAGGGCGGGCTTCCATGGCTAAAGAAGCAGCGGCAAGTCGCGAGTTTCCGTTGGAGCGCACGCGCAACATCGGGATTATGGCGCACATCGATGCCGGGAAAACCACCACGACGGAGCGCATTCTCTATTACACCGGGCGCACTTACAAGATCGGTGAGGTCCACGAAGGCGCGGCGGTAATGGACTGGATGGTGCAAGAGCAGGAGCGCGGGATCACAATCACCAGCGCCGCAACCACATGCCAGTGGCGCGACTGTTGGATCAACATCATCGACACACCCGGCCACGTTGACTTCACGGTAGAAGTGGAACGGTCGCTGCGGGTTCTCGATGGCGCAGTAGCGGTTTTCGATGCGGTTGCAGGCGTAGAGCCTCAGACGGAAACCGTTTGGCGTCAAGCCAACAAGTACGACGTTCCCCGCATGTGCTTTGTCAACAAAATGGATCGCATCGGCGCAGACTTCTTTCGGTGCGTAGACATGATCAAGGACCGTCTCGATGCCGAGGTGGCGCTGGTTCAGTTGCCGATTGGTGCAGAAAGTGATTTCAAGGGCGTGATCGATCTCATGATCATGAAGGCGCTCGTCTGGGAAGACGGCATGGGCGAAGAGTACGAGACGATCGAGATTCCTGAATCGATGTTGGCCGAGGCTGAAAAGTACAGGGCTGCGCTTCTGGACGTTGTGAGCGCCCACGACGAAACTGTGCTCGAAAAGTTCGTAGCCGAAGAAGAGATCACCAACGAAGACCTCCGCCAAGGGCTCAGGCACGCAACGATTACAGCAGGGGTAGTGCCGATCCTTTGTGGCACGGCATTCAAGAACAAAGGTGTTCAGCCTCTACTGGACGCTGTAATCGACTACCTCCCTAGCCCCTTGGATGTGACCTCGATCGTCGGCACCGACGTGAAGGGCGAGGTCACTCTGGAGCGCAAGGCCGATGACTCAGAGCCGTTCGCCGCACTCGCATTCAAGATCATGAGCGACCCATTTGTAGGGAAACTCACATACTTCCGGGTGTACTCGGGATCCATCACAACGGGTTCGTCGGTCCTGAACGCGACTAAAGATCGTAAAGAGCGAGTAGGGCGCATCCTTCAGATGCACGCGAACCATCGTGAAGATAAAGATGCCGTATTTGCAGGCGACATAGTCGCTGCCGTCGGCCTGAAGAACACGACAACCGGTGACACGTTGTGTGCTCCCGACAAGCCCATCGTGCTCGAGCGGATGGAGTTCCCTGAGCCGGTTATCTCGGTAGCCATCGAACCCAAGACAAAGTCCGACCAAGACAGGCTTGGCAAGGCGCTCAGCGCGTTATCCGAAGAAGACCCGACCTTCCAGGTTCGCAGCGACGAAGAGACCGGCCAAACGATCATCGCTGGAATGGGTGAACTGCATCTCGAGATATTGGTAGACCGCATGATGCGAGAGTTCTCTGTCGAGGCCAATGTAGGCAAGCCGCAGGTCGCATACAGAGAGACCATCACCGAAAAGGTCGAAAAGGTCGAGGAGCGCTATATCCGCCAGACCGGTGGACGTGGCCAATATGGCCACGTTGTCATCACAGTGGAGCCAACCGGTCCCGGTGGTGGCTATGAGTTCATAGACAAGATCAAGGGCGGGCTCATCCCGCGTGAGTACATCCCTGCCGTAGACGCCGGCATCCAGGAGGCCCTAGAGGGTGGAGTTATGGCCGGATATCCAATGGTGGATGTTCGAGTACTACTTACTTTTGGCTCCTATCACGATGTTGACTCATCGGAAATGGCCTTCAAGATTGCTGGATCTATGGCGGTCAAGAAGGCGACCCGCCTGGCCAAGCCGGCCCTACTGGAGCCCATAATGCGAGTAGAAGTAGTCACTCCTGAGGACTACATGGGCGATGTGATCGGTGATCTGAACTCGAGGCGGGGCCAGGTTGAGGGCATGGAACAGCGAGGCACATCACATGTTGTGAACTCCAAAGTGCCATTGGCCGAAATGTTCGGCTATGTTGGCGACCTGCGTTCGCGCACCCAGGGCCGCGCGACGTACACAATGCAGTTCGATTCCTACCACCAAGTTCCGGAGTCGATAGCTGCAGAGATAATCGCACGGGTCCGCGGCGAATAGCGCCACGGATTCACCATCTAAAAAGGAGCACGGTCGAGCAATGGCGAAGGCGAAGTTTGAACGCAACAAGCCCCACCTCAATATCGGAACGATGGGCCACATCGACCACGGGAAGACGACGCTCACAGCAGCGATCACCCGTGTGCTCGCAGAGGTCAACCCGAACGTAACGGCAACAGCGTTCGACCAGATCGACAAGGCGCCAGAAGAGAAGGCGCGAGGCATAACGATCAACATCGCTCACGTCGAGTACGAGACCGAGAACCGTCACTACGCGCACGTAGACATGCCTGGTCACGCCGACTACATCAAGAACATGATCACAGGCGCAGCCCAGGTAGACGGAGCGATCCTTGTGGTTGCTGCAACTGACGGCCCAATGCCCCAGACGCGTGAGCACGTGCTGCTTGCCCGCCAAGTTGGTGTGCCATCGATTGTTGTAGCTCTCAACAAGTGCGACTCCGTAGAAGACGAAGAACTTCTAGAGCTCGTCGAGATGGAAGTTCGTGAACTGCTCACGCAGTACGAGTTCCCAGGCGACGACACTCCGATCGTGCGTGTTTCTGCGCTCAAGGCTCTAGACGGCGACGCGGATGCAGCAAAGGGAATTCTTGAGCTCATGGAGGCTTGCGACACATTTGTTCCACAGCCAGTTAGGGAACTCGACAAGCCCTTCCTCATGCCGATAGAAGACGTGTTCACCATTACTGGTCGTGGCACTGTCGTTACAGGCAAGGTGGAGCAAGGCATTGTTCACACGGGCGACGAGATCGAAATCATCGGCCTACGCGATACACAGAAAACGATTTGTACCGGTGTCGAGATGTTCCGCAAGATCCTCGACGAAGGTCAGGCCGGAGACAACATTGGTGCTTTGCTCCGAGGCACAAAGAAGGAAGAGGTTGAGCGAGGTCAGGTGCTTGCTAAGCCCGGCTCCATCACACCCCACACCGACTTCACAGCCCAGGTTTATATCCTCACCAAGGACGAGGGCGGGCGACACACGCCGTTCTTCTCTAACTACCACCCACAGTTCTATTTCCGTACTACCGACGTCACCGGCACGATCAATTTGCCAGAAGGCATCGAGATGATCATGCCCGGTGACAACACGGAGATGACCGTCCAGCTCCAGAAGCCCATCGCGATGGAAGACGGGCTTCGGTTCGCCATTCGTGAAGGCGGCCGCACGGTCGGTGCTGGCCGTGTTGTGAAGATCATCAAGTAGATGGCAGACGCCAAGGGCCAGAGGATCCGTATTCGGCTTAAGGCCTACGATCACGAGATTATTGACCAGTCTACGAAAAAGATTGTAGAGACGGTTGTTCGCACCGGAGCACGTGTTCGGGGCCCGATTCCGCTGCCTACAGAGATTCACCGCTACTGCGTTGTACGTGGACCTCATGTCGACAAGGACTCCCGTGAACACTTCGAGATGCGGATTCACAAGCGCCTTTTGGACATTGTGGAACCAGCAACCAAGACAGTCGAGTCTCTCCAAAGGCTAGATCTGCCTGCAGGAGTAGATATCGAGATCAAGATTCAAGGCAACTAAAGGCTGGACCCGGCTGGCTAGATCGCGGTTGGCGCGAGTAGCGTGCCGAGTTCATTCAACTGACGTCCGTAAAGGCCCCGGCGCCACTCGTTCGGGGAACCAAACGGCACGACTTAGACACGCTCCGCGGGATACATCCTGCGGAGCGTTCACGTGAGCGGATTACCCGACCGGGGTTTTTCGTAAAGCTTCCCGAGTCACTCGGGACTAGATGAAAGAGTTTTGATGAGTTCGAAGGGCATCTTGGGGCGCAAGCTCGGCATGACCCAAGTCTGGGACGCGGAGAACCGGGTTATCCCGGTGACTGTGATCCAGGCTGGTCCTTGTCGCGTGGTGCAACTCAAGACGCCCGAACGCGATGGTTACTCCGCAGTCCAGCTCGCATTCGGAGAGACGAGCGAGGCGCGCCTCAACCGCCCGGAACTCGGTCATCTCAAAGCTGCCGACGCGCCTCCGAGTAAGTATCTCGTCGAATTGCGGGTAGAGGACATATCGCAGTTTGCGGTCGGCCAGATTGTGAAGGCCGATATTTTCAGTACCGGTGACCGCATCGATGTATCAGGAGTCTCGAAGGGTAAGGGCTTCGCTGGCGTAATGAAGCGCCACAACTTCAAGGGTCAAGGTGCATCTCACGGTAACCACAAGAAACACCGTGCTCCGGGTTCAATCGGTGCATGCGCGACACCAGCTCGTGTGTTCAAGGGTATGAAGATGGCTGGGCAGATGGGTAATAAGCGCACGACAACTTTGAATCTTGTTGTGGTAGAAGGCGATGCCGAGCGAGACCTGATCCTCGTACATGGTTCGGTACCTGGGCCTAACGGCGGTGTCGTGTTTATTCGAGACGCCATAAAAGCGAGCGCCAAGTGACCGTAATCATGAAGCGCACCCCCGACGGAGCCGATGTAGGAACGGTCGATGTTCCGACAGACGTATTCGGCGTCGTTCCGAATATGGCAGTGATGCACCAAGTTGTTACCGCTCAGTTAGCGGCCGCTCGTGCGGGTACTCACAGCACCAAGACTCGCGCCGAGGTCCGAGGTGGTGGTGCGAAGCCGTGGCGGCAGAAGGGCACCGGTCGCGCTCGTCAGGGTTCGATTCGCGCTCCGCACTGGCGCGGCGGTGGAATTGCGCACGGTCCTAAGCCGCGTGATTACTCACAGCGCACGCCTAAGAAGATGAAGCGTTTGGCTGTGGTGTCTGCTTTGTCAGACCGCGCGAACGACTCGAAGATCGTTGTTGTTGATCAGTGGGAGTTCGAGACGCCCAGGACGAAAGACGCCATTCGCGTACTCGAGTCGCTCGGATTTCGTTCCACAGGCCAACGCCCAGACCGTGTGCTTCTCGTTCTGGATCGCGAGGACGAAGTTGCATGGCGCTCGTTCAGGAATCTCGGCGAGCGCGTACAGATCATTCTTCCTGAGGAACTCAACGCATACGACATACTTGTTAATGACTGGATCGTCTTTACTGCCGCGACACTCGAAGTTACGGTTTCGCGCCTCTCCAAAGACAGCTTGCAGGACACGCAATGACGGCAGCACGTGAAGTGATCATTCGCCCGATTGTCTCAGAAAAGTCTTATTCAGGGCTTGATTCAAACGTCTACACGTTTGAAGTCGCAGACAGCGCCAACAAGATCCAAATCAAACAGGCCGTCGAAGAGATCTTCGGTGTACACGTCATCAATGTCAACACGCTCAATAGGCGAGGGAAACGCAAACGCAATCGCCGCACTGGAACCTGGGGTAAGCGCTCAGACCAGAAGCGGGCGATTGTGTCACTCGCTGAGGGCGACAAGATAGAAATTTTCGGGGCCTGACGATGGCGATTCGCAAGCGCAAGCCGACCAGTCCAGGTCGACGGTTTCAGACGTCTTCCGACTTTTCTGAGATCACCAAGGACCATCCCGAACGCTCTCTTCTAAAGCCGAAGCCGCGCACTGGAGGGCGTAACTCATACGGACGTATGACAGCGCGCCATCGTGGTGGAGGGCACAAGCGGCAATACCGGATCATCGATTTTCGCCGCAACAAAGATGGTGTACCAGCCAAGGTTGCAGCTATCGAGTACGACCCGAACCGTAACTCGCGAATCGCACTCTTGCACTACAGAGATGGCGAAAAGCGATACATACTCGCTCCGTCGGGCGTTCAGGTTGGTGACATGCTGCAGAGCGGTCACGGCGCCGAGATACGCCCGGGCAATGCTCTTCCGCTCCGTTATATCCCCGTCGGAACAGTGGTGCACAACGTAGAACTGAAGCCGGGTGCGGGCGGCAAGATGGGTAGAGGTGCCGGAGCAGCGATTCAACTCGTCGCCAAGGAAGGCCTCTACGCGACACTTCGCCTGCCGTCTACCGAGATGCGTCGGGTCGCGATCGATTGCCGCGCGACCGTCGGGTCAGTCGGTAACGCTGAGGCCGCCCTGATCTCGATTGGCAAGGCAGGTCGTAATCGGTGGAAGGGCAAACGCCCGCATGTGCGTGGTGTAGCCATGAACCCCGTTGACCACCCTCTCGGTGGTGGCGAGGGCAAGAGCTCCGGTGGCCGTCATCCGGTGTCTCCATGGGGTAAGCCCGAGGGGCGCACCCGTAAGAAACGTAAGTCGTCGAATTCCATGATCGTTCGCCGCCGCCGCACGCGCGGCAGCCGGAGGTAGGTGCTGTGCCGAGGAGCCTAAAAAAAGGACCATTCGTTGATGAGCACCTACGGGTGAAGGTCGCGAAGATGAACGAAGCAGGCGACCGTAAGGTCATAAAGACTTGGTCGCGTCGATCGACAGTGACACCTGACATGGTCGGGCACACGATCGCAGTTCATGACGGTCGCAAGCATCTTCCGGTTTACATCACCGAAGCAATGGTCGGGCACAAGCTCGGCGAGTTCGCGCCGACGCGGACCTTCCGTTTTCACGCAGGCCAGGAACGGAAAGGTCACTGATGGGTGTCGACGGAACGCGTGCCACCCTTCGGTACTCGGGATCAGGTCCAAGAAAAGTTCGTCAAGTTCTTGGACTAATCCGCGGACTAGATGTGAGCGATGCCCGCGAAGTGTTGCGCTTCTGTGAGCGCGGTGCCGCCGATGAGATCGGAAAACTTCTCGACTCAGCAGTGGCGAATGCAGAGCACAACGATCACGTCCCAAGCGATGAATTATTTGTTTCTGCTGCATGGGCAAACGAAGGTCCAACAGCGAAGCGATTTCGTCCACGTGCTCGTGGCCGAGGCACCCAGATCCTTAAGCGCACCAGCCATGTGACGGTCGTTGTTTCTCGATACTCAGAGGATCAACTGCGCGATAGGGCAGTTCGTGAAGAAGCTTCAGGGGTAGGCGTGGCCGCAGAACGCCGCCGCCGCCTAACGCGCCGCCGCCGAGTGGCTGCGAGCACTGCAACTGAGGCACATGACCATGACCATGACCATGACCATGAGGAATCGACCCCTGACGTTTCTGTCGAGGACCAAGCACCAGAGGAGAAGGTCTAGTGGGTCAGAAAGTAAACCCATACGGGTTCCGGCTCGGCATTACCACCGACTGGAAATCACGGTGGTTCGCCGAAGATAAGGAATACACCGAGCAGCTCATCGAAGATTGGCGCATTCGCGACTTCCTACGGAGTCAGCTAGAGCGAGCGATGGTCAGCGGGGTCGAAATTGAACGCACGCGCGACAAGTTGCGTGTCGATGTTTATACCGCGCGCCCCGGAATCGTGATCGGCCGCAAGGGTGCCGAAGCCGATCGGCTGCGCGCTGGGCTGCTCAAGATCACTGGCAACCCAAAGATTCATTTCAACATCCAAGAAATTAAGCAGCCTGAACTGGATGCAACATTGATCGCGCAAGGCGTGGGCGATCAACTCGCCGGACGCGTCAGTTTCCGGCGCGCGATGAAGCGCGCCGTTCAGACCGCCATGAAGGCGGGTGCCCTAGGTATCCGGGTTCAGTGCGGTGGTCGTCTAGGTGGCGCAGAGATGAGCCGAACCGAGTGGTACAGAGAAGGTCGCGTGCCGCTTCACACGTTGCGCGCAGACATCGACTTCGGTAAGTCCGAAGCTAAAACCACGTTCGGACGCATCGGCGTGAAGGTTTGGATTTACAAGGGCGACATTCTCCCTTACAAGGCCGCCGCTGACGAGAAGATCGCTAAAGAAGCTGGCATGGCTGTTGGAGATACGGCTGGTGAAACTCCTGCTCGCAGGTTTGTCAGTGCCGGTGGAGGTCGCCGCCGTCCAACCTCGGACGCCGTCCAGGTCGATGCTGATTCGATCGGCGACCAAGACCTCACGGATTCAACGCCTCTCGTGAAAGAGGCCGACCCAGAGTTGGAACGCCTCCTAGCCGAGGAAGAAGAAATCGAGCGCCGTACCCGCCAGCATCACGAGGCTCCTAAATTCCACGGAGACGAAGACTGATGTTGATGCCGAAGAAAGTCCGTCACCGTAAAGTCCAACGCGGTCGTATGTCGGGCGTCGCTAAGGGGGGAACCAAGGTTTCTTTCGGTGATTATGGAATCCAAGCCCTCGAGTGTGGATGGATCACGAACCGTCAGATCGAAGCGGCACGAATCGCAATGACCCGTCATATCAAACGTGGTGGCAAGGTCTGGATCACAGTGTTTCCAGATAAACCCGTTACCCAGAAACCGGCTGAAACCCGTATGGGTTCCGGTAAGGGAAATCCTGAATACTGGGTCGCCGTCGTGAAGCCAGGGCGAGTCATGTTCGAGTTGTCGGGCGTAGATGAGCCGACTGCACGCGAAGCACTTCGCTTGGCGATGCACAAGCTCCCAATCAAGACGCGTTTCGTTATCCGGCGGGAGGAAGCGTGATGGCTACCAAAGCAACTGAGTTGCGCGAAATGAACGATGGAGAATTGATCCAACGTTTGGCCGAAACGCGTGAAGAACACTTCAATCTGCGATTCCAAGCCGCAACCGGCCAACTAGACAACACGGCCCGCATCGGCGATGTGCGCAGAGAAATTGCTCGATGCGAGACGCTCCTCAGAGAGCGCGAGATAGCGGCTGCAGAAGCCGAGGAGTCCTGATGGATGACAATGTAGAAGTACCTCAAGACGAGGAACGCGCCTCACGCAAAGTGCGTGAAGGCATCGTCGTTTCAAGCAAGATGGACAAGACCGTTGTGGTGGCAGTGGTAGACCGCGTTCAACACCGGCGTTACCGCAAGACCATGCAGCGAACACGCAAGTTCCATGCACACGACGAAGCGAACGATGTTCGTGAAGGCGACCGAGTTCGAATCGTTGAGACCCGTCCGCTATCGCGTACCAAGCGCTGGCGCGTGCTAGAGGTTCTGGAGCGCGCCCGATGATTCAGCAGGAAAGTCGCCTAAAAGTTGCGGACAACTCCGGTGCTCGAGAAGTTCTTTGCATCAAAGTCCTAGGTGGAACCCGCCGACGCTACGCGGGTATCGGTGACGTGTTCGTTGCGGCAGTGAAAGACGCAACCCCAGGTGCCGCCGTTAAGAAGGGAGACGTCGTCAAGTGCGTAGTGGTTCGCACCAAGAAAGAACGACGCCGTGCTGATGGGAGCTACATCAGGTTCGATGAGAACGCAGCGGTCCTCATCGATGACCAAATGCAACCTCGCGGGACACGCATCTTTGGACCTGTCGGTCGCGAACTCCGAGACCGTAAGTTCATGCGAATCGTTTCGCTCGCGCCGGAGGTGCTCTGACGATGAAATTGCGTAAGGGCGATCACGTGAGAGTCATTTCTGGCAAAGACCTCGGCAAAGAGGGTGAGATATCCAGAGTCATTCCCGAACGCGATCGCGTGATCGTCGACGGCGTAAATGTTGCAAAGCGCCACCAGCGTTCAACAAAAGCAACGATGCAAGGTGGGATCATCGACAAGGACATGCCAATCCACCACTCGAACGTAGCCATTGTTTGCAGCGGCTGCGACAAAACGACGCGTGTGGGTTACAAAACCGAAGATGGCTCCAAGGTTCGTGTGTGTCGCAAGTGTGGGAAGGAACTCTGATGGCCACCGCCGCTGGTGAAACCAAGATTCCGCGCCTCAAAGAGCGCTATCGCTCTGAGATCCGTGCCCGCCTTCAAGGTGAACTAGGGCTCGGCAACGTGATGGAAGTTCCACGCCTAGACAAGATCGTTATCAACATGGGAGTCGGCAGAGCCACTCAGCAAGCATCGCTGCTCGACGGCGCTCTCGCGGACCTGACGGTGATCTCGGGCCAGAAACCGGCCATCACAAGAGCGAAAAAGTCAATCGCTGGTTTCAAACTTCGTGAAGGCAACGCGATCGGAGCCAAGGTGACATTGAGGGGAAACCGCATGTGGGAGTTCTATGACCGACTGGTCAGCCTTGCCATTCCTCGTATCCGTGACTTCCGCGGTCTCAACCCATCGTCATTCGATGGTCGAGGCAACTACACGTTCGGCGTCACCGAACAGTTGATTTTTCCCGAAATTGATTACGACAATATCGACTCAGTGCGAGGGATGGATATAACCATCTGCTCAACCGCTCGCACCGACGACGAGGGCCGTGCACTACTTAAGGCTCTCGGGTTCCCATTCCGCCGCACAGAGGCTCAGGGGTAAGCGATGGCAAAGAAGGCGCTCGTAAATAAGCAACAGCTTGAGCCGAAGTTCAAAGTTCGCAAGTACACGCGTTGTCGCCGGTGTGGGCGTGCCCGCTCGGTATATCGCAAGTTCGCATTGTGTCGGATCTGTCTACGTGAACTGACTCACGCTGGAGAAGTTCCAGGCATGACGAAAGCATCGTGGTGAAACAATGACAATGACCGATCCGATCGCAGACATGCTCACCAGGATTCGCAATGCGAACCTCGCGATGCACGATGTTGCCGAGATGCCATCTTCCAAATTGAAAGAGGCTCTTGCGGCAGTCCTTCTCAATGAGGGATTCATCGAAGGGTTTTCAGCAGGCGATGACCCGACGCGTCCTGGGCGCAAACTCAGCGTCACTCTGAAGTACACGCCAGATCGTCGGCGCACGATCTCTGGGATCAAGCGGGTTTCTAAGCCCGGACTTCGTGTATACCTGCCAGCGGGTCGCGTACCAAGGGTGCTCAACGGCATGGGGATTTCGGTTCTGTCCACCAACTATGGCCTGCTCACCGACCGCGAGGCGCGCAAGCGCCGCGTGGGTGGCGAACTCCTCTGTCAGGTCTGGTAGCGATGTCTCGAATCGGTAAGCAACCCATCGCAATACCATCGGGCGTTGATGTCACAATCGATGGTTCGAACATTGGGGTCAAGGGCCCCAAGGGCGCGCTTGCATTGGTCACACCGGTCAACATCATGGTCACCCAGACCGGCGATGAACTGCTTGTAACTCGTCCCGATGACGAACGCAGGAATCGGGCGCTGCACGGCCTAACGCGGTCATTGGTTTCCAACATGGTTGTCGGTGTATCGGTGGGATTCAAGCGTGATTTGGAAATTGTTGGCGTTGGTTACCGCTGCATTGCACAAGGCCCAGCCAAGTTGGAGTTGCAGGTTGGATTCTCGCATTCGGTGCCTGTGGTAGCTCCGGAGGGAGTCACATTCGAAGTACCGGCGCCGAACCGCATCAGCGTGCTGGGGATCGATAAGCAACTGGTTGGTCAGGTGGCAGCAGATATTCGCAAGGTCCGTAAGCCGGAGCCCTACAAGGGTAAGGGCATTCGATACGCCGATGAACGCGTACTGCGTAAAGCCGGCAAGTCGGCCAAGTAGGCGAGGAACAATGATTCATACCAAATTTGAAGCAAGGCGACGTAGGCATTTCCGCGTACGCAAGAAGGTACGCGGTACCGCTGCGCGTCCGCGCCTTGCCGTGTTTCGATCTAACAAGCACATTTACGCTCAAGTGATTGATGATGTTGCGGGACGCACGTTGGCCTCAGCTTCAACAATGGAGGGCGCGGCGCGAGATTCTTCTTCTGGCACTGTGGCCGCCGCCGCTGCCGTCGGAGAACGCATTGGTGAGCGAGCCAAGGCGGCTGGCGTCGCAACTGTGGTATTTGATCGTGGTGGTTTTCGTTATCACGGCCGCGTAGCAGCGGTCGCCGACGGCGCCAGAGGCGCCGGCCTCGAGTTGTAGGAAACGGGAGACAGATATGGCCGAAGGCCAGTTCGAAGAAAATGTGATCGCGATCAATAGGGTCGCCAAGGTAGTGAAGGGTGGACGTCGGTTCTCTTTCACGGCATTGGTAGTCGTTGGCGACGGTTCTGGAAATGTTGGCCTGGGGTACGGGAAGGCCAAAGAGGTCCCGGCCGCTATCCAAAAAGGCATGGAAGAAGCACGCAAAAACGTGTTTGCTGTTCCGCTTGCGGGTTCGACGATCACCCATCAGATCACCGGCCGCCACGACTCGGCCCGAGTTCTTCTCAAGCCTGCTTCACCGGGTACCGGCGTGATTGCCGGCGGAGCCGCGCGAGCGATTCTCGAAGCTGCTGGAATTCATGACGTGCTAGCGAAGTCGCTCGGCTCATCCAATGCGATCAATGTCTCTCGCGCAACAATTGCTGGACTACAAGGTCTAAAGCGTCCCGATGATGTCGCCAAGATGCGCGGAAAGTCGCCGGAAGAAGTTTCGACCGCAGGCATGCTCCGCGCTTACCGCGCCAGAAACACTAAAAAGACTGAAGTTACTGAGGTTGCATGATGACAACACTTCATGTCGTTCAAATAAAGTCGTCGATTGGCATCAAGCCCAAACAACGCGGCACCCTGCGCGCTCTGGGCCTGCACGGAATCGGTACCAATCGTGACCACACCGACTGTGCGGTCATCCGCGGGATGATCGCGAAGGTCCCACATCTCATTTCGGTCGAGGAGACATCGTGAAGGTTCATGACCTGAAGCCAGCAGAAGGCTCCCGAAAGAAGCCGAAACGCATGGCACGGGGTATTGGTGGCAAAGGCGGTAAGACCGCAGGACGCGGCCACAAGGGTCAGAACGCGCGCGGGTCGGTAAAGACCGGGTTCGAGGGTGGCCAAACTCCTCTCCACCGCAGAACTCCGAAGTTGAAGGGCTTCAATAACCCATTTAGGGTTGAGTATCACGTCGTGAATCTCGAGAGCCTTGAAATCTTCGAAGTCGATTCAGAGGTAAGCCCAGAGACCTTGCGATCTGTGGGCCTGGTAGCCAAAAAAGGTCTGGTGAAGGTGCTGGGTAATGGCACGATCACTAAAGCCCTGAATGTGAAGGCACACGGTTTTTCGGCTTCAGCTAAGGCTGCGATCGAGGCTGCCGGTGGCCGGACCGAGGTAATCCCACCACCGTGGGGAGATCGCCGCCCGCCCGCGAAAGGCAACGCACTCACAAACCGGTAGCATCACCGTTTCTCAGTTGGGTTCCTCAAGGAGGTTGCGCCCACATGCTCTCCCGCCTGCGGAACATGTTCCGGGTGCCAGATCTTCGGAACAAGATCCTCTTCACAATTGTGATCATTCTTGTCTACCGACTTGGCACCCACATACCGGTGCCGTTCGTCGACTTCGCGCAGATCCAAGCCCTGCAGAGTAAAGCCACCAACCAGGGCGTGGTCGGCTTCCTCGACATGTTCTCGGGCGGTGCGATTACCAGCGTTTCAATCTTCTTTCTCGGCATCATGCCGTACATCACGGCATCGATCATCATGCAACTCCTTGGTGTCGTAATTCCCAAGCTTGAGGAGTGGCAAAAAGAAGGTCAGAGTGGACAGAAGAAGATCACTCAATGGACTCGTTATGTAACCGTCGGGCTTGCCGTGCTGCAGTCAACGGGTTTTGTATATGCACTCAAAGATGGTCGCCAGGGACTTCTCGGTTCCGCAGGCTTTGAGGGAACAAACATGATTCCCGACTTCAACGGCTGGCGCGCTGCACTCATCGTTCTTACATGGACGGCTGGAACTGCACTTGTTATGTGGCTCGCAGAACTCATCACGCAACGTGGGGTCGGCAACGGCATGTCGATTCTGATTTTTGCATCCGTGGTTTCGAGTCTTCCCGCCCAAGGCGGCCTCATATTCTCAGAGGGTGGATGGTTCAAGGGCAGCGTTGTAACAGTGATGCTCATCGGCATGATCGCTGGGATTGTGTTCGTCGAGTCGGGACAGCGCCGTATTCCTGTGCAGTTCGCCAAGCGGGTCGTCGGGCGTCGAATGTACGGCGGACAAAGCACCTATATCCCGTTGAAGGTGAATCAGGCCGGAGTTATTCCAGTGATCTTTGCAAGTTCCATATTGGCTTTTCCGGCTCTGATCGCGACTGCAACTAACTGGAAGACCATGCAAGACTTTGTTAACCAGTACTTGGTACGGGGCGATAGTTTTATTTACATGGGCTTCTACACGTTGCTCATCTTGTTCTTCGCGTACTTCTATACGGCGATCGCGTTCAATCCGGCGCAACAAGCAGACATCATCCGCAAGCAAGGCGGATTTATTCCCGGGATACGTCCTGGGCCGCCCACCGAAAAGTATTTGGCGAAGGTTTTGAACCGGATCACGTTGCCAGGTGCCCTGTTCCTGGCTGCAGTGGCTTTGACGCCGCTACTCGTGTTTTCCCTTTGGAACATCTCGCAGTTCCCGTTCGGAGGTACTGCATTGTTGATCACCGTGGGCGTCGCACTAGAGACGATGAAACAGATCGACTCGCAATTAATGATGCGCAATTACGAAGGCTTCCTCTCCTAAGGCCATGAACTCAACTCGTGGACCACGGCTCGTCCTGATTGGTAAGCAGGGAGCAGGAAAGGGAACTCAAGCTAAGCGCATTGCTGAGCGCTTCCAGATGCAGCACCTATCTACGGGTCAGCTTTTCAGAGATTCAGCGGCCGCGTGCATAGAAGCGGGCCTCAAGGCTAAGCAGTTCATGGATCGCGGTGAATTTGTGCCTGACGAGATTGTTATAGCTGTGGTTGAGGAACGGTTCGCAAACCCGAAGGAAGTAGAACATGGTTTCGTGCTCGACGGGTTCCCCCGTACGGAAACGCAAGCCGTGGAACTAGATCGAATTCTGGGCTCCAGAACATTAGATCTGGTACTGAACATGGAGGTTCCTACCGAGATCGTATTGGCAAGGCTCTCGTCTCGGAAGCGAGAGGACGATACAGAGGAAGGGATCCGACGACGTCTTGAACTCTATGAAACCGAGACAAAGCCCCTAGTCGACTTCTACGATTGTCTCGGCCTACTTGTGACCGTCAACGGTGTAGGTGAAGAAGACGAAATATTTGGCAGGATGCTCGCTGCAATAGAAACGCGATTGACCTACTAGCAGTTCTATCTAGCTGAGTTACAAAGCCGCGCGGCGTTCAGATGTTTCGATAGCAGCGAGGTCCACGGTCAACGATGGATCATCGATCGCGGCGGGTCCACTATTCCGAGCATCGATAGAAGCAACAAGGCTCCGAAGGATCTCCATCACTTCTTCACGCGGCCCGGTTGGGTCTAGGTTCCGAACGTGGAGTGGGTTCAGGTTTGGAACCTCAACCGACTGGATGAGGTTGTGTTCGCTAACCCTCGGTGTCTCGTTGGCGCAAAAGAGATCTTCGTGCAGTTTCTCTCCTGGGCGTAGACCGGTGAACTCAATCGCGACTTGCGGAGTACGTGATGCTGCCAACTGTCGCGCGACATCGTAAATGCGAACGGGGTCACCCATTTCAAGCACAAGAGACTGCCCATCGTCCCCGATTGCTCCAGCCTGTATAACTAGTTGTACTGCTTCCTCGATCGTCATGAAGTAGCGCGTGACATCGGGGTGAGTAACAGTTATCGGTCCACCGTTATCGAGTTGCGAGCGGAACGAAGTCAGCACTGATCCTCGGCTACCGAGGACGTTCCCGAATCGAACGCTGAGATATCTTCCGTCTTGGGTCGCACCAAAGTAAGACGTAAGGGCTTCCGCCACGCGCTTTGAATACCCGAGAGCGCTACACGCATTCGCAGCCTTGTCTGTAGAGATGTTGACGAAGTGCGAAACATTGGCGGCTGCGGCGGCGTCTAGAACCGACAATGTCCCCCAGATATTCGACTTGAGAGCTTCGGCCGGGTGTGCTTGGAGGAGCGGGAGATGCTTGAGTGCTGCTGCGTGGAATATGACATCGGGCGCGATCTCGGCGAACAGCCTCGCCACACGGTTACGATCTCGGATATCGAGCAGGACCAGCGAGTCCGAATCGAGTAGCGCGCGACCCTCCAGGGAAAGCTGCACGGCATGGAGGCCCGATTCATCGCGGTCGACCATGATGAGTCGACCGGGCTGGAAAACTGAAAGTTGTCGACAAAGTTCGGATCCGATCGACCCTCCTGCTCCGGTAACGACAACGGTTCGGCCGCGAACGTACTCAGAGACATCATCAAGGTTCGTGACTACCTTGTGGCGCCCCAGAAGGTCAGCTTCAGTCGGAGATCGGAGATCGGAGACTGCGATGTCGTTGCCAAACAATTCGCGCCCCGATGGAACCAAGCGAATTTCGAGCCCAGCACTCAAGGCGAGATTGGATATTTCACGAATCAGCGAGCTGTCTGCGTTCGGTACGGCGATCACTAGCGCCTTAGCCCCATGCAGCGATGCAATTGCAGCAATGTCTACGCGCGTTCCCACGACGCGTATCCCGTGGATTGTCAGATTGCGCTTATCGGGGTCGTCATCGAGTAGCGCAACTGGTGTGTATTGACTTCCGCTGTCGAAAAGCATCGCTCGAATGATGCGTTGCCCACCGTCGCCTGCCCCGAACACAATCGCATAGTCACGCCTCGATGTCGCCTCTCGCCGCTTGCGTTCAAGGAGTTCGCGTGTCATGTACCGCGACCCACCCATGCAAACAAACGCAATGATCCCGGCACCGATGACAGCACTTATCGGCGCGGGGTAATCACCTGGGAACACTTGGTCGATTAGAACCAGCGCGATGGTGGCCAAAAGGGTCGTGCGTCCGACGGCAGCTACTTCTTCGAATGAACCGTTAACCCACCAGCCTCTATATAGACCCGTCCACCACCCGATGGCAGTCTGAACGACGATCGCGAATGGGACAAGGAGTCCTACCGAGAACTCACCTAGGCGAGCTACGTTGAGGTCGAGACGGAGCAGGCTCGCGAGGTAGAGGCCAAAGGTCCAAGCCAAGGCATCCATAGCGACGCGCAAAACGCGCTTCAACACAACGGCAGCGTGCGGAGTAACTAGCACGGAATTAGGGAGTACCGTCATAAGCGAACCACCCTGGCACTACTGCATGTCTTGTAGCTGTACGATCCCACAACCCGCAACTTGGCCCCCAAACCGAGCGGTCGAATCCCTATTTTGCACATGGCATCGGTCACACCGCAAGGGGCAATATCACCTACAGCGGTTGTACTACCCCGTTACGCAGTAATAGTTAGAGAAGCCAACCTTTATTAGGCCCTGAGACCCATGGAACCCTTCCTCACCCTGTTCGACTTTCCACAGTTCCAGGCGGGTCTTCGCGTGGGATTTGTGGCGGCAGTATTAGTTGCATTCGCAGGCTTATTGGTGCGAAACGGCCGCCGGGCACGCAGGCGCCCGCCGCTCGGGATAGCAGGCTCAGCCATGGTGGTCGCTTGTCTCGTGGTTTTGGGCGGATCATGGGGCTCCGATGAGATAGTTGGTTTGCCTACGGGCCTCCTGCAGGGCTTGGCGCTGCTCATAGTGGGAGGAGAAATCGCCAGCCGGACCAAGTGGCCCCTTGGTGCTGGCCTGGTCTTGGCGGTTCCGGGTGCATGGATGCTCGCCGATTCCTATTCATTTCCAGGTCCAGGATGGTCGCGGTGGCTCGTCTTCGGTGTTGCGATTTTGGGTTCGCCGATGGCTGCGGATCTCGATCGCCGACTCGCTCGCTTGGGACTCGGTCCAGTCTTGTTCGCGCTTTCGGCATTCGGTCTCTACACCACGGTTCCCGACACCGAGTTATCTCGCGCGATTTTGGGCGTCGCCCTTCCTATGGCTGTCGTCGGTTGGCCGCTACGGCTCGCCCGGCTCGGCGCTGGCGGTGCAGCAGCCGCCGTCGGACTTCTCGTCTGGGTGGCAGCGATAGATGGATATGGGAGGCCGGGGTCGATGATCGGGGCTGCCGGAGCAATCGCGTTGTTGCTGACCGAACCAATCGGGCGCCGTTTTCGTCGACGAACGATTGTCGGACTTGCGCGCGTGACATCGATAGGGTCATTCGAGATTGCAGTGGTAGTTGCACAGTTCACGCTCGTCTTTTATGCGTCACGGGTTGCTGGGTTTGCTGAAAATGCGTTACCAGCCCTTTTCATCCTGATACCAGCGATCGCTGCGTCGATCGCTGTGGGCGTGTGGTTCGGAATCTCGTCGCGGCTACGGCCTGGCCACCAACCTCGGAGGAGCAGTAAAGCAACTCCGGGGTCCCCTCCTCCCGGAACTCCACTTGCTCCTACTCCTAAAGCGCGTGAAACCTCCCCGCACCCGTCGCGCCGCCGTCGGCGCCCTCGTTCATCGCGGCCATCAAACCCTGGGTTGATGCCCCCGCACCCGAACTAGCCAACAGCCCGGATCCAACAGCCCGGCCTTGCTTAGCTCAAAGAGTCGGTGAGTTGGTCGGCATGCTCATGCATCGAAACGATCACATTGCTGATGCGATCAATCACGTTGTCATTCAGGTCGCGGTAGAGCGGCAGGCTTACAACACGCGACGACACTTCGTCGGTGATCGGTAGATCTACAGGAGGGTGGTTGTGTGAATGTTGTTTATGGACAGGTGGGTCGAAGTAGTTCCTCGTATCAATTCCGTCCGCCCTCAACGCCCGCACTAGAGCGTCACGGTTGATGCCAAAGGTGCTCGGGTTTACTGAGATCGTGAAGTCTTTCCAAGTATGCGTGTCAAAGGGATCGACTGCTTGCGTTGCTATTCCGGGCACATCGGAAAGATTCGCGATGTAGCGATTGGCGAGGGATCGACGCTTCTCTAAGTGTTCATCGATAGCGTCGAGAGAACAAAGGGCGACTGCAGCATGAAGTTCTGACAACCGCGCGTTCAATCCGACGAATCGAGTGTTGTAGTTCCCAGGGTTGCCATAGTCACGGCCAAGACGAACTTCCTCGGCTATTTCCGCTCGATTGGTTGCAACTAGCCCGCCTTCGCCCGCTACAAGAGGTTTGGTTGGGCTCATACTGAATACCTCTACATCTCCGAACGTTCCGATGGCCCTGCCGTCGTGTGTAGCGCCGAACCCGTGTGCAGCGTCGAAGATCAGCGGGACGTTCGCTCTGGCAGCAAGGCGCTCGGTTTCTAACGGGCTGCACGGAGCGCCAAACACGTGTGTAGCCATGATCGCCCCGATTCCCTCAGTGCGAGTAGATGCGTCTTCCAGGTCTAGCTGGAAGGTTGCGCGGTCACACTCTGCGAATCGGGTATCGATCCCATTCCAAGATATCGCATGTGCCGATGCGGAGAACGTGAAACTAGGCAGTAACACAGGCCCTTTCGGAGCGAGAGCATGAATACCGAGCATCAAGCCCGATGTGCAATTCGCAACGGCAACAACGTGGTCTACGCCCAAACGGTTTGCGACAGACTCCTCCAACTCGCGCACCAAGGGACCAGTGGTAAGCGTCCCTGCGTCGTAACTAGGTGCAAGTCGTGCGAAAACTTTGTCCAATGGGGGAGCAGCGGGCCGCGCAAATGGGAGTGGATCGGAGAAGGCTTGAGGGCCGCCGAGTAGTGCGGGCAGAGTCACGAGGTTCCCTTCATAGATAAGAAGCCGCAGAGTAGAGCCGCCGTAAACACGCTGCCAACACCGACAACGGTCACAGCTAACGCAGATAGAGGACTTAGTTGAGCGCCGAACACGCCAGCCGCGCTCAAGGGTACCTGTGCGGCGACGCAGAGCAGCGTAGAGATCGATACCGTATGGCCCTGGTCGATGAGTTGATCGTAGATGTGGCTGCGATCGCCGATGAAAAGTCGTTCGTGAAGCCGAAGACGTCGGAGGATCGCGATCGCAGTATCTGCCAATGGAAGTCCGACCAGAAGCGGAACCGCAATCCAAAGTGAGACCGCATTGGCTTCTGGGCGAGTAAGGACGGGGAGCATTGCGAGCGATGCTCCGAGCAGGTAGGCGCCACCGTCACCGAGGTAAATACGAGCGGGGAAGCGGTTGTAAATGAGAAAGCCGCCGAGTGCTCCGGCAATCGCCAGTCCGATTGGGGTCGCATCGCCGCCGAGGGTAGCGAATCCGACCGCGGCCACGATCCCAAACCCGGAAGCGAGCCCGTCCTGACCGTCTAGAAGATTGACGGCATTTAGCAGGACGACTACCAAGACCCCCGTGGCGATACGGACCAAGGCGGGGCCTGGTGCGCAAGCAAATGCTACGGCACCGATTGCTAGCTCAAATAGAAGACGTAGCCGAGGTTCTATTGGCCGCCTGTCGTCCCATATGCCAAGCGCCAGCGCGAGCACCATAGGAACGAGCACCAGCGGGCGCCCCGCTATGAGGGGTCCCACGATGAGGCCGCAAAATACTGCGACTCCGCCGAGGTAGGCGATGGGTGTGTCATGTGTTTTTAGCAGTCCTGGCTTGTCGACGATGTCGAGTCGGCGCGCGATACGAATGACCAGCGGCGTCGCTGCTGCGGCAACAAGCACCGAAACCGCGAGTACTAGGGCGCTGTCCATACCAAGACCTCTGAGGTAGCTCCAGCGTGTACTGCTAAGTGCGCGCATGTCGTGAACCCGCAGGCGCGATAAAGGGCTAGCGCAGCGGCATTATCTGCTCCTGTCACGACCTTGATGTCGTTGGCGCCGAGCAGTTCTAGACGCGTTGTGGCTTCGCTAACAAGAGCGCGGCCGACCCCCTGACCCTGGGCGACCGTTGTTACGGCTACAGCGAGGATCTCGGCACTCGGTAACTCTGCGTCGCCACTTGGATAACGCAGTGTTTCGATCACGCGCGGGAGTGAACGCATAAGTTTCGGGGCAGCTCGTAGGCCAGCGATGATCCCGTCATGAATGAGGAAGCGTCGGTATAGAGCGCCTATTTCTCTTGCTCCGGCAGCGAAGCCCAAAAGTAAATCTTCTTCGGCGGCGACGAGAGCGAATGTATCCGGCCCCTTCAAGATGCGGCGATAAAGCCGCTCTAAGAATGGTTGTCCAAGTGTGGGTAGGAATCCTTCCGATATTTGTTCCGCGTGCAGTTTTGCAATCGTTGCAACATCTGCATGGTTGGCATCCCGGACGATCACTCCTGCACCCCGATTCCATGCTGAGTCAGTAGGCGCGTATAGGTGTTCAGTGTTATGTCAATCACCGATTGTTGATTGAAGTGCGTGCGGGCCTTCACCGACGCGGCTCGAGACATTTCTTCGCGAAGCGCAGCGTCCGTGGCAACACGGCTGATTGCGTCTGCCAACGCGATGTGATTGGACACGGGAACCAGCAGTCCGTTCTGACCCTCATCGACGATCTCACGGCATCCTCGGATGTCTGTAGCGATGACAGGGAGTCCCATTGCCGAAGCCTCCATCGCAGACCTTGGAAACCCCTCGCGGTGTGACGCGAGAACGTAAATGTCCATGGCTGAGTACCAACGTTCTACGTCGTCCCTCATGCCAAGGAACTGGATGTCTCCATGGCGTTGTGCTTCGGCGGTATCCAACTCGGTGATCTGGTCTCCCTTTTCGATGTCGAAACCACCTATGACCACAAAATGGATGCG
Source organism: Bifidobacterium breve (assembly GCA_945865605.1). Classification (GTDB taxonomy): domain Bacteria; phylum Actinomycetota; class Acidimicrobiia; order IMCC26256; family JAENVU01; genus SHUZ01. The sequence continues at coordinate 36,302 of CAMBEL010000008.1, forward strand.
CGGCGAATGCGTTTTTAATTTGGCGGCTGCCGCAAATACTTCGCGATAGCCCTTCTCCCAAACGAGCCTCCCGACGAGACCACAAACAATGTCGTCGGGGCCGATACCTAGTTCGGCCCTCGCGGCGCCGCGCGCTTCGGGCAATGCGGCACATGGATCGAAACGTTCGAGGTCGATGCCATTTCCCAATAGTTGGATCTTTGATTTGGGGATACCGATGCGCCGAAGTGTTGCTACATCCTCAGGATTCTGAACCAGTTCCGCGTCCGAGCACATCGAAGCGGTTCGTTCGAGTGAATAAACGACGGCACGCTTGGACCACGGGTCACTTGGAAGCGCGTAGAGACCATGCACGGTGTTGACAACAATTGGGACGCGCGCCGCCCGCGCCGCCAAGCGGCCGTAAACACCGGGCTTGGGATTGTGGGTATGCACGATGTCGGGGCGTAGCGCACGGAAGCATTTATAAAGTTCGGTCATCGCGGCGATGTCGCGATGGGGAGCCATTGAACGCGTCGCATGTTTTAGCGGGTGGTGACGGATACCACGAGCTTCAAGTCCTTCAACGAATGGACCGGGAGCGGAAGCACCGATTACTTCGTAGCCCTGTGCTGCGAAATAATCGAGTTGCGGACCTAGAAGTAATTCCAGGCTGATGTCAGTCGTAGTTACGTGTACAAGGCGAACCATCAGGTGATCATTCTCCGGTAACGCCAGCGGTTGACTAACTCGCGTACGTCATCTTCGAGTGACATGCCTCCAGCTAGCTTCGACTCAAAGAAATCCATGCCGTCGCTCACCTGGATGGGTGACCGAGAGAGACGGTGCACGTCGGTCGCTCCATAGACATTTGGTCGCGTCCCCGCAAGAGCCGCAGATTTATACCGGAGCCGTATAGCGCGTTCCGCATCTACCGAACCTCTGACTGCTTTTGGATACGCAAAGTGCATCGGTCGGAAGCCGAGCCGGTTCTCGATCAGTTCGTCTGAGCGTGCGATTTCGTCGGCGACTGCTTCCGGTTGGAGCCGGTCAAAAAGTGCATGTGTATGCGAGTGCGCCCCGACCGTCACAAGACCCGAAGCTCGAGCATCGTCTAGCGCTGCCCAAGACATGGGCAAGCCATCTTGTGGGAACGAGACCTTGCGTTCCAGAAAATCTGTGGACACATAAAGCGTCGACGGAACGCCATAGTGTTCGAGTATCGGAAATGCATTGTTGACAAGATCGCTTGTTCCGTCGTCGAAGGTCACTACAACCTGGTTAGCCGCGTCGGGGTTATTGGTATGGAGCGAATCGATCGCGTCATCGATTGTTACGACGAGGCCGCTAGCGGCGAGGATCGCCATCTGCGCGTCGAACATCGCCGTTGGCATGTCGATATCCAAGCCTGATTTACCACCGACGCGGTGGTAAATCAGGACAACGACTCCCTGGGAGCGAGGCCGGATCCGATCGGCTAGTCGAGCCGAGTGCTTTAGTGTCTGCTGGGCCAGCTTGCGCAACGCCGTCCCTTCGCTTGCCGCATCCTGCAACGCCAGACGAGCGTAGTAGCCAGGGATCAGCGCGCGAGTGAGGCGCTAGCGGGAATATCAGAAGTCTGAGCACCCCAGTCTTCCCGGCGGGCGGTATGAAGGTGTGCCTCGGCGATTGCAAGTTTTGCGGCTTGCTTCATTCGGACACGCCATGCGGGCCCAGACCGACGCGGGCCCAGCCATGTAAGCCCTCCGAAGTGGCGATACTTCGACTGCCACCAGTCGGGCATCTCCGCCCAAGTGAGCCCTGCATCGCAGAGTTGCTTGAAGTACCAAGCGGACGTGTCATAGGCGATCTTGCCACCAAATACATTTAGGTCCTCGACTTCGTGGTATTCGAAGTTTGCATCGATGATGTTTCGTACTTGTTCGACGTTCAGCATGAGTAGCCATGCCGTCGGCCGTGCCGCTAGCCGACGTTCGGCTTTTGTAACGGGATGGACAAAACATTCTGTTTCGTGTTGCATCCGACCGCATACCAGGGCTGCATCAGTTTCTTCTGCAACGAATGCCATGTCGGATAACCAACCCGGTTCGCGAAACTCGACATCGGAGTCGGAAAACAGTGCGTACTTGGTCCTACATTCCCGCAGCCAGCGATCCAGCCACTCAGGATGCCGTCTACCGTTAGGAGCCATCTGAAGTTCGAGCCAATCGCGTCCAGCGAGACGTTCGAGCATGCGGACTGACCCGTCGGTTGATCCGCAGTCTCCGACTACCAGTTCGAAGGGGCGACCAGCAAAGTGCCTCATCGAACGGATACATAACTCTGTGACGCGGGAGGTATTGAGTGTCGGTACGTGCACCGTTACTCCTGGTTCACCGGGAATCATCCTCAATCCTTTCGTTCAGTTGGATCACGGTGGGTTCGTACCGTGAGATTCCGCAACGCGCGTAATGGGCGAAGCACCCCCCGGTTGTATGCCGTTCCACCAACTGTGAGAAGTCTTTCTTTGCTGCTCAGAGGTGATTCATGAATCAAGTCAGGTCGCACGCGGTTCATGAGGCATTCACGCCAAGATTCGGAAGGTATTTCCGGGTCAAGAAATGAGAGCCGGTCAAATGTGTATTGCCAGTCGCTGGCGAACTTGGGGAATAAGAGAAGAGTGTGGGGCAGGTTGTATTTGGCAATCGTGTACATGAGTTCGTATTGCCGTTCAGCCAATACTGTCCGTTGCTTGGTTGCACGTGTAGTCCCGATCAGCCCTCCCCATGTGTGCAAGTCAGAACCGTAACGTGTTAGGCGGACTCTGCTCGCGGTTGCTACGTCTAAATCGCGGATCGGGATAATCACGTGTTCGACATTCAGGCGACCTTCGCTGATGAGCTCGCCCATCCGACGGGTGAGGTTCGGGCTCTTCACGATGCGGGGTGACGCAGGGTCGCCAGCGGGCAGCTCGAGCCCGGCCTGAGCGCGCTCGTCGATGACCGAGTCGGGACCGAATCCGGTTTCGAGCCCTAGATCGGTCAATACTTGTACGAGCAGTGTCGTTCCCGCGCGACCGGTCCCCGTGATGAGAACCTTGGGAGAAAGTGTCGGTCCCTCTGCTGTCACTCGTTGCCGCTCGGTCATGGTCACGGTGTGGTCGCGATTCCGTCGCGAACTAACCCAAGAAAACTAAATGGTAGTCGGATCATCGGTGAGCCACATCGCTTATGGAGCGCAGCTTTGCTATCCATTCCGAGTCTTGAGTCGGCGCATTGCCCCTTAGGTATGCGAGGAGGCCATCCGGATCGGACAGCAGCCAATCCCTCGACAGTTCGGCAATGACATTGTTCGTTTCAATAAGCGTTCGCTCGGCCCGCGAACGAATCATTCGCAACAGCCGCTTCTTGATGCGTATAGCGAAGGCGCGCCGTGCCGGGAAGCGCTCGATCGGTTCACTGAGGCGATGTGGCAAGGACGTTTGACGATCACGCCGGAAGAGAGCGTCGCGTCCGCCGGCGCCTAAGTGGAACACGACGTCGTCATAGATACCCGCCATCAAATAGTGAACATCAATCGCATTCGACCTGTGCAGTTGCCCCCACTTGAGCCCTGCGGACCAAAGAACATACGCGAGGCGTATTCCCGTGTCTCCCGCTTGACGAGTAGCTCGCAGAAAGCGCCGGAACTCTGGCACAAAGTCCGAATCCGGCGAGAAACTCACGTTGAAACGTTCGAAAAATCCGCGGGTGGCGAACGTGCACGATGGGTGCGGCAAGTCGACGTCACCGTTCTCAGATCGCAGAATCGCGGCGAGACCGGAACCCGGGTCTGCTGTCGCCTCAAGCACACCTATCCATCGATCATCGATCGGAAAGGAATCGACATCGAGGGTTATGAAGTGGCTCGCGCCATCAGCCAACGCGAATTGGACCAACGCGTCCAAGTAATACGCATGTTCTCTGCTGCCGCGCAGTTCTGTTGAAGGAATATCGCAAATAATTACATCGGACCGCGCGTCCAAGACTTCGCGCGCATCTATCGATGCTCTGTTGGTAGCGGCGAAGACCTTGTACGTGTCCGCGGTATGCCGTTCGATGCGATCTAGGTGCAGTTGAAGCAGCCGCATATCGGTGCCGTCACGAAGGTGGTAGACGACAAGAATCGCCAATTTCTTGGGTATCGCTGCCTCTTGCGCTGGCTCCGGCTGCACGTTGTTCTCCGTGCTTGTCATGGCGAACGCTTGCCGATTTGGCAAGGTTCCTTCGTGCGGAACGCGACGAGACGAATTGGCCGTCTTGTAGGTGCCTTCGACTCGACTATCGCGACGATGGGTGTTACCACGTGCCTAGGGTCAATGTGCACTGTCACACAGATTGGCGTCGAGGTGGATGGAGTAGTTGCATCGGGCGCGAATTGATCGTCTATCTCACCTCGGTGGTAGTTGCGCCACTCAAGTCCTCCGTAGACCTGATCAGGCGCCCATCCGGCATTGGTTGCATCTTGCGCGACTCGCCAAGATGCACCGTCGAAAGACGCTGAATCAGCGGAGAATGCGGCGCCTACGAATGCAAGTGCGCCAAGCGCGATGGAAGCGCCGATAATCCGGCTGCGCGACACGTGGTTGTTGCCTTCTTCAGCGGTAGCGTAGGCGTCTTGACGGTCGCGTATACGCAGGATGACCAGCCCGATCGCAGGAAGTGCTGGCAAAAGGTAACGGTCGTAAACCTGTACACCGGTAAGCATTGCGAGACTGTAAGCAGCGGCGTATCCCGCGATGGTTAGGCCGAGGAAAGCATCGATTGGATCCTTAGAGCGCCACCGCTTGGCGCGGAGACGTTGTGCAGCCTCGACAACGGGGGGGACTATCGCTATCAAGAGGATGATGCTTGCTGCGGTAGCGATCCAGACGATCGCGACCCAAGCGTTGCCTGGCAGGACTTCCGGGCGCTGGCCGTTTAATACAACGTCGGATAAAACGCCATCGCGCAACAAGTAATTACCGACGAAGCGATCACTTGGAACTCTCCAAGCGCTAGATGTCAACCAGAGCGTGCTGCCCCCTGCAATGAAAATCGTGAGTACGCGACTTGCGCGCCAGCTCCTAATTACCAGACTCAACGGTCCCGCGAAGACAACTACTGGGAGAAGTAGCAGGCCTGTAAGCCTTAAGAATCCTGCTCCTTTGACGAACGTGACTACGAGGGAGTGGCGGGTCGGCATGGAGGGCGATAGCGACCTCGCGTCGGGGATCGTGTTCCACCACAATACGAAAACGATCCCGACCAGGAGGAAAGCCCCCGTCGCCATAACCAACTTTTTCGCGCGCGCCTTATCTTCATGATGAAGCCACCACAATCCTGCAGCGGCTGCCGCTAGAAATGCGACCACCGAGTACTGGCGGATTGTGAAGGCAACCAGAGCGATGGCGAGCGCGGCATAAAGACGCCCCAACGAAACTGGGTTTCGTCTCAGAGCGTCGACCGTCAACAGCATTGCGAGGCAACAAAAGGCGAATGCTGGGATGTCGGTCATAAAGCTCACGGCGAGCGTCCCCCACAACGGTCCAACGGCCAGTGCGCCGACAAGTAGCAGTCCACCGAAAAACGCGCGTACCGCGAGTCGTGTTGTCATGAGTACGCATGCAAGTCCGAGGAAGCCGAGCATCGCAGTGAGGACTTGGAGCGCTGCAATGTTGCGGCCAGCCAGCGCAACGATCGGTGCCGCGATGACGAGTTGTCCAACGAGGCTCATCGATACCCAGTGGTTGAAGGACAATGAACCGGTCTCGACCAGTCGGAACAGAGTTACAAGGTAAGACCAGTCGTCGCCGCGAGGGATGCCAAGGGCGCCGTAGTTGGAGGCCATGAGCAGGGGTACAGGCACGGCAATAATTGCCAGCGCACAAAGACTAGGGATGAGCCACGGGGTGGGTAGATGCCGCGGACCTTTAACCGCGGTAAGCGGCAAAGATTCCGATGACAAATCTGAGGTATCTGCGCTGTTGACGTGCTTGTTGATGGTGTCATTGTCCCAGATATAAGGAGGCATGGGATGCGCGGACTATGTCTTGGCGGTGGTTACAGAGCGAGGACAGGCTTGATTACGCAACCATTTCGATGCCGGCAAGGGAGATACCGGTATGCCAATGGGTCGGTCCATGCGGGATGGCGGTGAAATAGGAAGGGTGGGTCTAGGTGCCTATGGCTAAATGGATCCAACCTTGGCTACACTGAGTGACCTATAGCACGCGCTGAGTAATGGCACGTGGGCCGAATTAGAACAACGCGTCGGTTGCCAAGTGCAGCCGTGACTGGGGGGTACCAAACCGCAATGGGACTGTTGGACTACTTCCGGGTTCTGCGGAGGAGATGGTGGGCGCTCGTTGTCGGTCTCATGGTTGGGCTGATTTTTGCTATGGCCACACAGCCCAGTCAATCTTCGGTAATTGTTCGTACGGCACCAAGGATTCAGTATCGGGCTACACACCTCTTGATCTCAGACCCGAATTCGACCGCTGTCAACGTTTCTCGTTCGATGGGGTACGACCGGCTCGCACTGCTCACCATCGCAGGAGATGTACCGCGCGCCGTATTGAAGCAGATGGAAGCAGTTGCTTTCCCCAAGACCATCAGTCGAGCGGACACGACTGACGCCCAAGGTAATACGGGTCGAGACACCAGCAATGATGATTCCGAGACGAAGAAAGCAAATAAGAAGATTCCTGATATCGGAGTTCCGAAATTCCGCTTGGGAAAAGGTTTCGTCACCGTTTGGGGTGCGAGTGGCCCGCATACAATCACCGCTATACCGGACCCCCCAACCGGCGCCCTCGCGATTGTGGTTACGGGGGGAAAGGCGTCGTCGGTGCTGTACGCGAATGCATTCGCGGAAGAGTTGACCAAGTACCTAGACACACTAGGAAAGCGACAGTTTGATGCCAGGATTGTGGCACTCAGCGCGCAGCTAGATGAAATGAAAAGAGTGGGCGGAGCGCTTGAAATACAGATTTTGCAAGCAGGCGGAAGCGGAAATATTGAGATGGTAGACTTGCTCCAACGACGCCGCTTTGACAACATGACCAGCGTAGATCAACTGAATAATTCTTTAGAAGCTTGGAAACGAGCGGGCCCGGCGAAAGCGCAGTTGAATACCCTCGAAGCGGCTTCGGAGGAGCGTTTGGCGTTAATTGTTGGTCCTGGCGGTACCATGATCAGTCCGAGCGAACGCCTGCTCATGGGCGGAGGGATCGGTCTGTTTCTCGCGCTCGCCTTGGTAATCGTGCTTGAAGTTCTCAGTTCTCGTGTGCGCGATGTAGCGGGCACTGAGGGCGCAGCCCGTATGCCCGTGGTCGCCGAAATACCGGTTGTAGCGATGGATCGCGTAACCCGTTTTACAGTGGCTACTGCCACCGACCCAGCATCATTGACCGCTGAGGCCTATCGATCGTTGAGAACCTCGTTGTTGGCGATGTGGCAACGCCATCCCAAAAACTCGGCGGCCCGCAATGGCAATGGCAATGGCAATGTCGCGTCTCTCGGCACGCTGCGAACTCTTCTTGTGACGTCCCCGGGTCCTGCAGAGGGAAAGTCGATTACGGCCGTGAACCTTGCAGCTGCCTTCGCAGAGACTGGTGTGTCAGTAATTGTGATCGACGCTGACTTCCGACGTCCAACAATGCACAGATACTTCGCAACGGCCCCGAATCCGAATCTCGGCGACATCGACGTCGTATGTACGCCGGCGGACTTGGAGGCCGTGCTTCAAGAAACAGGTATACCAGGAGTTCGTATGGCAGCCTCCGCTCCCACCAAGTCGGATCCAGGTCATGCAATCGCCGTAGCCAAAGCAGCAGTGCTCGCCGCCAAAGAAATAGCGGATCTTGTGATTCTCGACTCGCCGCCGATTCTGTTGGCCAATGACGCCGCAGATCTAGCGCTCGGCGTCGATGCCACACTCTTGCTTGCTAGATGTGGGTGGACGAGACGAAACGGTGTGGCATCTGCAGCCGATTTGCTACGCCGCCTCGAGGCGACCGTCATCGGTGTAGTAATCGTCGGTGCAGAACACGGCGCTCGCGCGGGGTACTACGGGTATTACGGGTATTACGGGTACGGGTACGGGTATGCGCATCCTGGCGAGGTGTCAGTTACCCAACGCCTCTTACCGTGGAAGGCCAAGAAACCATCCCCGCGCACCAAGGTGGCGGTACGCGATATACAAGCAGAATCGATTGCGCACGTAACCGATGCATCGGAACAGAGCGAAGTGGTAGTTGACATCACGACCGTCGAGGCTTCTTCGGTTTCTGCACCTACGGCACCCGACACTGAAGATCCCTGGATCTGAGTTAGCCGAGGCACCGGCCATGAGCCTGAGTCCTGTAGTTGCTAACGATGATGTCCTGATTCGAGCCAAGGCGGCACTCTGGCGGGCTGGGGAGTTCGGGGTGGTTGTGCTCGCGCCCGGCGCAGCATCTCCGGTCATTCTCGAAGGCACGGGCTCCGATCTCTGGGAGTTGTTGGCTAGGCCGTCTACACGTCAAGAACTTGTGCTCTCGTTAGCTAAACGATTTTTCGAAGATGTATCGGTAGTGGACACCGACATGTCTCCGGTTCTGGAGCAACTGCTCTATTTGGGAATAGTGGAAACCCAACCATGAGTGACCTGTCGCTACTTGAACGGGGATATTCGCAGGGTCTTCCGGATGTCCCTCGCATTTCCCTCGTAGGCCTCGATGATGCGACGTGGACAGACCTGATCAACTTGGCGGTTTCTGAACGAACCGTTGGGCTCCTGGCGCACGCTGCACAGCTGGATCTGATCGAAATGACTGAGGACCAGCGAGATGAACTTGTGGCTCGCCACGAGGAGGCGATGCGTCTTTGTTTGGTTCTAGAACGCGCAGCGCTCGAAGTTCTGAATACATTCGCCGCCGCTGGGATCGATGCCCGCCTCCTCAAGGGAGCTGCAATTGCCCACCTAGATTATCCCGATCCCTCATGTCGGGGATTCGGCGATGTAGATGTGCTTGTGCCGTCTTCGGGTTATGAAGAAGCGGTGAGGCTTCTTGTCGCAGCGGGAGCGCGGCGGAGATTCCAAGAGGTAAGGCCTGGATTCGATAAGCGGTTTGGGAAGGGTGTCTGTATGTTGAGGCCCGATGGTGTCCAGATCGACCTACACCGCACATTTGTTGCTGGACCATTCGGGCTTTCCATTGATCTGAATGAGTTATTCGAACAATTTCCTGTAGTTCGGTTGGGTGGTGTCGACATACCTGTCTTGACCCGTGAACATCGCTTCCTCCATGCTTGCTATCACGCAGCTCTTGGCGACGAATCGCCGCGAACGACCGCGCTGCGTGATGTAGCGCAACTTATATTGCGCTCCGATCTTGACCTTGTCGACGCTCGCCGTACGGCTCGCCGTTGGCGCGCCGAAGCAGTAGTAGCCCGCGCAATACAACTCGCATGGAATAAGTTCGGCCTTACTGCCTCCTCTGAAGTCGCTTGGGCGCAGAACTCTCGGCCTACAAGGTTCGAATCACGATCGCTTGCTGCATACGTCGGACCGAACCGCAGCTATGCCCGCCAGATGACAGCAGGAGTCCATGCCGTGCGTGGGTTCTCGGCGAAAGTTGCCTACGTGCGTACTCTGGTTGCGGTTAGCCCGGACTATGCGCGCATACATGACGGTGGATATCGACGAAGACTCAGTCGAGCCTGGGCCTCGCGACCGAGAAGGGGGTGAGTGGGTTGACTGCCGTTTCAAATCAAAGACAAATGCCGTTAGGGTTTTTTGAGAAGTTGAATGCTCGTCGCTCAGACGCGTGGACGAACTATGTGATAGGTGCTGGCGTTGTTGTATACGCGTTGCTCGTAGTGGCAGCAGTTGTCACGGGCTCCTTCGAGTTCATAGACGCCGTTCCGCTCGTTCCGCTGCTTGGGTACTTCGCACTACGGATCGGTCGATCGCTGGCCCAAGCCGATGACGACCCAGCGGTAGTCAAGTTCGTTTTGGCGGCATTTGCGGCGAAGATGATTGGAACAACGGCACGTTATCTAGTGACTGAAATTCAATATAACGGCCGCTCTGACGCGATCGACTACCACCAGTTTGGTAAGTATTACGCGCCGCTGTTCCGACGCCTCGACTTCTCGGAAGTGCAGTCGATTAGTGGGACAGATTTCATCAGGACGTTCAGCGGAATCGTCTATTCATTCACCGGCTCTTCCGCAATAAGCGGAGCGCTTGTGATGTCATTCTTGTCTTTTATTGGGATGCTGCTCCTGTGGAGGGCGTTTCGGCTAGCGGTTCCTGAAGGTGCCGTTCGGACCTACTCGCTTCTAATTCTGTTCTTGCCGTCATTTCTCTACTGGTCCTCCGCGCTCGGAAAGGAGGGTTGGTCGGTGTTTGGTATTGGCGTGGTGTCATACGGCGTCGCATGCGCGATCGTGAAGTCGCCAATGCGCGGTGCCGCGCTTGTCGCGCTTGGAATCTTCATGGTTACTCTGCTGCGACCACATATTTCATTGTCGCTATTTTGCGGAATGGTTCTTGCCGCTGGTATCGGCAAGTCCCGCAAGCCAGGTGCCAAGGCGTCAGGTGTGCGGTTGATTGTGTTCGGTGCTCTCCTTGTGTTGGGCTTCGTTCTTATTGGGCAAGCCGAGACCTTCTTCGGCGTCTCGAACCTAACCCAAGAGACAGGCCAGACAGTCATGGCCGAGGCGGAAGGAGCGACCAGTGAAGCGGGTTCTGCGTTTGCTCCAGTCAGAATGAACACCCCTGTAAACGCGCCAGCCGCGATTGGCACCGTTCTGTTTCGACCGTTGCCATTTGAGGCCTCCAACTTGATTGCATTCGGCACGGCGGCAGAAGGCATGTTCATCTTGGGCCTATGTTGCAAGTACTGGCGACGGCTCAAATCCATACCGAGATGTATGCGTAACCGACCGTACGCTTCTTATTGCGTTGGCATCGTGCTCTCATTCACATACGCGTTCTCGGCGTTCTCGAATTTCGGTATCCTCGCTCGTCAACGGATCCAGGTCATGCCCTTTTTCCTCGTTCTCGTTTGCTTACCGATCTGGACTCGAGAAGGTGTTATCTCGACAGATGAAGCGATCGAGCAGCGGGACATTGTCGTGGAGGGGCCGTATGCGGAGGCGCCATTGTCGCCTGTGATTTATGAAGCGACCGGCGCAGGTGAAGCATTCGCCACTAAAGGCGAGCCAGCGCCTAATCAACCGACTTATGACACGGATGTAGATCCCTACGCACGATTCCAGACTCAGCCAAAGCCTCGCTGGCGGCGCAATGGCTGATACGCAGTCGATAACCGACGTCCTCGATCGTTCGGGGTGGACTCACACGAGTTCACTTGCATTACTCGACTTAGACGTAACGGTTTATAGCGACGAGCCTGAAGTTGTGTTGCTTGTACAAGAACTGTTCGCGCCGCTCGCGACGACGCGACCTGCACAGCGAGTGCTGTCCATGGGTAGCGCGACTGTCGAAGATCGTCCTGGATATTGCGTCGCGTTGGATGGAGTAGTAATCGCGCGCACGACAGCACCGAGCGTGGCTTTTACGCACCTACTGTTCGATACCAATCGGCTTGCAATAGAAAATGCCGTTGGGCCAGTTGTTCTTCATGCGGCGGGAGCGGTTGCAGGGGACATCGCAATCGCCTTACCTGGCCCGATGGATGCTGGAAAGTCGACGCTTGTCGCGGGCCTTGTCGCCAATGGCTTGTCGTACCTAACTGACGAACTCGTTGCCATCGATAGCGCAACCACACATTGTCGGCCATACGCGAAAGCAATATCGCTGGGCGTATCGCCAGATGAACTCGCAAGGTTGCGTTGGGATGCGCCAGGACAATGGGTGGAGTACTTGGCGATGAGCGGTCTCGTTCCCGTTCGGTCAATAAGGTCCGACGTCGTCGCGACAGCGACCAAACTTGGACTGGTGGTGTTGCCGCGTTACGAAAGCAGTGCTTCAACGGAAGTAACACGCCTTGATCTGTCCGATGCGCTCATGTCCGTAGCGGCTCACGCATTTCACCTCGAACGGCCTGGCACGTTGCGCGCCCTGTCCGATGCTTTAGAAGGTATCCCGTGCTACCGCCTAGTTAGCGGCCACCTAGATGAAGCAGTTGCCGCCGTACTTGATCTTGCTGATACCTCGGCGCGGGTTTGATGAGTCTCCCAGGAGCGATGATTGATCTTGATGCCGTTCCGTTAGCACTTTCGGTTCCTGAGAATGTTGTTGTCAATGGAGAGCTGGTCATACACGATGCAGGTCAGCTCCATCTACTGAACCCGGTTGCCGCATTGGTTTGGCAATGTTGCGATGGGACCGCTTCGGTAGCCGAACTTGCCGAAGAATTCTCGAACACATTCGGCGCACCTGCGGCGATTGTTCAAGGCGACGTGGTTGAGGTTGTTCAAGATCTCGCGCAGCGCGGGCTCGTGACATTCGAGAGGAACGATCTCCAGCGCGAACAGCACCTAGATGTTCCTATCTTTCTGGAACCGGCGACCGCCTGTGCGGGATGTGGCGACGGGCCGGGTTTCTCCTCACACATTCACATAGCTATGGGAGAAACAATCGTTTCTGTCGGTGCCGATCTTGAACTTGCTGACGCAGTATGTGATGCGTTCGCTTCGTATGTGGTCGGCAGGGATGATTCGCCTGGAGAAACGTCTCCCTACTACGGATTGATAATTCCTACAGAGCCAGAACCTTCGGGGGTAATCCCGGTATGCCGATTACATCGGGGTCCGACAATGCTTGCGCGAAGTCGCAGTCCTGAGCGCGCCGTGCGCGCGCTAGCAGCACAAATAGCAACACATGCGATCTTTCCGGGGTTCGTTCCGATTGATGCCCTAGCAATTGGACGCAACGGGAGGGCGATTCTCGTTGCTCCACCCACCAATCGAGTTGCGTACGACCACGATGTAGCTCAAGCGTCATTGCAGGTATCTGACATCCCGACCGCGCGCGTTTCTCTTGATTCAAAGACCATTTTGGTAGGTGCCGACGTCTTAGGTCTAGAACTAGAACCACTTCTCCGACTGGCAGCGCTTAGAACAATTGTCGCGACCAACCAAGACGTCGAGCCACGACCTTTGGCTTGGGGAGTCCATGAACTTGTCGCGATGGGTGTGCGCAGCGCCTCCGATGGCGCCCAAGCGCTCGCAGAGTTTGGCCCTGCCGCTACATCTTGGTTCGACCCAGACGCCACTGTCGATGCTCTAATCAACTTGATCGATTCTGTTCCAATCATCGGGTCTGCCGAACCATCGATGATCGCAGACTATTTAGACCAAACTCAGCGCTAACCGCGAGTCAAGTCGCTTAGGCACGTTTGATCGTTTGGAACGGCGACGATGAGGACCGGCTTGTGAGCTAGTCCTCTGACCTCACCGCGCGCAATGCCGCGTACTGCGATGCGTTGAATCGGATTGACCACCAAGTCGACGCATAGGTTCTGGAAATCTTGGGAGCGGAAGTGCTGCCGTTCAACTTGGTTCTTGCTCAATCGTGGCCCTCGCTGACGGTGGTACGCGAGCCATTCAAAGCCCCCGTAGACATCTAGTGGCGCGTAGCCCCGTTCTGTTGCCTTTGTTGCTACTTCCCAACGCGTTGCATCGAACGATGCGGAGTCAGTGCTGAATGCAAGTCCAACGAGACCAAGCGCGGTCAATGTAACTATTGCTCCAGCCCAGCATCTTGCCGTGGCCCGCCGGGTCTGAGCATCGCTGTGCTGCAGCGATTCGGTGACTGCTGCGTGTGCCGTGGTTCGCAACAACAACAATCCCACTATCGGGATTGTTAATAACGCGTAGCGGTCGAATATGGGCAGTCCGGTAATGAGCGCAACCGCGTAGGCAACGACGAAGCCGATAAGTGTGAGGACAAGAAGACTTCCTTGTGCATCAATCTCGACGGACTCGCGTGACTGCAGTCGCGAGGCGAGGCGAACGACGTATGGAACTGCAGCCAGAGCAAGTAGTAACCCGCCAACTGACCCGATCAGTGCGAGTAAGTCGAAGAGATAGGTAGGTATCACGGGTGGCCGTTCTCCGTTAAGGACGCGGTGACCTATGAGAACGTCGTCGGCGAGTACGCCATGTCGGTCGATGTAATTGCCCACGAAAGGAACCGCTGGCACACGAACGTAAGCCACTAGGAGCCACCCACTGACAAGACCGACGACCGCTCCGCTAGTTGCCGCGCTCGCACTCCAAGCACGGCGGAAGATCGCAATTGGATTTGCAAACAGAATTACGGGAAGCAATAGGAGCCCGGTTAGGCGCAAGAATCCTGCTCCCTGAATGAACAGCATCGCACTCGCGCCAGACGCGGGAGGCTTGGGAGCGAGGCTCAGTGAGTCGGGGAGACCGGACCACCAGAAGAGAAGTGCGAGCGTGCACAACGCGGTTGCTGCGCTCAGAGCCAAGACGGTACGCAAGCGCGCGCGGTCACCGGTGCGCGCGCACGACCACACCGCGATAACCACGATGGCGATAACGGGGATCACCCCATATTGGCGAATGGAAATGCCGATGAACCCGACGAACATGGCGGCAGCAAACAGGGGGATAGACAGCGGTGTCCGTCGGAGTGCGCTCGCAGCGAGCACGAGCGTGATCATTTGCGCTGCGAACGCCGGAACATCCGTCATATAGGTGGCAGCTAGCGGAGCCCAAAGCGGACCGAGAGCAATCGTCACGGCCAAAAGTAACGCTCCCCGTCCCATCGGGATCACGATGCGTCCAAGCCAGACGACAGCCAGCAGGCCAACGAAGCCGATCAATGACGCAAATATCTGTACTGCCCAGATGGACTGTCCAACGAGGGCCACAAGTGGGGCTGTGATGACCAACTGCCCTACGAGCGTCATCGATACCCAGTCGTTGAAGGCGAGGGTTCCGCTGTCTACCCAACGGAAGAGGCTGACCAGGTAGGACCAGTCGTCGCTCCGCGGTATTCCGAGTGCGCCGTAGTACGAGGCAACGCAAAGGGGTAGAACAACGCCGACCAGGAACAGCAGCAGCACAACTTGGACCATGTCGCGCGGCTTCGCTGGTGCCTTAGGCGAGTCGGAAACGGTCACTGCTCCACTCGTGGGGTGGCATCCTCGAACTCTTCTTCCTCGTATCCGTTCTTGCGTACAAACCCGATGATCACTTCGGCCACGAGAAGTACAACCGCAATGAACGCAAGATCGCGACTTCGTTCGAAATACGTTGGCCAGGCGAATGTCGCTGGATAGTGATGACGCAACTGTCCGAACGCTACATATATGCCGATCAATCCCAATAGTGCAGCTGGCATGAGCCGCAGTACACCTGCAGCGCGCGGTGCGACTAGTGCTGCAAGCACAATCGCCGCTGTTAGCAATCCCCAAACTGGACGTACGAGTACCGCCGTCGCGATACCGATTAGGAGCGGCGTGAGGACGAGGCCTACAGGACCCGGTCGTTTGCCTACGGAACGGAATGGGTTGACGACCACGGGTATGTAGTCATCGGCCGTTTCATCATCGTTTGCTACGCCGCGACGGCGTCGCAACCGCGCGCCCGCCCAAGCAACTACTAGAACGCAGAGGAGACCGGCAACCAGCGAGAGGATAAGAGCGAGTTGTACTCCGTCTTGGGGTTTCCATTTGAGACTGATTAACGACGGGCCGTCGCCACTTTGAGCGGGCACAAGCCAACCGTTAGCGAACCCGTCGACGAGGATTGGTGCGCCCAAATCCTTTCCATTGACGGTCGCGTGCCACCCCTCATTGAGACTCTGACCGAGCACGAGCCAGTACGGCGTATTTGCCGCCGTTGTGAACTTCATTGACGTTCGACCTTCGCTGACGGGGGTCAGAATCGGAGGTACATCATCCGGTGGAAGCGCGGTTTCTGGATTAACGACTGCAGAAGGTTGTGCGGCGGAACCATCGGAACCAGAACTCAACACGACTCGGTGCAGGGCAATACCTTCAGAACGAGGCATGCGCGCGTGCATCTCATGGGTACCTGCACCGAGTGTGATTCTGGGCTGGCAACCGATCAGCACCAGCGAGCGCCCCTTGAGCGCGTCTTTAGTTGTGCCGATCACGCGGAACCCTATGGGCTGTCCATCGATCGTTAACTGACCAGTGATGCACATATCGGGCATCTGAGCGGGCATCGGAGCACGGGCCACGCCTGGCATTCCCATTTCGGCTATTCCGATGGGCAAGGTCATTGGCGCTCCGTTAGGACCAACGGAAGTGACGCGCCTGATATCAGCGATTTCAACATTGAAGGTCGTTCCGGAGAGCGGCTCAAAAACAACTGGAATACGAATGATTCCGCGCGCGTCGGGTACTCCGGTTGGGATGCTCACGACGCGACTCGTGCCGTCGTCTGCCGTTATGCGCAGGGTTATGGGAACCGAGTGGCGTCCGTCTTCAAGAAGTTCCAAGTCGAGACGGTCCACGATTATCGGTTCAGGGACCCTCACCTTTATCCATTCGCCGATTAGGTCTTGGCCGCGGCTGTTCCATGCGGTACTCGCGTCATTATCGAATGCTGACGATGCTCGCGCTTCGGTGTTGGGCAGACGCTCGCTCGAGGTGACGGTGATTCCACCTTCGCTCACATCTGGAATACCGAGCGCGCGGTCGATCGCATCGTCGCGCGCGCCAGAGTTCAAGGCAACGTCACCCGTAATCGCGAAGTCGCGTGATGTGGGCAGTTGGAACCGCCGCGTGAGGTCCCTTTCTGCGCGGTTCATCACGAATGCCAGTGGATGCGTCGCAGATTGTTCTCCAAGGGTTGCGAGCATGTCGCTTGGCATCGTTACTACTTCACTGGCGCGAACGGGTTTTGCGCCAGGACTGTCGTCGATGAGTCCGACTTCGGCGAAACCAACTCCCGTAGTACGTCGGCGTCCTTTCTCGGTTGGAACGTCTGCAACCTTGTTTGCGCCGGTACCAACAATCCGCAGTTCGACTGTGTCAAATGTTCGCGACTCAAAATTCAAATCTTGGCCCTTGCGCGAGCGAGACACGGGACCTAGACCGCGCAAGATTTCGGGGCCATCATCGAAGCGGACGCCTACACGCGTTATCCACCGACCACGCGGCCCTTCGAATGCCTGAACGAGATGTATGCGATCAGTCGTGATCGGATCGTTGAGTTCTATGCGGAGTCTTTCTGGACCGACCGTCGGCATTCCTGCCGCTACTTCCCAGGCAGTTCGAAGGTCACCATCGAGTGCCTGTGATGGACGGCCCGACGGCGCATAGCCGAACGCCGGTGTTCCATAACTGGTGGCCAACACGGATCGAACACCACGAAGCGCCGTAGTGGTACGCGAGGCATCGGTAGACCCGGGGAAAACTTCGAGTCTTTGGTCTAGGAGATCTTCACGAAGGGGTTTTTCTCCAGCGTCTTCGGTGTATCCGTAGTTGTCGTGCATCCCAGACCAACGCATTCCTCGCTTTCGGTTGGAGTCTGTGACGATCAATGACGCACCGCCGGTGGTTGCATTACGCAAAGCATCTGGATCGTTTTCGAAGCTAGGCGAATAGAGAACTACCCGTCGCGCATCGAGCATGCGTGTTGATGCAAGGTCAAGAAGACCTTCGCCATCGCCGTCCACGATCAATGGAGATGAAGCACTCTTGGCGCGCACAATATTGATTGGATCCACAACCTCGAGCACAGCGACGGGCGGAGGATCGGGTTTGCGGGGTTTGGAAGGGTCACCTAGGTCGGGCGCCAGTAACGATCCGGGAATCTTGGTCCCAAAAGTTTTTGCTGGCCCTAGTCCCTCCGCTCCACCCCGTTCTGTCAGGTCTGCCCACATCTCGCGCGCTGGTATAAGACCGCGGCGGTCGGTCTGTAGGTCCATACGCAAGAGCACGTCGCCGACGCCCATGAGTCGCGCGATGGGAGCAATCGAGTTGCGATCTAGGAACCGTTCATGTAACCGGTGGTCGAGCGCGATCAATAGGTTTGTGGATGCCTCTCCTCCCCATGGAACCAACTCGCGCGCTACATAGTGTCGATCCATCAAGCCCGGTTCTATCGGATCAATCGTGTCTCCCCAACGGTACGAAGCGAAGTCGCTACCAGGCAAGGCCAACACGCGTGTGTCGTGAGGACGCGCATCTAGATATGCAAGAGCTTCCTTCCAGTACGTAGGAATCTCTTCGTCGCGTTCCAAGTACTGGCTGTAGTAGCGCCCATTCCAGATCCCAGGCGCGTTCGCAATGCACATCACGCCGACCACAGTCGCAGCCACGATTCCGACCCACTTACGATCGCGTGCTGCGAGCGCAGTGCATATGGCTGTTATCCCTGCACCCAAAAGTACGGCGAGCCCGAGAGTCATCAAGGGAACAGCGCGCGCTGTGCTTCGGAGAGCAAATCCCGCTGTTGAACTTGTAGCAAAAGCCTTGAAGACGCGCCCTAGGAGTGTCGGGTCGTCATAGGGCGATGCCGCAACAGCGACGGTAACGCCTAGGAGGATCATGGCAGCAAAGAACGCTCGGTCGCGCCAGCGGATGAGCGCTGCGCCGAGCAATGACAAGGTCGGGATGGCGAAACTCACCGCGATTAGCCAAGGTCGTCTCGTGAAGTCCATCAGAGAGTCGTTCCATGGTCCGCTTACATCGCCGCCATAGAAGAACCAATAACCAAGTCCTCGCAAGATCTCTGTTGCGGTAGAAGTTGCCGAAACCGTTTCGATCGATTCGGTAAAGCGCAGGATCCCCATACCGAATTTGCCTTCGATGTAAAGGCCAACCATCCACCAAAGGGAAGTGGCGATGGTCAATACGCTGATGCGCCATGCGACAGACCATGCGCGTCGTAGCGTTACGTCACGGCGCACCCATATCGCGTACGGAAACCAAGCCATCGGCCCGATGAGCACATAAAGAAGAGCGGTCGCATTCACTCCGCCAACTAGCTGCACCGTCAGCGCGAAGAGCGCAGGATATTTCCACCCACCGACGCGTAGGCCCCGTATGACGAACGCGAGAAGCCATGGAAGCGCTGCCCACGGACCAAGCAGCACGCTCAAGCGCGCGGAGAACTCGATGACGTATGGGCTCAATGCGAATGCGAGCATCGCGACGGGAACACCGGGACCGCGCACAGAAAGCGTGCGTAAGAGATACGCCATACCAAGACCCGCCATGAATAGCAAGGTTCCGAGCCAGAGCCGTTGGGCTACCCAGGCGGGGAGCCCCATGGCGACTTCGGTAATCCAGTAGAACGGACCTAGCGGGAAGAGGTAACCGATCGTTTGATGGCTCACCGTTCCTAGTCCGATGTGCGGGTCCCACAAGGAACTGACCCCGCTAAGAAAACGACCTGGGTCTAGGTAAAGGTAACTTTTGGTGTCGGCTTCGACTTTGCCGGGATCGGTGAGGAGCACCGGTATGTATACGAGCAGCCCGAAGAGCGCATAGCCAAGAGCGGAGAGCGGACGGTTCGCAGGACGCAGGGCCTGCAGGTTGCCGGTCTCGGCGCTCGCGCCACTTTGCGCGGACGTCGTCATCGGCGACGGCCCCCTCGTAGTCCAGTCGGTATCCCAGTAATTAGAGGGGAAGTCTACCGTCGTTCTAGCGGTGGATTGGCGCGCCTAGGTAATGCAAAGGCCACAAATTGACGCTTCGGTCCAATCCGTTAGAGGACTTCGCCATTCATAATTCTTCCTCGCAACACACCCTTAGCGTCAAACACAAGCGGAGCATGGGCACAGATCATTTCTGGGTCAAAGTCTGGGTGGTCGACGAGCAGGATCGCAAGGTCACATGACTGCAGCGCGTCTTCTCCAAAGTCGACGAGTTCATATGGGAGTCCCGGCGGCTTGGCCCTTGCGATGTATGGGTCACACGCTGTAATCACGGCACCGAGTGTGCTCAGTCGTTCTGCAACGACTATTGACGGAGACTCGCGCCAGTCCGATGTCGCTGCTTTGTATGCGAGACCTAGCAACAGGATGCACGTGTCTTTCACTGGCCGCCCGTTGCGGTTTAGCAAGTTAGCAACCCGCCGCACAACATGGTCTGGCATGTGTTCGTTGACATCGTTTGCAAGTTCGACGAAGCGGAACGCGTGTCCCGAACGCCTACGTACTCTCCACGACAAATATGAAGGATCTACCGGTAGACAGTGGCCTCCGACCCCGGGACCAGGAGTAAACCTCATGTAACCAAATGGCTTGGTGGATGCCGCATCGATGGCGGACCAAATGTCGACTCCTAAGTCGCCAGCGAACATTGCCAGTTCATTTACGAGCGCGATGTTCACATGACGGAATGTGTTCTCGAGAAGTTTCACCATCTCGGCTTCTGCAGGACTAGCAACGGGAACCGTCTTGTCGACAAGCGCGCTGTAGAACGCGTCTACCGCCCGTAGCGAATCTGCATCGATGCCGGAAATAACTTTGGGCGTGTTCTCGAATCGCCAATGTTCGCTTCCGGGATCAATTCGTTCTGGTGAGTACCCGAGCATGAAGTCTTTGCCAGCGACCAGCCCTGAAGTTTCGAGAATTGGCGCGACAAGTTCTTCGGTTGTGCCTGGGTATGTAGTCGACTCGAGAACGACTAACGCGCCCACTGAAAGGATCGCAGCGAGTGACGCGGCAGCAGACTCTACGTAGCTCAAGTCGGGGGTTCCGTCGCGCAGGGGAGTGGGCACCGTGATGATGGCTACATCGAAGCCGTCTAGTTCGTCTAGAGATTCGGCCACCGAATATCCAGAGGCCAGAGCGGAAGCAAGGCGCTCGCCCGGCACATCCTCTACGTATGAACGGCCCTCTTTTAGTGCGTTTACGCGGCGGGTGTCGACATCGACTCCGACAACGTTGAACCCAACTTCGACGGCCCGCATCGCAACCGGCAGCCCTACGTATCCCTGGCCGATGATCACAACCCTTGCGGTGCGATCTGCGATTCGTTCAACTAACGATGAGGCAGAACCTTGGGTCATCTTGGGCAACAGTAGATCACGTAGGCGGCACTGATGCACTGCCCTGGGCCCATCGTCTGGTCCGCCGATGGTGTGCCATCTCCCGATATTCGGGACCCATCTGTGACATCTCCGTCGCCCCCGATGTCTGACCCATCTGTGACATCTCCGTCGCCACCGATTGAAGAATCACCGGACAAACCTGAGGCCCCAAGACCCGTGCCGTCATCAAACGCGCCAATGTCCGTCTCGTTACTCGAGGATCCAATGCCAGCGCTTGGCGCGCCGTCGCTCTCGACCGGGTCCACACCCGTGCTTGGTGCTCCATCACTCTGCACCGGATCAATGCCACTAGTTGGCGCGCCATCGGAACGCAGCGAGTTGGTGTTGTCGTGTTCTGGTAGTGGGCGCGGGCAAGGGAAGATCAAGCGTCGCCCAACCTGAATCGCGAGCGGTGGGTGCGGATCGACGTATGCCTCTGCAAACGAGTTGTCCTTGTAATTATTTGACTTGCGGCCCCAGCCAATCGCCATACGGCATTGGCGCGCAATGGCATTGGGCCCGATGACTTCGGGCAACAGAAGCGCCCACGCCTCACTGCTTGATTGAGTGAGCTGCGGACACACGGTTGGGAACTGCAAAGTGATCTTCGGGTTATCGATCAGCCATTGTTCGATCGCCGGGGGAAGCCGGTCAGGGCCGTGCATGATGTCTTCGCCTGTTTCTTTGTCCGCATACGCGCGCGCGTTGTCGGTTGTGTACCCAGGTAGTCCCTTGCGGATTACCGGAGGGCGACAACGCCCGTTCGGTTTTATAACAACGAAGTAGAAGTTGAGACACGGAATTTCTGTTCCGCCTGTTGCATAAGCGGCCGTCGTCCGAATTATCGGAGCGGCCCAGACGACGCCAGCCGCTACGGCACCGCGCGTGAGAACTTGGCGGCGGCTTAACCCGGTCCCTGTCCCTCGTTCGATGTCGGCTGACATTGCTTGCGTCTCCCCCGGTCGTTCCCGATGGCACTCCCGAAACAATGTTCTCGAATTGCGTCTTTGCGATACAAACTCCCGGCCACAGTCCGTGTCCGGATTTGGCCTAATAGACGCAAGATACCACCTAATCCTTGGGTGGGCCATAGGCCGCTGATCCCAACAAGGCAAGGGGTTTCCTGCTCGTACAGCCGTTCTAGCGCAGTTTTGCGATATAAGTTGAAAATCTCACGTTCCGTGCGAAATACGTGGCATCGAAATGGGCGGCAAAAGGACTCTGGTGGCGTGCTTCGTAGTGGAGTTCGTAGTGGCGACGGCCAACACAGCGCGTTTGGCTAGTGATTCGTAGGCGTAAAGTTGCGTTCTTCCACTTCTAAAGGAGATCGATGCGAGGCATCGTGCTCGCGGGGGGATCGGGTCGCCGCCTGGCCCCGATGACCACCGCCATCTGTAAGCAATTGTTGCCGGTGTACGACAAGCCGATGATTTATTACCCGCTGTCCACGTTGATGCTTGCGGGGATAAGGGAAATTCTTGTTATCTCAACCCCAGACGATATCCCGCGCTTCGAGAGAATGCTCGGCGATGGAAAGCGTTGGGGATGTGACTTTAGTTACGCGGTGCAATCGAAGCCCGAGGGAATAGCTCAGGCGTTTGTACTTGGAGAGGAGTTCATTGGAGACCAGCGGGTTGCACTCGTGCTTGGCGACAATGTCTTTCACGGTACGCAATTGCATGAACGCTTGTTGGAAGCCGTCGATACCTCGGGTGCAACGGTGTTCGCATATCACGTTGCTGATCCGGAGCGATATGGCGTTATCGAGTTCGACTCTGAACTCCGTCCTACCGCGATCGTCGAGAAGCCCGAGAAGCCGCGTTCGAACTACGCAGTACCGGGCCTGTACTTCTTCGATGCTGACGTCGCGCAGATTGCTAAGGGCATAGGGATGAGCGAACGCGGCGAATACGAGATCACTGACGTCATAACCGCGTACCTCGATGCCGGCCGGTTGCACGTGAATGTGCTCGACCGCGGTACGGCTTGGCTAGACACCGGAACGTTCGAAACGCTTATGCAAGCTGGGCAGTTCGTGCAGGTAGTCGAACAGCGACAAGGTTTGAAAGTGGGCTGTCCCGAAGAGGTTGCTTGGCGCGAAGGTTTCATCGACGACGACGATTTGCGCTCGCTCGCAGAGCCACTTCTCCATAGCGGGTACGGAGAGTATTTGCTTGGCCTGCTCGCAGAGAAGGAGTGGTGATCGAGAGCAGTAGTGGTCCGGATGCACCAGTTGACGATGCAACGGTGCTTCCGTCGGGACCAATTGCCGCAGCGCGAGCGCGCGCGTCGAAGCGGCGGCTCGTGATTGCAGCATCGGCAGTCGGAGTAGTTGCGTTTGTCTGCCTCGTTGTCGTGATGGTGGCAGTGTCCGGGGGGGGAGATGCGGATAGCGACTCAGCTGGATCGCGTTTAACATCGACAACGCGACCGCGTGGCAATACCACCAATGATACGGGACCTGATAATTCTGGGACTGGAAATCCGACTACGACTCTGACGGGTGGGTCCACGACGCAGCCGCGCCAGTCCGCGACCAATCCGCCGACCACTACCCCGGCACCGGTTCCGGTGCCGGGGTTCACCGTGAAGGTAAATACCTGCCTGTGGGACGCGGACAACGAGGAGTTGTTCGCAGGGGGCTTCGTTACCTCCCGTACGAACTCAACCAGCAACACGGTGGATCTCGAAGTGGAGTTTTACGACGGATCGGAACTGCTGACCTCCGCCGCCGACATACTTACGATTGAGCCTGGCCAGACGGTGAGTTGGGAGGTCACGGACCTCTGGAGTGACACCCCTTCTGCACTCCGTTGCAACGCCATTGTCCTGAACTAGCGGTTTTTCATCAGCCCGTGTAGCCTGCCGGGCTGCCTTAGAAATACCTCAGCGCCTTAGCGCGCCTCAACCATGGTGGTGTCCAGTAGCCAAGCCTAAAGACGACACGATCCTCGTAGAAGGAACGGTTACCGAGCCGCTCCCAAATGCGATGTTTCGCGTAGAACTCGAAAACGGCCACAAGGTTCTGGCGCACATTTCCGGGAAGATGCGTATGCATTACATCCGCATCCTGCCGGGCGACAAAGTTCAAGTCGAACTAACTCCATACGACCTGAGCAGAGGACGCATTACCTACCGCTACAAGTAGCCACAAATTTCTAACGAGAAAGTGCACCGGTGAAGGTTCGACCGTCAGTAAAAAAGATGTGTGAGAAGTGCAAAGTGATTCGCCGCCATGGTGCCGTGCGTGTCATTTGCGAGAACCCGCGCCACAAGCAGCGTCAGGGTTAGGGGAAACAGAAGATGGCAAGAATTTCCGGTGTCGACATCCCCCGCGAGAAGCGGTTGGAGATATCGCTGACATATATCTTTGGAGTGGGTCGTTCGACGTCTCGATTGATTTGTGAT